>JAJTFM010000083.1 GCA_021298575.1 Saprospiraceae bacterium | reverse complement strand
TCGCTGATGAATACAGAGAAACTGCCGTGGTGTATCTCCGGAATGCACTCTCAAATGCACCTGACGATTCCGAAGTGATTGTAGCACTCGAAAAACTGACCGGCCAGTCGCTGCAGCCGGCTACCGACATAACCAGCGAGCCGGGCGAACCAGTACCCGGCCCTGAAAATGAACCTGAAAACGAACCTGTTGTAGTTCAAAATCCGGATGCTCCCGTTGTACTGATTACCGGCGCTACCTCCGGAATCGGCCGGGCTACCGCCGAGGTGTTTGCCCGCAACGGATACCGGCTTATCCTGAATGGCCGCCGGAAGGACAGACTGGATGAAATCGGCCAGCACCTGAAAATTACGTATGGTGCCGATGTATTACTACTCCCTTTTGATGTACGCAGGTATGAAGATGTTGAAACTGCTTTTAACGTAATTCCTGATCATTTCCGCCAGATTGATGTGCTTATAAACAACGCAGGGCTTGCGAAGGGACTCAGTCCTATCCATGAGGGACGCCTGGATCACTGGGAAACAATGATAGATACCAATATAAAGGGAATGCTCTATGTCACCCGTATGGTATCTCCTGGTATGGTTGAGCGCAGGAAAGGACATATTGTAAATATCAGCAGCAGTGCAGGCAAGGAGGTTTACCCGAACGGAAATGTGTACTGCGCCACGAAATTTGCGGTGGAGGCACTGACCAAAGGATTCCGCGCAGATTTGTACAGGTACAATGTACGCGTTAGCCAGGTTAGTCCGGGGCATGTTGAAGAAACCGAATTTGCCATTACCCGTTTCGATGGTGATGCCGAAAGAGCTCGTATTTACGACGACTTCAGACCACTCAAGTCATCCGATGTGGCCGACGCTATATGGTTTATGGTATCGAGACCCGATTACGTCAATATTCAGGATATACAGATGTTTGGCACTCAACAGGCCAGCAGTGTACTGATTGACAGAAGCGGACGCTAAAACGAATGCTTTTTCACCTTTTTAAGTGAAAGCAGGTTAATGGCGTTATGTGGCAAGCCCTCCGTCTTTTTTGACGCAAACTGAGCTGTTTCATCGTAAAAAAGGAAAATTACCGGAGCTTCCTCTACAAGTATTCTGTCCATTTGATTGTACAGACTATACCTTTTATCTGAGTCATTCTCCAGCAGGCAACTTTCGTACAAACGGTCATACGCCGGGTTTTTGAATCCGGTATAGTTCGGTGGTGCACCATTTTTACTGTAGAAACAGGTGAGGAAACTCTCGGCATCCGGATAGTCTGCTATCCAGGATGCCCGAAAGAAGGGAGCCTGCCCGTTGCGCATGCGCTCGCGCAGGATGGCTGTTTCAGCCGGTTCAATCCTGACTTTAACTCCAATATCTTCCCACTGCCTTACAATCATGGTACACAGATCCAGATACTCCGCATTACAGAGCAGCGTAATTTCCGGAAGACCTTTTCCACCGGGAAAACCGGCCTCGGAGAGCAGTTTTGATGCTTTTGACTGATCGAAACTGTAGCCCCGTACGGCGGTATCATTGAATGACGGCAAGCCTCTCGGGGAAAATCCGGATGTGGCTGGCTTCCCGACACTGTTTCTAAGTGTTCGGAGGATCAGTTTACGGTCAAATCCATAGTTGAGCGCCTGGCGTACCTTTTTTAGCTGAAGCGGACTGGCGCCTTGGGATTCATCTATCCGGATACCCAGGTATTCCGAGTTCAGGTATGGATTTTTCAGGAAGTAAAACCCGGAATCCAGTCGGGGCTGGAGATCGCCATCCGGTGTGAGCAGTTCGTTCACATAAGAACTCTCCAATCCGAAAAAATAGTCCAGATTCCCCTTTCTGAACTCGAGAAAAGCTGTTTTTCTGTCGGTGATAAACGATATTTTCACGGCATCCAGGTAAGGCAACTTGTTGCCACTGCTGTCTGTTTCAAAGTAGTGTTCATTTTTAATCACCACGAGCGCCTGATTTTCGGCCCAGACCTTGAATCTGAACGGACCTGTGCCGACGGGATGCCTCCTGAATTCGCGTCCATAGTATTCACATGCTTCACGGGGCACAACACTGGCATACTGCATTGTCAGTATTTGCAGCATGGGCTGGAACGGCTTTGCCAGCCGCAGTACAAATACCGAGTCGCCCTCTGTGGTGAACGCCGAATCGGCGGCTATCCGGCCCTTGAAAATCCAGGAACCCGGCTTGGGCCATATATCGTCGAGGAGTCGCTGGAAACTGTAAACTACATCCGAAGCAACCATCCTGCGACCTTTTCCACCCGGGAACGAGGCGTCGTCGTGACAAAAAACATCCTTTCTGAGCAGAAAACGATATGTCAGTCCGTCCGAAGAAATTTCCCAGCTGCTTGCCAGACACGGCTTGACCCTCAGACTGTCGTCGAGCTGAACAAGGCTGTTGAACAAGCAATCAACTGCCCAAATATTGTTCTGAGTGCGTGCAAACGCAGGATCCAGCGAGGTGACCGGGTTGTGCTGATTATACCTGAACGAGGTTCTCGGCTCCGCGGCGGAGGGAGAATCACTACGACAGGAGTGAAGCATCAAAACGAAAATCACTGCCATTAGTGATGAAACTCCCGTTTTGAAGGTCATATTACCTGTAACCTTGCAGAAAAAACTATGAGACATTCATTGATTGTTGCCGCAAAAGTACTTTTTGTCTGCGTTGTTTTCTGCTATCCTGTTTCTTCGGGAGCTGCGACTGCGACTTCTCCTAATACTTGCAAGGTTTATGACAGTAGTATTGCGCCTGTTGCCGTGGTTCAGGATTCGCTGGGCAAACCCGGTGGATCAAAGATATTCTGGTGGAACAGGCAGCAAAGCAAGTCGGATTTCGGCAAGGCATTCGCGCTGAGTGCAGCAGTCAGTGTTGGCTTGGCCATTGTATTAATATTGTTCGTCCCTGCAGCCAAAGGGGCATTTCTGCTTCCAATTCTTGCCATTGCATTATTGGCCACTGGAATCATATACTCAATTATTGGATTGTTTGTCTCCAGGAAAAAACGCGACCGGATTATATCTGCTATCGCCCTTCTTTCAGGTGTAATAACGGCAGTTGCGCTTTATTTCAATTTTTGAGAAAAAAAGACTGCAGAACCTGTAACAAGACAAGTTCTGCAGTATCGGAATTATGGAAGCATCAAGAGTTTACTTCACCTGTGCATCCACTACAGCAATAGCCACCATATCCACTATTTCACGCACGGAAGAGCCGAGCTGAAGTACGTGAACAGGCTTTTTCAGTCCCATGATAATCGGACCGATAAGCTCCACACCGGCTATTGACCGGATAAGGTTGTAGGCAATATTTGAAGATGAGAGGTTGGGGAAAATGAGTGTATTGGCCGGGCCGTCCACCAGTTTGCTGAACGGGTAATTCTGGCGCATGAGTTCAGTATCGAATGCCAGGTGAGCCTGCATTTCGCCCTCAACAACCATTTCCGGGTGTTTTTCCTGCATTATGGTGGTGGCGGAGCGCATTTTGACAGCTGCCGCCCCGTCGGCCACAGAGCCAAAGTTGGAGTAGGTCAGCATGGCAATTCTGGGCTTGATATTGAATTTCTCGACCTGTTTGGCCGTCAGTTCGGCAATTTCCACGATTTCCTCGGCGGTGGGATCGAGATTGACGGTCGTGTCGGCCAGAAAGAGCGGACCGAGTTTGGTCATGAGAATATACATGCCTGCCACCTTTCTGATACCGGGTTTCGGACCGATTACCTGCAGTGCGGGCCTGATAGTATCCGGATAGTTTCTGGAAAGTCCGCTGATCATGGCATCGGCATCGCCGGTTTCCACCATCATTACACCAAAATAGTTGCGGTGCTTGATTTTCTGGCGAGCATCGGCCAGAATAAAGCCTTTGCGCTGTCTTTTTTCGTACAGATGAGCGGCATAACGATCCATGCGCTCAGTTTCTTCAGCAGTTACCGGGTTTTTCGGATCAATGATAAGCACATCATCCAGTTCAATCCGGTTTTCCGCCATCAGTGCGCGCACTTTCTCCACGTTACCGAGCAGTATGGGTTTTGCGATATTTTCCTCGACTACCACCCGTACGGCTTTCAGCACGGTAGCATTTTCAGCGTCAGTAAAAACCACCCTTTTCGGATTCTGCTTGGCTTTCGTCTGGATGGCCCGGGTCAGGTTGTTGTCAATACCCAGTCGCTTGGTAAGATGAATGGCATAGCCCTCCCAGTCTGTAATTTCCTGTTGTGCGACACCGGACTCCATAGCCGCCCGGGCAACGGCCGGGGCAACGGTGGCCAGCAGACGCGGGTCAACGGGTTTGGGAATGATGTAATCCGGGCCGAAGTGCAGGTTGGAGTTTTCGTAAGCCAGGTTGACGATGTCAGGCACCGGTTTTTTGGCGAGTTCAGCGAGTGCGCGTACGGCAGCCAGTTTCATTTCCTCGTTGATAGCGCGCGCGCGCACGTCGAGCGCGCCCCTGAAAATGTAGGGGAAACCGAGTACGTTATTCACCTGATTGGGATAATCGGAGCGTCCTGTAGCCATGATAATATCGGGACGAGCGGCAGTAGCCTCCTCGTAACTGATTTCAGGTGTCGGATTGGCCATGGCGAAAACGATACAGTTGGGGGCCATGGATCTGACCATATCCTGATTCAGAATATTTCCCTTGGATAGACCCACAAAAACATCGGCGCCAACGAGTGCATCGGCTAGCGATGTCTCTGCAGGCATATTGTCGTTTACGAACTCGCTCTTCTTGCCGTCCAGGTTAGTGCGGGAAGGATGCAGCACGCCCTTGCTGTCAAACATAAAAACGTTCGCCTTTTGTGCACCCAGCGCACAGTACAGACGCGTACAGGAAATAGCCGAGGCACCGGCGCCGTTCACTACAATTTTGACTTTTGAAATATCTTTTCCCACCAGTTCGAGCGCATTCAGCAGAGCGGCAGCACTGATAATGGCCGTGCCGTGCTGGTCGTCGTGCATGACCGGGATGTTGAGTTCCTTTTTCAGGCGCTCCTCAATTTCAAAACATTCCGGAGCCGAAATGTCTTCCAGATTGACCCCGCCGAAAGTTGGTTCCAGAATTTTAACGGTGCGAACAAACTCATCCACATTTTTGGTATCGAGTTCGAGATCGAAGCAATCAATGTCGGCGTAAATCTTGAAAAGAAGGCCTTTCCCCTCCATGACGGGTTTTCCCGCAGCAGCGCCGATGTCGCCAAGGCCGAGTACGGCGGTACCGTTGGAAATAACAGCCACCAGATTACCCTTGGCGGTGTATTTATAGACGTCTTCCGGATTTTCAGCGATAGCAAGACAAGGCTCTGCCACACCGGGTGAATAGGCCAGCGAAAGATCCCGCTGATTGGCAGTCTCCTTGGATGGAATCACTTCAATCTTCCCGGGTCGCCCCTTTGCATGGTAGTGCAGGGCTTCTTCTTTGAGCGTGGTTTCTTTTTTCATAGTTTTATTTGTTAACGCGGCGCGAAAGTAAGAAGAGATGGGAAATTTGTACGCTGATTAACGAGGTAATGGCAGATAAGTGTGATAAACTCGTATAGAAAACATTAATAATCCTAAATTTGTTACTTGGAATTACTCAATTCAATTTATGAACATAACAGAAATCTCCCGACTACCTCTGCCGGAAGCAGCGGAGGAGTTCATTCGGTCTGCCTACGCTGAACTGGGTATTTCCGATCAGTTTGAAAGCCGGATGGTGGAAGTCATCAGGCAAATCAGCGAAACAGGAACTTACGTACACACGCGCACGGAACTGGAACACGGCGCCCGTGTGGCATGGCGAAACAGCAACCGTTGTATCGGGCGGCTTTACTGGAAAACACTCAAGATTCTGGATGCGCGGGAAGCTGACACCGATGAGGAGATTTTCAAGGCACTCTGCCGGCATCTTGAATTTGCCACCAATGGCGGAGAAATTCGCTCGACTATCACTATTTTCAGGGCCGCAGGACCCGATGGCGCTGCTCCGCGAATCCTGAACGATCAGCTGATTCGCTATGCAGGATATGCAGATGAATCGGGCAGTGTAAACGGCGATCCGTCTCAGGTGAATTTTACCCGTCTCTGTGTGCAATTGGGCTGGTCTAAACCGGAAAAATCCCGCTTTGATCTGCTCCCGTGGGTCTGGCAGTGGCCCGGTCGCGAGCCTGCCTGGGTTGAAATCCCCGCAGAACTGGTGATGGAGGTGCCGCTTGAGCATCCGTTTTATGACTGGTGGGCCGATCTCGGCCTGAAATGGCACGCCGTACCTGTTATCAGCAGTATGACGCTGGAAATAGGTGGGATACTGTACACGGCAGCACCGTTTAATGGCTGGTATATGGGTACGGAAGTGGGAAGCCGCAATCTGGGCGACGTGAGTCGCTACAATCTCCTGCCACTTGTTGCACAAAAAATGGGCCTCGATACCGATAATCCGGCAATTCTCTGGAAAGACAGGGCACTGGTGGAGTTAAACACATCGGTACTTCACTCGTACGCCAAAGCCGGTGTCAGCATGACAGATCATCATGAAGCCTCGGAACAATTCGTTCATTTTGAGCAGACAGAATGTAAAAAAGGGAGGACTATCCATGCCGAATGGGCATGGATAGTACCACCTATGAGCGCGTCGGCCACGGAGGTGTTTCACCGGGAATATGAGAACAAAGTGGTGTGTCCGAACTTTTTTTACCGGTGAAATTATCGCAAAATCTCGTACACCAGCGGAGAGTTGGCCGGAATGGTCAATTTTGAGATGTCGCCTGTTTTCTGGCCGGTAATCACATCCCGGGCACTTTTCGACCCTTTGAGACATTCTTCGAACCGGCTGGTTTCGATTGTCCTTTCGCTATTCGCCGTGTTCAGCACGACCATGACGGTCTTGTTGGCATCGCTGCGGAAATAGACATATACTCCGTCAACAGGTACAAACTGGGTGAGTTTGCCGCGGTGCAGTGCGGGCGTTTCATTTCTGTATCGAATGAGCGTGCGCGCGAAGTTGAATGCCTCGTTTTCCCGCTCCGTCCTGCCGGCTTGCGTGAACTTGTCGGCCGGATCGCCCGCCCATCCACCGGGGAAATCTTTTCGGATATTACCGTGAGAGGGCCACTCATTGCCTGTCCCCAGAATTTCGGTCATGTAATATATTTGCGGAATACCACGCGTGGTGAGCAAAAACGCCATTCCGCTTTTATACTTGTTGAAATCTTCTTTGACAATTGTATAAAAACGGCTGAAATCGTGATTGTCGAGCATAATCACATTCCTGAACGGGTCCTCATAAAAGTTGTCTTTTGCCAGGGTGTAATAAACCCTGGAGATACCCTCCGTCCAGCCCTGCTCTTTGGAGAGTGCCTCGTGAATGGCAAAACACAGTTGAAAATCCACGAGAGAAGGCAGATTTGAATCAAAACCAGTCTTGGTAGGCTGATTATCGCCAAAATAGCCCTGTACCGACACGCCGTGCTCCCATACTTCACCGAACATGTTGAGTTGCGGATACTCTTCCCTGATTTCTTTGCACCAGCGACTGCAGAATTCCTGATCTGAATACGTATAGGTGTCGATCCGGAAATCATCCAGTCCAGCGAATTCCATCCACCAGACAGCCTGCTGAATGAGGTAATTGGCCAGATGCGGATTTCGCTGGTTCAGATCGGGCATGGTAGGAACAAACCATCCGTCGCTGAAGCGTTTTTTATCCCACTCCGAAGCATAGGGATCGAGGAGCGTGGGGGCCCGGTAAGTAGTTTGTGTCATGACGGGCCACTGGTTCAGCCAGTCGCGGGAAGGCAGGTCTTCCATCCACCAGTGTTCGCTGCCGATGTGGTTGAGTACCACGTCGCGCACCACTTTTATACCTTTTTCGTGGCATTTTTTCACCAGTTCCTTAAGCAATTCGTTGCTTCCGAAGCGGCGATCAACCCGGTAGTGATCGGTGACGGCATACCCGTGGTATGATTCGCGTTTCTGGTTGTTCTCCAGTTCCGGGTTCAACCATATTGCAGTAATTCCGAGGTCTTTGATGTAGTCCAGATGATTGATAATACCCTGCAGGTCGCCACCATGACGGCCCACCAGTGAGTCACGCTGCAGCCCCTGGCGCATGCCTTCCACGTTGTCGTTGGAGGGGTCGCCATTCGAGAAGCGGTCGGGGAAAATGAGATAAATCACATCCTGCGGACCCACCCCTTGTGCCTTTACTTCAGTACTGCGGGCCAGGATGGGAAACGGTTGTGCAAATTTTTCGTTTCCTCGCTTGAAGACGATCGAGACGGTCTGGGGTTTGGCTTTGGGACTGATCTCAATGGTTACAAACAGATAATTGGGACTTTCAGCCTTTTCAGTCTTGATGAGCTTTACTCCCTGCGCTCCGCCCAGACTCACTGTAAAGAAAGAGATATCCTTTCCGTGAATCATGATTTCGACGCGGTTGTGTTTCATACCCGTCCACCAGTTGGATGGCTCTACTCTTATATCATTATTGAGCGGGGCCACAAAAGGGGTGTCTGCTTTCCTGTGCGAGTTGCCTGCCAGATGGTTTGAGCAACAGCAAAGGAGCAGCAAAGGGACTATCTTTAATTTACTGAGATAACTCATTTTGAAAGGAAATTTCTTTGGGTTACGGATGAATGTGACTGAGCCTCATAATTCAGAAAACCGGTACGCCAAATCAGCTGCCGGCAGATTTTGACTGGATACGGAGACTGAGCAGGGCGGCCAGTGCCAGCAGTGCACCTCCGAGCATTACGGCGTGTGTGCGGTTATTGTCGAGCACATTTTCCATCACCCAGCCGAAACCGAGGGCGGCAATAATTTCCGGAAGAACTATGAAAAAGTTGAAAATGCCCATATAAACCCCCATCTTTTCCTGTGGAAGCGAGGACGCCAGCATTGCGTAGGGCATAGACAGGATACTCGCCCAGGCAATACCAACACAGAGCATGGAGAGCAGGAGCCAGTATTTATCCGGAGCAAAACCCACAAATACAAGTCCGGCAGCGCCGATAGCCAGACAGATCGCATGAGCGCGTGCGCGTCCGATCTTGTCGGCCATGACAGGCAGATAAAAAGAGAAAGCAAAGCAGACCACAGAGTAGAAACCGAAGCAGAGGTTTCCCCATGCCACCCCTTCTGCATAAAGTGGAGAGCTGGTATCAGGGGCGCCCAGTACCTCCATTGATACTGCTGTTGTGAAATAAAACCACATCAGGAACAGTCCGGGCCAGGTAAAAAACTGCACCAGCGCCACTTTTCGCATCGTGGTGGGCATTTTGAAAATATTGCTGAATACTTCCCGAAAGCCATTTGCCAGTCCCGCAGTTTCTGCCTTCATCTTGTTAAAAGCCGCTTCGTCGGCTGGCGGATACTCTTTGGTTGTACTTACTGTGTACATTACCGCAGAAATATAAAAAACCGCTCCCAGCGTAAATACAGCCACGAGATAAGGCGGAATACCGGATCCCGCTTCTACGGTACCACTCCCCACAGCCCATATGATTGCGGTGGGAAGCAGGGCTGCTATCACATTTCCGATACCGATGAGCATACTTTGAGTGGTATAGCCCTTGTTGATCTGCGATTCGGGGAGCATATCGCCTACAAACGCCCGGAATGGCTCCATACTGATATTGATACTGGCATCGAGAACCCAGAGAAGGCCGGCGGCGAACCACAGCGAAGGCGAATGCGGCATCAGAATGAGTGCGGCAGTGGCCAGAATGGCTCCGATAGTGAAATAGGGTTTTCTCCTCCCCCACTTGCCCAGGTACGGTCGCTCATGTAACCGATAATTGGTTGCACAATCAGTCCGGTCATGGGCGCAGCCAGCCAAAGCAGGGGTATTTCGTCGGGTTTAGCGCCGAGATACTCATAAATGGCACTCATATTTCCCATCTGCATTCCCCAGCCCACCTGAATACCTAGAAAGCCGGCACTCATGTTAAGAATAGCCGTACTGGAAAGCTCGGGTTTGTTTGATATATTTGGGGAACCTTGCACTGTGTTGGTGTTTGCCATATCTTTTAGTTTTGGTCAAGGCAAAGATGATAAAATGATTGTACTGATGGTATACTCGTTTCAATATTTGCTATTTTTTTTGTAAAATAGATATTTGTCAGGGAAAATCCGTTCCTTTGCGGCAGCAACTGGAAAATTTCTGCCAAACGTTATTTGAAATATCATGCTTAGTCGCCGCAGTGTCCGTATCAAAGTGATGCAACTCCTGTACATGCTCAACAGGGATGAACAGCTCACCACCAAAGAGCTGGTTAAAGCCTACAAGGACGGTATATGGAAAACCTTTGAATTGTACATCTTCCAGTTGTATGTGCTGTTTCGCGTGGCACAATATGCCCTTAAAGATGCCGAAATTCGCGCAGCCAAACTGCTTCCAACAGACGAAGACAAGCATTTCAAGCCACGCCTCGGTGAAAACGAGTGCGTACAATCGCTCGCCAATCACGTCGGTTTCATGAACCTCGTGAAAAAATACGGCGTGAATGACAATCTCGACGAAGATCATATCCGCAATCTGTATCAGGGTTTCTGTTCCACTCCGGAGTATCTGGCATACCTGGAAATTCCGGAACCTGCCACTGCCGATCACACCAAAATTCTGCTAGAGCTATACAAGTATCTCTCCTCCAATGACTTGTTTTCAGATATGTCTGAAGACAGATACAATAACTGGGCCGATGACGAGTCGTTGGTAGCCGGAGCCATGAAAAAGACCCTGAAAGCCACTCCCGTGTCAGGCGACTTTTTCCGCGAGCATGAACCATCGGATGCCACAGTACTCGAGTTCGGAGAGGAACTGCTCAAAAAAACCTGCGAAGAAGATCTATCCCTTTTCAAGGAGATTGAACCCACACTCAGAAACTGGGATGCTGAACGCGTAGCCATCCTCGATATGGTTATGCTCAAGATGGCGCTGTGCGAACTGCTCCACTTCCCTACTATCCCTACCAAGGTTACTATCAACGAGTTCGTGGAGATATCCAAAGTCTATTCAACCGAGAAAAGCCGGGAGTTCATCAACGGCATCCTTGACAGGCTGATGAAGGAACTCTCCGATCAGGGCAGAATTGTCAAGGAAGGCCGCGGACTGGTTGAATAACAGGTATTTCTACGGGTATTGGGTACTATTTGAGGAATTACGGCATATTTAAGCTGTTTCCAGCGCGCGCTGCCGCAGCGTCTCATACAAAATCATTCCGGTGGCTACTCCCACATTGTAGGAGTCGAAGTTGCTGGCCTGTGGTATCTTGACCAGTACATCCGACATTTTCTGAAGTTTGTGATTCAAACCGTCGCCCTCTGAACCAATCAGTATGGCAGTAGGGACAGTTAGATCGGCATTGAACACCTGAACGGCCTTGTCAGAAAGAGCAGTACCCACCACTTGAATACCGGATTCCTGTAACCACTCCACCGCACTGAACATACTCCGCACTCTGCAGAGTTTCATGTGCGCGATCGCGCCCGCGGATGCTTTCATGGCTTCTTCATTGGCCGGAGCAGATCCCGATTGCGGTACGACCACAGCATGGGCGCCGGCACAGTAAGCCGTGCGGCAGATAGCTCCGAAGTTGCGTACATCCGTTACGCCGTCGAGCAATACCAGCAGTGGCACCTCTCCTGACTCGAATATGAAGGGAACTACGTCTTCAAGCGACAGGTATGTAATCAGAGAAAGGTAGGCTACAACACCCTGGTGCTGGCCCTTCACCATTTTGTTCAGCTTCTCCTTGGGTACAATCTGAAGCGGGATTTCGTATTCACGGGACAGCAGACGGATTTCCTTTTCCAGTTCTCCGCGCATACCCTGCTGAAAATACACTTTTTCAACTGCCTTCCCCGACTGAATGGCTTCCACGACCGGATGGTGGCCGTATATGAGGTTTTTATCCATGATCAAGCGCCCTTTCTGAGCGTGAGGCCAATCTGGCCAAGATGATAAGAATTGTGAAACATTACATGGCTGAAAACCCTACCCGGGGGACTGTACCAAAAAAAGGAGTATCCACTGGTTCGAGCCACTTTTCGTCCGGAGTTGACTCCAGAATACTTTCCAACAACCTGAAACCGCTGTCAATCAGCGACTCGCTTTCCTCGGTGTCAGTACC
>JAJTFM010000082.1 GCA_021298575.1 Saprospiraceae bacterium | reverse complement strand
AGCCTGTTTTTGCCACCGGCAGAGAATCCTGAACAAGCTCTAAAACAATCCGCCGGGTACTCGCAAGAGCCCGGCGGATTTCTTTTATGTCAGCAGCGGCGAATCAGACGGTTAGACCGACATCGGATCTGCCTTGTCGCTGTCTATGCTGTACTTTTTCATGAAGTCTTTAATTCCCTTGTCCGTTATCTTTCCCTGACGGTGCAATGCGCGTACAGCAGCGTACGCGATGTATCTTGGAGAAATCTCAAAGTAGTCGCGCAGACTGTCGCGGCTTTCCGACAAGCCGAATCCGTCGGTTCCCAGAGCGGTGTAATCGCCCGGTATCCAGGGAGCAAGTTGTCCCTGTGTGAGTTTTATCCAGTCGCTGGCAGCTACAAAAACACCATCACTACCCGCAAGTGCCTGCTGAACATAAGATGTTTCAGGCTTGTCTGAAGGGTGAAGCATATTCCGTCTGTCGGTAGCTACGCAATCGCGATACAGCTCCGTCCAGGATGTTACCGACCATACATCTGTGCTGATTCCTTCCGACTCGAGCAGTTCAGCCGCTGCGAGCACCTGACGCATGATAACCCCTGAGCCGAGCAACTGAGCTTTCACTCCCGCTTTTGCCGGTTTCAGAGACGATGCCTTGTAGCGGTATATACCTCGTTTGATACCTTCTTCCACGCCCGCGGGCATAGCCGGCATCTGCAGGTTTTCATTATAGAGGGTGATGTAGTATATCTTGGCCTCGTTTTCAACATACATGCGCCTTATGCCCTCGTGAACAATAACAGCCAGTTCATAGGCGAATGCCGGGTCATAGCACATCACACTCGGCACCGTCTGGGCAATCAGGTGTGAATGGCCGTCCTGGTGCTGTAGTCCTTCTCCGTTCAGTGTGGTCCGGCCGGCAGTACCGCCAAGCAGGAAGCCCTTGCACAACATGTCGGCTGCAGCCCACACAAGGTCGCCTACGCGCTGGAAGCCGAACATGGAGTAGTATATATAAAAAGGTATGGTTGGGATACCATGCAGCGAATAAGCCGTGCCAGCTGCTGTAAACGAAGCTGTGGCGCCGTCTTCATTGATACCCTCCTGAAGCACCTGTCCGGTTTTCGACTCCTTGTATTTGATAGTCGAGAAACCGATTTCCAGCGGAGTATAGAGCTGGTCGCGCTGGTTCCATATCTGGGCCGAGTTGAACAGCGGGTGCATACCGAACGTCTGGGCTTCGTCGGGTACAATCGGCACCACATATTTGCCTACTTCAGCGTTACGGATCATCTGGGTCATCATATCCACCATAGCACCGGTTGTAGATACCGGTTTGGCGGTTTCATCAGGACGGGTCTGTTTCTCGAACAGTTCCAGACCGGGCAGATTGAAGCGTGGGTATTCGTCGCTGCGCTCGGGCAGGTAACCGCCCAGTGCCTTCCTGCGTGCGTGCAGGTATTGTGCCTCCGCGCTGTCGGGGGCCGGGAACCAGAATTTGGCTGCCAGAGCATCTTCATCGCTGATCGGGATACCGTATCTGTCGCGGGTTTCCAGGCGATTTTTGTCCTGGAGATCTTTGGTCTGGTGGGCTGTATTCTTGCCTTCAGCCGCCTGGCCCATACCATATCCCTTGACCGTCTGAACAATAATAGCTACCGGTTTCCCTGCGCGCACTGCGCGTTCGTAGGCGGTGTAAACCTTGAGCGGGTCGTGGCCTCCTCTGCGCATGGAGCGGAGTTGCTCGTCGGAATAGTCGGCTAACAGTGCAGCGATACGTTCGTCGTCGCCAACCAGCTTTTTGCGGATATGGGCGCCGTTGTTAACTGAAGACATCTCCTGAAAATCACCATCTACCAGTTGTTCCAGACGGGTCAGCAACAGTCCTTCCGTATCTTTCTCGAATATTTCGTCCCATTCACTACCCCAAACCACCTTGATTACTTCCCAGGAGGCGCCGAGGAAATGGCGTTCCACCTCCTGAATAATTTTACCGTTTCCTCGTACGGGGCCGTCGAGGCGCTGCAGGTTACAGTTCACGACGAACACTACATTATCCAGATTTTCGCGGCTGGCCATACCAATTGTGCCATAGATTTCAGGCTCATCAATTTCTCCATCGCCAATGAAGTGCCATACTTTGCCACCATTGGTGGCTTTCAGACCGCGATTTTCAAGATACTTCATGAAACGGGCCTGATAAATAGCCGTCATGGGGCCAAGTCCCATACTTACCGTGGGTGCCTGCCAGAAACGGGGCATCCTGCGCGGGTGCGGGTAGGAACTCACACCGCCGAGCAATTCCTGACGGAAATCGGCAATAGCCTGAACCGGCAGACGGCCCTCGAACGCTGCACGCGCGTACACGCCCGGTGAAGCATGGCCCTGGAACATAAGCAGGTCGCCGCCGTAATCGGCTGAGCGCTTGCGCAGGAAATGCTGAAAAAGCACTTCCAGCATGGTCGCGCAGGCTGCATAAGTAGCGATGTGCCCTCCAAGTGCCAGATCCTTGTCGGCGCCCTGAAGCACCATAGCCTGTGCATTCCAGCGGTTAATATTTTCTATACGGCGCTCCAGTTCCAGATCACCGGGATAGGCAGGCTGGTCGTCAGGGCCTATCGTATTCATGTAGGGCGTATTCAGGGCAGCGCCGCCATTGGCAACACCGTGGCGCGCCAGCAAAGTTCTGAGACGCTGGAATAACTCCGCTGTGCGGCCTTTCCCTTCACCTTCCAGCACTTCCTCAAGTGCCTCAAGCCACTCCTCCTGTTCAAGTTTCCAATCGTCGGGTGCGTGTGTATCGCCCATGTTGTTTCTGACGTGTGTGTTTGTGAAAACGATAACGAGCCGCAAAGTTAATGATTCCGCCGTTTATCAGAAAAAAAACAGGACTCGCTGTAACAAGTTTGGCACAGGAACGTCTTTTTATCAGAATTCAGACTTCAGAATGGATCAGGAAATCTTCCGGCAATATATCATCCCGCTGCGCGACAAACTGTACAGGTTTGCACTGCGCATCACAGGCAGCTCGCATGAAGCCGAAGATGTGGTACAGGAAGTGATGGAAAATATCTGGAAGGCGCCGGAAAAACAGTCTGAACAGAGCCCGGAAAACTATCCGGACACGTCTGATTCATGAACTACAAATCAGTTACCCATGACAGAGGAAAAACATATCAGTGAATTGCTCGAAAAGTACTGGGACGGTGAAACTTCACTGTTCGAGGAACGCGAACTGAAAACCTACTTCAGCGGGGAGGATATTTACCCTTCGCACAAGGAATACGAGTCGTATTTCAAAACACTTGTGAAAGAGAGGCAGGTGAAGGCACCAGTCAGCTTTCACGTCGGCCGCGCAGCAAAATACTGGCTTTCGGCAGCCTCCATTGCCATGCTGATTGTGGCCGGATGGTTTCTGCAAAAGCCGGCAAAATCGGCTCCTGTGGCAGATAACAGCCAGAATAAAACGAAAGAATATACAAAAATACCGGTTATCGGCCCGGAACCGGTTCTGACAAGCCCATCAAGCAACAAGCCAACACCGGCTAAAACCAGGAAAACCAGACAAATCAAAACTGTTGCAGCCACTGTGGATCCGGAGACACAGGAGGCGCTCATACAGGTAAAAGCTGCTCTTGCGCTGGTATCATCCAGTCTGAAAAAGACGCGCAGGGAGGTGTCGAAGGGCGCCGGACATCTTGAAGCGATAGATCTTTTTCATAAAAGAAAGGGTAGCTGATTACTCGCTGTACGGACTCATCCGCACTCATTCTCAACATTGAAAAATTATCAGACAATGAAAATCAGATTATCAGTCATGTGCTTGCTCATGTTCGCTGCTGTATTCAGCTTGCAGGCACAAAACGATGCCATCTCCCGCTTTTTCAACAAATACGCTGAAGATGAGCGATTTACAGTGGTATATGTTGCACCCAAACTGTTCAGCATGATCTCGAAAGTATCCAGCGACGATGAAGAGTGGAACCAGATGCGCGATATTGTGAAGGATCTGGGCGGGTTAAGGGTACTCGCAGCCGACAGTGTCACTAATGGCCTGGAGCTGTACAACGATGCCATCAGCAAAATTCCGGTAAAGGAATATGAGGAGCTGGTGACCGTACGCGATGGTGACGAGCACGTCAGGATATGGACAAGGGAAAACAAAAATGATACCGTGATCGAAGAACTCCTGCTGCTTGTAGGTGCCCCCGATGAATTCGTCATGCTGAGTCTGCTGGGAAAGATTGACCTTGCAAAGATTTCGGTTCGTGGCCGGTTCAGGCTTGACGACCTGAACAGACTGATCAGAAAAGCGGAGGAATGGACCGACGAAAAACCGGGAAAACTGCCCGCTTCCGTACCCGTGATAAGAGCATAAATATACATCCGGGATTTTCTGCCGATGACTGAACAGGCATATTTTGACTCGGCGAGAGAGTCCCGGACACGCTCAAAAACAAAGAACCCGCCCGGGCTTTCCCGGGCGGGCAATGCGTTTCAAGTGGAAATACGGGACATACAGGATGTAACTATATGCCGTAGTACCGGTTTTCGAAATGGTCCTCAGGTTTGAAAGCGCATTGTGTCGCCTGTCTGTTTCAAAACTGGTTTTCCGGGATTCGTCTTCATGTGGTTTGGTGGTTTTTGGGTAAATGAGTCAATTTTCGGCGTGTTTTGGTCTTTCGTCTGGTTTGATGTTGCAAAGGTGGGGGTAACGCACTCCGGATCTCAAACACAAAATCTTCAATCACTTCCAGCCCTTGATCTGATGCCAGTCTGCCGGCGCTCCCGTTCTTCCGCTTTTGATGATGAAACGATTTTCCCTTCTTCGTTCTCATGTTTTCCCGTTTTAGTCAGCCTTCACACTCCTTTAATCAAACGGAAAACGCCGGACAGATTCTGTGGCAATCCCTTTCAGGACAGGACATTACCTCGGATTGCCGGATTCGTTCCTCACAAATAAATCAGGCGAAACCGCTGTAATTTCCTTTTGATGACACAAAGATGGGGGCATATCAGCCTGGCCTCAAAACACAGAAAACGGTATTACTTCCAAAGAAAACGGTTGATATCTTGAGGGAACGGCTTAAAAAGTCTACAAATGAAGATGTTTGGTAATATATTTATGCGCTTTTGATTGAAAACTGCTTTCAGTACTGTTGCACAAAATTTTCAAAAAGAGGGGGTAAATACTTGAAATACCAGAATTCTGCCGAAATTCGCAGCAACGTAGCCCCAAGCCACAACTCAAAATGCGAAGTGTACCAGAGCCCGCTCATACGCACCCTGCAGCTCCTGAGCAGGGAAGAAATGGAGGTGTTACGTTCATTTGTTTCCTCGCCCATCTTCAACGATGTGAGGCCGGAGGAGACGTCCTCACTTTTTGAATATCTGCGGCAGCACTATCCGCGTTTCGATGCTCCTGAAATTGACAGGGAGGTGGCTGCACATCACTTTTTCCCGAATGCTGCCAATCCTGTGGGTTCGTTGCAGCGCACCATGACACAACTGATGAACGTGGTACGAAAATTCGTTGCATTCCGGTACACACAACTACGAGATGCCCGGGCAAACAACAACGACAAGGTTTCGCTTCACGATATACAACATAAGCTGGCGCTCATGCGGCTCTATAACGAGCGGTTGCACCAGATTACCCTGCCGTCGGGAGCCGACAAACAAACACCGATGCCCCGGGAAACCGGTTACAGAAAAGGACGCAAGGCCGAGAATTTCTTCCTGAATCTGAACAATCAGGTGCGCAGTGCGCTTAATGAACAACAAGATCTTTCAGGATTTGATGAGTACGGGTTTATGGATTTCATGTATTTCCGGTTTATGGCGGAACATGAAAAGGTGCTGTATGAAACCACAAGCAGCCTTGAGGAGGGTGATAATAATCTGCTGGCCGCTACCGAGCGCCTCGACTCATTTTACCTGACGGCCAAACTGGAACATGTCTGTCAGTTATTGCACTATGGAAGAAGACTGGCACTCTTTGAAGCCGATACGCCTGAATATGCCAGATACGAGGCCAATATACGGTTTACTATCCAGCTGGTACATACCATCCGGCAAACCGGACTCTCCGTAGATCCAGGGGTTGATCTGTACTGTACATTTCTGGAATTTTTTACCGAGAACGACCCGACCATTGCAGATCAGCGACTGGAATCGTTTGAGCAACTGCTTGAACAAAACAGTGCTATGCTTCCCAAAAGCAGAATGGAAACACTTGGCATTCTCCTGCGCAGTTTTTGGCCAGCCAGATACAGGGAAACCCGCGACAGACGCTTTATGGAAAAGCTGCACAACCGGCAGCGGCGGCAACTGGTTCAGGTGAAGCCCGGTGAAAATATTGCTACTTCGTTCTATCAAAATACCCTGTTCTCGGGTCTGAAACTCGGGTTTACTGACTGGTGCGCAGGATTTGTGGATGAATATTCCGGGAGACTCCGCGGACTGGATACTGCGCAAACGGCCATACTTGTGGAAATAACAAGAGCCGCCGTGGATGCATATCAGGGCAGTTTCAGGGAGGCCGCCAGCAAGCTGCCTCATTACCTGAACTACGGTATCTGTGAAGACATCTACCTGTATGCCATCGCCGCTACTCTGGACGTCAGGATTCACTACGAGCTGGGCGATCTGGTGGAAGATTACGGAACGGCGATGATTCACGCAACCACCACGCGAATCCGGCGGGAAGAATCGCTCCCCAAACACAGACGCGAGGAACGCCTTCAGTTTTTTTCAATCGCCAAAGAACTGTACAAGATACAAGAGCAACTTCAAATGAATAAAAAAGCAAATGTATCTGCTGCATTAAAACGTATCAGAATGCGTCTGGATCAGGAAACTGTGGTGGACTGGGAGTGGCTGGAAGAAAAATTGAAATCGCTGAAAGAACAGACTACTGAACCTTGGGGGTAGAAATATTGTTGTATTGATCCAGTATCATCAGCATGAGAATAGGTATCGTTTGTTATCCCACTTATGGCGGCTCCGGAGTAGTAGCCACCGAGTTGGGTTTGGGTCTTGCCCGAAGAGGGCACGAGATACATTTCATCACGTACAGGCGCCCCGTCAGGCTGGCGCACTTTGAGGCAAATGTATTTTACCACGAGGTGGACAGCGATGACTATCCGCTATTTGAATATCCTCCGTATGATACGGCACTCGCTTCCAAGATTGTTGATGTTGTTACTTACCACAATCTGGACATACTGCACGTTCACTATGCCATTCCACATGCTGCAGTGGCCTACATGGCAAAGAAGATATTGCTCACGCAGGGAAGATATCTGCCCGTCGTAACCACACTGCACGGTACCGATATCACGCTGGTAGGCAATAACCACGCTTTCGCACCTGTTGTGGAATTCAGTATCAACAAAAGCGATGGTGTCACGGCCGTATCCCGGAGCCTGAAAGATGATACGCTGGCCCAGTTCAGCATACACCGTGATATAAGGGTCATTTACAATTTTATTGACTTTGACAGGTTCCGCAAGACAAACAAAGATCACTTCAAGAAAATAATTGCCCCTAACGGGGAGCGTATCGTAGCGCATACCTCCAACTTCAGGAAGGTTAAACGGGTAGATGATGTCATCCATATTTTCAGGGATATTCTCGCCAAGATACCGTCCAAGCTGCTCATGATTGGAGATGGCCCGGAGCGGCAGAACTGCGAAAGGCTGTGCAGAGAGCTGGGCATCAGCGATCACGTCAGTTTTTTGGGAAAACAGGATGCCATAGAGGAGTTACTCGCCATCTGCGACCTTTTTATCATTCCTTCCGAACACGAAAGCTTTGGCCTCGCCGCACTTGAGGCAATGGCCTGTGAGGTACCTGTCATATCATCCAACGGAGGCGGGCTGCCTGAAGTGAATGTTCACGGAGTTACCGGATACCTGAGCGACCCCGGGAATGTGGAAGAAATGGCCAAATATGCTATCCGAATACTTTCTGACGATTCAACCCTCCGTGACTTCAGAGCAAACGCATACGCGCAGGCGCGCAGGTTCGATATTAATAACATTCTGCCTGATTACGAGACTTATTATCAAGAGGTGGTACAAAAAAGCGTCAACAAGGTAGAATAAACGCATGTTCTGGACATGCTCTCAATCAGTACCTCGCTGCCGCCAGTTCGCGAATGAGGCCCGGATCGCGTTCTAGTGCATTCCCCACCACCACCAGGTCGGCACCTGCTCTGAAGGCAGTTCCGACTGCCTCGGCATTTCGAATACCGCCGCCTACAATAACCGGTACTGAAACGGCCCGACTGACATCAGATATCATACTTTCCGACACAGGGTTCAGTGCACCGGAACCAGCCTCAAGATAGAGCGCCTTCAATCCGAGCATTTCACCGGCGAGAGCAGTACTAACTGCTATATCGTTCTTGTTGTGCGGAATGGGTGCGGTGTTCGACATGTACTGCACGGAGGTATTAACCCCGCCATCAATAAGCATATATCCGGTACTGATAATTTCAAGTGGCGACAACCTCAGAAATGGTGCAGCGATAACATGTTGACCGATCAGCAACTCCGGGTTGCGACCACTAATCAGTGACAAAAAAAGCAGTGCGTCAGCCCGGTAACTCAACTGGAAAAAGCTGCCCGGAAAAAGTACGAGCGGGATATCACAACGCTCTCGTATTGATTCCAGGAAAGTATCCAGATTTGGATTGGCAATGAGGCTTCCTCCGATAAAGAAATAGTCAATACCCGCATCAATGGCCATATCAAGATTGTCGCCGGCAGGTGTGGAAATGAATTTATCGGGATCGAGCAGCATGGCAATACGTTTATTACCGGCCGGTTTGGCCGCGCACAATCCGCTGTAAACACCTGAGTTAACCATCTGGTATCCGATTTTCGCGAAAATAAGGGCTATTCCTGAAAAACTGGCTGCTTTTCAGTTCTACTACTGAAATTTTCCCCAGTTTTCTGTTTCTTCTTTCGACCACAATTCGGGATAAAACTGCACGCACTGAAACCGTGGCGGGAGGTATTTCTGCCAGTTGGTGCCACCTGTAGCTTCAATTTCTTTGGGCTTTGCGTCGAGATATTTGACGGCCGAGCGATAGTGTGAAAGCGCCCAGCGCACATTGGCATTCAGATCGAACTCCCGCATCAGGCCGATCAGTTCGGCATCCTGACGAGTATCCGCTGGCAGGTTGTAATATATCCTGCGCAGGTTGCAGGACTGATATTTTTTAGCGAAACGGAGCAGATCATGGCCATATTTATCCTCAAACTGACGCAAAGTGAGTGTCTTTTTGCCACTGGAAAGTTCCGTAGCGCCAGATTTCCAGTACAGTACGGAGTATAGCAGTTCCACATCGTTGACACCCTCAGTCAGTTCTCTTTTGGTAACATGTACCAGTTGCCCCAGATCAGTACCCGCTATTTCAATCATGCGGTACTGCACGCTCTGGAAGCCGCTTGCAGGCAGAAGGCTCATCCGGAAGCGCAGAAATTCATCGCGATCCATACCTTCAACCATGATATCGAAGGAATTAACAAGCTGGGTAAAATAACGGTTGATTCGTACCAGCTGGCGTTTAAGTAACTCCACAGACACCTCCTTCTGGCAGGTGAGCAGTTCTCTTGGTTCATAGAATTTTGGTCAGGCTGTCATTTTAATGCCCAAAAGTAGGCATACAAAACAGATTATCAAACTTCCGAGCATATTTGCCGCAGCGGAAAGGTAATAACCGTTCTGAAAGGCCTGCAGTGTTTCGGCTGTAAAAGTGGAAAATGTGCTGAATCCACCGCAAAATCCGGTGACGAGCAGCAGCCTTTTTTCAGCAGACAGATTTCCTCCCGTCTGTAATCCGACCAGGGCACCCAGAACCAGACAGGCCAGTGCATTGGATGCCAGCGTTGCCCATGGGAAGCGGGTCTGGAATGGCTGAACAGCGAGTGAAATACTCCAGCGGCAGAGACTGCCGAGTCCGCCGCCGAGGAAAACGAGAAGGAGATGGTATGGCATTGGCAAAGGAAAACCGGATTGTTTCTGACTGCAGGCACGTCACATTTGACAGGATACGATCAAATATCCTGATTTCTGGAAACTACATGTTCTACCTCCAGATCGGAACTGAACACTTCACAATAACGGCAATAGCAACCCAGATGATCTTCAAGATCGGGTTTAGCCTTGGTATGAGGACTATAGGACTTTGGCCTCCCCTCTTCGAGAGGCCACTGGATTTTAGTGATGGGTCTCATAGGTTTTATACCAGGATAAAAACTCTTTGCTGGATGATTTTGGAGAAAGGCAGTTGTTGTACGCTTGTGAGACTCCTTCACCAAATTTTTTGTAGTTTGCTTTCTTTTCTTCATGTTCGGCCCACAAACGGCCAGTACCATGGTACGCTATCACGGGAAATATCACATTATCTCCCGAGCGACTTTGCTTCAGCATTACTTCTGCAATCGCCTCAATATTTCTGGTTCTCTTGAATGTCGTAGTAGTCTTCTTCGACAGCTTTTCAATGGTTCGCAACCAGCCCTCTGTAATTATTTTCTCGTTAACTGTTCCATAAGCATGAATCTCAACCGGCAATTGGGGGAGTGGCTGATTATCTTTGGTGACTACACGAATTTCATTTTTATCTATACCCCGCGATTCGTTCGCAGCCACATCAATACCTCGCAAAAAACTTCCTGCAGCCACCGCCAAAGCGTCTAAAACCGATGTTTTCCCTTTGGCATTATCTCCTATAAAAACGGTGAAGTGAGGGTTGAGCTCAAAGACTTCCTCAGAGAATCCTTTAAAATTTTTGATCCGAATTTTGTCAATTCTCATGTTTTTGAAATTATCTCATTAATAGATTTCAACACGGAAATGAAGATGTAGAGACCGACTTTAATCCCATTGCACTTGTTGGGCGATTTTTTCTGTCACTTCTATATGACCTGATTGATTGGTTACGATGGCTAAGGTACACAAAAATTGTGATTTCATCTCAAGAATTAATAAAACAAAAGAAAAGTCCCGTCAACCAGGCAGGACTACCTGTTGACGGGACTCTTGAATATCGGAAGTACGGAAAGTCTAGCCGTTGTCGCGACCGCCCATGAGCATTTCCTGATAGTCTTTCAGCTCTTCCCATTTGCCTTCAGCAGCAAATTTGGCCTGAGCTGGCCAGGTGCTCGGATCGTGAATCTGGTAGCGAGGACCAGCAGCGTCGAGAATTTCCTTCAGGCGATCAACTGATGCAGCTGCGAGTTCTGCCCAGGTGCTGATACCGCCGTCCTTGAGGAGTGTTTCAATTTTCGGACCTACGCCCTCGATGATTTTGAGGTCGTCGAGTTTCGGTGCCTTTTCCTTTTTGGGAGCAGCTTTCTTTTCAGCAACAGCTTCTGATGTTTCTGTTGCAATTTCTTCTGCTACAGGAGCGGCTACAGGAGCGGCTGCTTTGGGAGCGGCTGTACTTTTGGCAGCAACTTTTTTTGCCGGAGCCGGAGTATCCACCACTTCAGCCACCTGCGGAAGTACGCTTACGTAGTTGCGGTCGTCGCGCTTGCGCGTGAAAACAACAACGCCGTCAATTGATGCGTGGAGCGTGTGATCGCGACCCATATATACATTTTCACCCGGATGGAAGCGCGTACCGCGCTGACGAACCAGGATATTGCCTGCAACGGCCACCTGGCCGCCGAACAATTTTACGCCGAGACGTTTACTTTTACTGTCGCGGCCGTTATCTGAACTACCTACACCTTTTTTGTGTGCCATTTTTCAGCGTTTTTTTGAATTTGAATGAATCCGTTTCTCAGGGACGGCGCGACTAAGCCTTGATTGACTCAATCTGGATTTTGGTGAATGACTGACGGTGACCGTTTTTCTTGCGGTAGCCCTTGCGGCGGTTCTTGTGGAAAACAATCACCTTGTCGCCTTTCACGTGAGCCAGTACGCTGGCTTTGATGGAAGCGCCCTTTACGTTAGGTGCACCAACGGTTACTGTACCGTCGTTGTCGAGCAGATGTACGGCATCGAAGGAAATCGAATCTCCTTCATTGGCTGCCAGCCGGTGGACGAAGATCTGCTGACCTTCCTCAACTTTGAATTGTTGACCGGCAATGGAAACGATTGCGAACATGTTGAAAATCAAAAAGTTAAGTTAAATGAATCCTTTTTTGCACAAAAAGGCCCGCAAAGATAGCTCTGAAAGTGGTTAAAAGCCAAGAAAAACCTGTTTTTTTTCATCAAATCAGTATGCGTGTATCCAGAATTTTATTCTTCCGGTTTTTTGGGGGCAGCCTTGGCCTGTTTGATACGGTAGTTGAAAGTCATATTAATCTGCCGGCGGCGCCACTGAAATGAGCTCTCGGTATAAAAACCGGCCCCCTCGGTTATTCCTCTCCATTTGCGGGTATTGAACACATCGGAGATATTCAGGGTCAGGGTACCTCTTTTTTGAAGTACATCCTGACTGGCGGCCAGATCGAGATAATACAATGCCTTGCGGCTACCCTGCGCGGTTCTCTGGGGCGCCTCGTAATTACCCCGGAGCTGAAAATCAAAATCATTGGGTAATGTAAAACGGGACGTAAGACGCGCAAACCAGCTGTTGGTAGTAGCCAAAAAGGTAGCATCAAGGTTACTGCCGTCTATACGGGCATGAAACAGGTTGAAATTCGCGTCGAGTTTACACCATTTAACCGGAGAGTAGCCGGTTGTAAATTCAAAACCCAGCGCATTTTCAAAGTTCAGGTTCTCGGGACGGGTGTTGGCGATTCCCTGAGCATCGAGCAGCCTGATATGATCAATTTTGGCGTTGGTATGCCTGTAATAGACCGATGATGCCATGGATCCCTTGTCGAAGTACTTCACGTGGCCAAATTCAATCACATCGCTGAACTCGGGATTCAGATTGGGATTGCCGCTCCAGTAGTTACGCTTGTCAGTGTAGGTAAAGAAGGGTTTCACCAGTTTCCCTCAGGATAGTTTCTATATCGGTATGTTCGGCCCTGATGCCTCCCTGAAAGGAGAATTTGTTTCTTTTATTCCCGTAAATGAGGTAAGCTCCATTAATATTTTCGTTGTAAATGAAGTAGTTATCAAGACCAGGGATTACTTCAAACATACCATTTGAATTCCTGCTGGTAACCAGGTAGTCATTCACCATATCGCGAAAACTGCTTCTAAGACCGGTTTCAAATTTCCCGTCCTTGCCCAGCGGACGCACATAATCGAGTTGAAGGAGGTACTGGTTTTCATACTCGTCGTTGAGCGACTTCTCGAAAAGTGCTTTCGAAGCATCCTCGGTACCATTCGGGAAAAAAGTCTGCTGTGGAAACGACTGATCGGAGTGCTCCCAGTAGTTCAGATACTTTGCCTCGGCGGTGAACTCGTGCCCTTCATCCGAAAATTTCCGGCGGTAAATAAGTGAGTATTCAGAATTGGGCTCGTCTTCGATTTCATCCTGCTGTCTGAGTGTATAGCCCAGCGGTGTATCCGAATTGAAAAGGTAGTCTTCATACCGGATAGAGGAAATACGGTTGGCATCGCTTCGTCTCCACAAGTATGAAGCGGTGAGTATACTGTTTTCTGTGAAAAAGTAATCCAGACCGCCACGGATATTGTTATTCAGTGTTTTCAATTTATTTTCCGTTGTCTGAAGCAGGATAAAGGTGGTGTCACCCGATGTACGACGCTGATACAGATCGCCGCCTCCGGGCGATTTCCGGTAGGCAATACCGTAATTGATGAAAAAGTTGACCTTTTTATGTCGGTAATTGAGGTTGGCAGAGGCTCCGAAATTGTACGGATAGCCGCTGATGAGTTCAAAGGAGCCATTGAAGCCCTGTTTCTGATCTTTTTTCAACACTATATTAATGATACCACCCGAGCCCTCCGCCTCGTACCGGGCCGACGGGTTGGTAATGATTTCTACCCGGTCTATCATACTCGCCTGCAATTGCTGCAAACCGGCGCTTCCCTTGAAACTCACCAGTCCCGACGGTTTCCCGTCAATGAGAATTCTCACATTATCACTTCCTCTCAGTTTCACCGTACCGTCGGGGTCAACACTAACGGAAGGTATATTGGTGAGTATTTCCGTGGCTGAGCCGCCTGCATTGGCAAGGTCTTTGCCAATATTAAAAATTTTCTTGTCCAGGGAGAGCACCATACTGCTTTTTTCAGCTACAATCTCCACTTCTCCGAGTGAACGGGAGGCGGCCGTTATTTTCAGAATACCCGCATCGTAAACGGACTGCGACCTGGACAAGCTGAAGGTGTCGGTTTTTACTGTTTCAAAACC
Source organism: Saprospiraceae bacterium (assembly GCA_021298575.1). Taxonomy (GTDB): domain Bacteria; phylum Bacteroidota; class Bacteroidia; order Chitinophagales; family Saprospiraceae; genus M3007. Next base: position 1,938 of record JAJTFM010000082.1, on the reverse strand, counting down.
GATATACTCTACCTCGGCACGGTAGGTTCCGAATGGCAGCTGAACGGAAAACATACCGCTTTCTGCGGAGAGTGCTCCCCCGGCCAGTTCATTGTCTGTGGCTTTATATACTCTTATATTGGCATAAGCAAGCGGTGTGGCGGCAACTGCATCCTGTAGCTGCCCCCTGAAGGTTCCCTGTTGCGCGCGGACGGGCGCATACACGCACAGAAGCGAAAAAATGATGAAAGAAACGCGCGAAAGAGGGCAAGGTGTCATGCAGAAACAGGTAGAAGTACAGAAAGCCGGGGTGTTTTCCGCGTAAATATCAGCAAGTGTCGCGTCGTTTGCAAACAACTATCGGCAAACAGGCGAATTGTGGCGGTGAAGGATGATGCGCGGTGCAACAACGATATGTCCCGGGGAATTTCCCTTCACCGTTTACTACTTTCTTGGAGCTTGTCAGCCGTATATTCCGGTTTGATCTGGCCTATCCAACTGGCTCAGGTACTGCCGTGGCAGCTTTTTTGTTTCCGGGAATGATGTTGATACCTCCCCGAAAATGAAGTCCGCCTCCCGCGTCGGGAATAAAAAACGGGATAATATCGTCTGAAATAAGGAATAACTGTACCGGACCAAGCTTGAAAATCGCGCTTGCGCCCGCCTGAAAACCGGAAAAGGTGTTGAATCCGGCAAGCGCACCCAGACTGAGTACACGACCAGCCTGACGCTGTACCTGTGCACTTAGTCCCGCTCCGTGAACGCCATTCCAGCCGATATACTGCAAGGTAGCGCCATAGAAAAGGCCGCCGCCTGTGGTGTATCGGGCTGTGGCCAGTGCCCGTACTGGCAAGGCAGCGGTGAAGGCTGCCGTGGCGGTTTTGAGTCCCAGCACGCCAAAAACGGAATCCTGCAGTGAAATGCCGGTAAATTCTCCTTCCTGTTTGTCGAATAGATTAATCGTTACGCCCTCAAAGGTGCGCATTCCCCGGCTGCTTTGGTCGAGGGAAAGCTCGCTCCAGGATATACCACCCAGACCGGAGACCGACAGTCCCAGTTCCAGCGCTTCCACGGGTTTCAGGGTAATTCCCAGGTCAAGCGACAAACCGGGATTGGTCCAGCTGAAGGCGTTACCCTTTATTTCCTGCGTACGGATATCACGTATGCCCTCTTTGGTAAGATCAGGCATACCGACGGTTTGCAACTGCAGATCGGAATCAACATTTAACTGATAATTTTCGCCGCTGGTACGCATTTTCAACCGACCCTCTACAGTTTGCATACAGGCCATACCACTCAGGATATTCAGTCTGGCGCCAAAGGTCAGCTTGTCATTCACTTTTCTGGCCACGCCCAAACCGATACTGTTGTATGCAATTACGCTGGCTACCGATGAAAGGTCGAGGGTCTGATCAAGATACGCAGCATTCCCGTTCCACGCCAGGCCCGCCAGTGCTTTTGGATACCTGATCTGAAAACCGGATCTGAACGACTGCGACACAGAAATCTGGGTTCGCTCCCCTGCCCTCATCACCAGTGCCAGACCTGCCACATCGAAAAAAGACCGGTGTCTGTTTCCGGTTTCGTCCATTTTTGAAATGGCTTTTTCCAGATTGAAAAACTCACCCTGATTGGTTTTGGCAAACATATCGCCCAGATGAAACGAGCCGTTTTGTACCCCCAAATGCAAATCAGGCAGTGCAGCGGCAAACTTGTATCCCGTCATACCAGCCGGATTTCCGGCAATATTCGACTGTACAAGATTGTTCTGAAGGTAAATGCTCATATCCTGCTGAGCCGACAGTATTTCGGGCAAAACCAGCAGCATCACGCACACGCGCAGGAAACCGGAACGTATCTGGATTAATAACATAGCTTCAGAGAATCAGATTTTCAGGATGAGTTTCACGCCTGTTTTTATATCCATCCGGTAGCTGGAATACATCCGGGCGAGTTTGG
>JAJTFM010000081.1 GCA_021298575.1 Saprospiraceae bacterium | reverse complement strand
TATCCGGGGCGGTACCGGCGTTATGCCTGTTAATGAAAGTGCCGTTTACTATTCTTCACACCTCTATGACAATCATGCAGCCATCAATGCAGCCTGGCACCTGGTGCACAGCATGGTGGAAACCCGCTCTTCGGTTAATCACTTCAGCTTTACCGAGCGCACCAAAGCAGCAAAAACCGTAAAAGTGTTATTGAAAACTGATACGGCGGCCGTGGTACATTCATTTCTTGAAACTGATTCAACGCCGGTAAATCTGGTGTTCATAGTCATGGAGAGTATGACAGCTCAGGTAGTGGAAAAGCTGGGCGGGGAGAAGGATGTTTGTCCGGGTATCAATGAGCTGGCTGCTGGCGGACTGCTTTTCAACAACTGTTACAGCAGCGGGTACCGTACCGATCAGGGACTGGTATCGGTTCTGGCAGGTTATCCGGCGCAGCCTGATCAGAGTATCGTGCTTTTGGAAGACAAAGCCTCCAAACTGCGTTCGGTACCGGCTATACTGAGTGAGAAAGGCTACTCCACCCTGTTTATGTATGGAGGAGAGCTTACCTTCGCCAATATAGGTGTTTGGCTGACACAGCAACGCTTCAAAAAAATCATTTCAGAGACAGATTTCGACAGCGCAGACAAGACCCAGCGCTGGGGGGTTGATGATCAGAAACTGCTTTCAAGGGCTGTTAATGAAATATCAGCCCTGAAACAGCCTTTTTTTGCCACGGCCCTGATACCCCTGATTATATTCGGAGAGCCGCTTAAAGGCGACTGGAAGGGGAAAACAATAGACGGGATATGCAATCACCACGATATTCCGGCCACCATTATGTCTATGCTCGGGCTGCAGGAGGAAAATGCATTCCCGTGGAGCAGGAACCTGTGTGATACCACATTTCGCGACAAGGGTTTCGCGTTTTTCAGCTACGAGAGCGGGCTCGGATGGGTAACAGGCGATGCCTGCCGGATATTCTACTTTGGGGATGGCACCTGGAAATACTGGTACGGGCAGCCTGACGAAGACGAGGAGTTTCGCGCACGTGCCTGCCTGCAGGAACTCTACTACGATTTTCTTGAAAAATGAGCAACGCCAATTTTTCTACCTTTGCAGCGTTATTCAGATCGTTCACATCAATCCCGGTCAAACTTTCGCCATGCAGAGAGAAATACATCAGTGGTACTCGCCCCGATTAAACAAGGATATGGAAATTGCCGTGTACGGACATTACGGCTTTGCCCTGCTGATGTTTCCTACTGCGGCGGCTGATTACCTGGAATACGAGCGCTTTCAGCTTCTGGATGCCCTCTCCCCCTGGATAAACGCCGGAAAGATCAAAGTATTCAGCATCAACAGTATCAACTCTGAAGCATGGCTGAACAACAGGATGCATCCCAGGCATAAAGCCATACGACACCAGCAGTACAACGGATATGTGGAGCAGGAAGTAGTGCCCTTCATCCACACGTTTACCAGTGCAGACACACCTGTTATTACCACCGGCGCATCGCTCGGGGCGCTGCATGCAGCCAATATGTTTTTCCGCAGGCCCGATCTGTTCGCGGGCACCATCGCCATGTCGGGAGTATATGACCTTACCACCTACACCAAAGGCTACTACGACGAAGACGTCTATTTTAACTCCCCCTGCCACTACCTGCCCAACCTGAGCGACGAGGATACCCTCAACCGACTCAAAGGGAGCGGGCATATTCATATACTTGCCGGATCCGGCGACTATGAAGATCCGGATGCCTCGCGCCGACTGGCCGGAATCCTTGCCTCGAAAGGAATCGGGTTCGACCTCGACATCTGGGGTCACGACATCCGCCACGACTGGCCTACCTGGCGCATGATGCTTCCTTATGTGATTGACAAGAAATTCTGAGTATGAGACAGGGATTGCTTGCTTTCCATTTCCTGCTTTCACTGAATGCAGCCTTTGCCGGGCAGGTTGACACACTTGATGTGTACAGCCCTTCCATGAACAGGCAAATCAGGTGCCTCGTGATAAGGCCCTCCAATTATTCAGGTGCAGACAAGCCTTATCCGGTTCTTTATCTGCTGCACGGCTGGAGTGGCAACTACACTTCATGGCTCACCGATGCGCCGCAACTCCGCACAGCCGTGGAAGAGCACAGAATGATTATTGTCTGTCCCGACGGTGGATACGACAGCTGGTATCTGGACAGTCAGGTGGATTCTACAGTCAGGTACAGCACGCACATCGCCAGAGAAGTGACGGGGGCTGTTGACAGCAGATACCACACCATCCGCACGCCGGCGGGCAGAGCAATCTCGGGGCTCAGCATGGGCGGACACGGTGCCATGCATGTGGCGCTTAACCACCCCGAAGTGTTCGGTGCTGTCGGCAGCATGGCTGGCGGACTCGATTTGCGGCCGTTTCGCAAAAATGGATGGAATTTGCAGGGAGTTCTCGGCGATCCGGATACAAGCTGGCAGAACTGGGAGCAATATTCTGTTGTTAACGAATTAAGATTGCTTGCCGGACGAAAGACACCGGTCATCATTGACTGCGGACTCGGCGATTTCTTTCTGGAAGTGAACAGAACGGCACATCAGGTGCTCATGGAAATGAACTATCCGCACGACTACACCGAGCGGCCCGGAGAGCACAACCATTTCTACTGGGGGAACGCCGTGGATTACCAGATCCTGTTCTTTGACAAATTTTTTAAAACCAAGCCTTCACCATGAAATATTACCAGAACATCCTCCAAACCATCGGCAATACGCCTCTTGTTCAGCTGAACAGCGTGGCCTCCGATATTCCGGGACTCATCCTCGCCAAGGTTGAAACATTCAATCCGGGCAATAGTATCAAGGATCGCATGGCCGTCAAGATGATTGACGATGCCGAGGCACGGGGCGACCTGAAACCGGGCGGAACCATCATCGAATGTACATCCGGAAATACCGGAATGGGCCTCGCGCTCGTGGGTTGCGTGCGCGGGTACCGCTGCATATTCACCACCACAGACAAGCAGAGCAAGGAAAAAGTGGATCTGCTCAAGGCGCTGGGATCAGAGGTAATTGTATGCCCGACAAACGTTGAGCCCGAAGATCCGCGTTCCTACTATTCAGTGGCACGCCGCCTGAGCACCGAAATACCTAATTCATTCTGGTGCAACCAGTACGACAATCTTTCCAACCGGCAGGCCCACTATGAAAGTACCGGTCCGGAAATCTGGGATCAGACCGATGGAAAAATTACCCACCTTGTTGTGGGTGTGGGTACGGGGGGCACCGTGAGCGGTACAGCCAAATACCTGAAGGAAAGAAATCCGGATATACAGGTATGGGGTGCTGACACGTATGGTTCTGTATTCAAAAAATACCATGAAACCGGCATTTTCGACCCGAAAGAGATTTACCCTTACATCACAGAGGGTATTGGAGAAGATATTCTGCCTGCCAATGTGGACTTCAGCCTGATTAATCTGTTTGAAAAGGTAAACGACAAGGATGCAGCCCTGTGGGCGCGCAGGCTTGCGCGCGAGGAGGGTATCCTTCTAGGTTACTCTGCCGGCAGTGCCATGGGGGCCCTGTGGCAACTGCGTGCCAAACTCAAGCCAACCGATGTGGTCGTGCTGATATTCCACGACCATGGCAGCCGCTATGTGGGTAAAATCTACAACGACGACTGGATGCGCGAGCGCGGTTTCCTGGAAGACGAGCTCAAGGTAAGTGATCTCATTTCGAGAAAAAAAGACCGCCGCTTTATCGGCGTTCAGGCTGCCGACACCGTGCGCAACGCTTTCAATGTCATGAAATCGAACGATATCAGCCAGATGCCTGTTCTGGAGGGCGACAAAGTGGTTGGTTCCATCACCGAAACCCAGGTGCTGCACTTTCTGCTGGAAAATCCGCTGAACAACTCGGAAAAGACAGTAAATACAGTGATGGGAGAAGCTTTCCCAACGGTGAAAGACGACCTGCCGATCAGCCAGCTGAGCCGTTTTATCTCGAGGGAAATTCCTGCAGTGATTACCTACGACCGTTCGGGCGGCGCCCATATCGTGACCCAATACGATTTGATTCAGGCTCTTGACTCGTAATGTGAAATGCACGTATCTTTGTAGAACGTGTTCAGTATTCTATCACCATGTCAAAAATGGCTAATTTTTGCCTTCGGCAGAAAATCCTGAACACGTTCTGCTTCACAATATTAACCAATTTCAAATGAAAAACATCATTATGACCACGGCCGCTACGGCCTTACTCTCGGCTACCGTTCTGGCGCAAACCGACAACACAGGACAGCCACGTCGCTACCCCACTGTGGAAGAGGTAAGACTGGATCAGGAAACCTCGGAAGTTCAGAATTACGCCAGCTGGCTGGCACAACTGAAAACCGCCTATGCCAATCGCGACATGGGGAAAATTGCCGTGTGTGAATCAGCCGTACTCATGGCTCTGCGCCTTGAAATCAACCAGCTTTCTGCTCTGGCAGGTGGTGATTACGGGAGTGCTTCCGATCGTGCAAGACTGGAAGTAATGCGGCGCACCCTGGTCGCTTTCGACGGGCATGCCTTTGATCCGGACAGGCCCGAAAATGCCGAACGCGACTTTGCCATGCTGGACAATGTGCTGGCACTGATGCAGGAAGCGCTGGCGGAGTTCAAATCGAGAAAATAGCGATTTGGATACACGCCTGTTTTTGCCATCGGCAAAAAATCCCTGACACAGCCTGAATTCCCGAAAACTGACTGACACAACAAGCAGGGGGCGCCCCGGCTTTCCGGAACGCCCCCTTATCCTCGTCATATTTGTGTTTGAAAATTCACGATGCCGGATCAGTATCCGACGATTGTGAGTTTTCCGGTTTTGATACCAGCTGGTGTTTTCAACTGATAGAAATAGACCCCGGTGTTGCCCTGCAGGTCGAATGATTCCTGATTGGCCCCTGCCGGGTATTCCCGTTTCAGCGAGCGTACTACCCTGCCGTTCATATCACTGAATATCCATTCTGCTATACAGCCTTCGGGAACATCAAACCCGATAGTGAACTGACCTGTCGAGGGGTTTGGAACACTTTGTCCCAGTACAAATGCCGCCTGTTCGTTATTGCGATCTTCGGTAATTTCCTTTTTCACAGACGGAATTGAACCGAGCGAGTAAACCCAGAAGGCACCCTTGCTGCCATTATCGGCAGGACCTCCGATCAGCGCTGTTGTGCCGATGGCGTTCACTGCAACAGCTGTGCCTTGCTTTGAAGCACCAACGGCACTGGTACCCTTCAGTTTGGAACCCTGTTGTGACCAGGTGGTACCATTTCGGGTAAATACCCACATGGCTCCCTTGCCGGAATCGTCGTTCAGTCCGCCGGTAATAGCGGTATTGCCATCGGCGCTCAATGCCACCGACGAACCCTGACGGGCGGTGCTTGTAGAGTGAGTGCCAACCAGGCGGTTGCCCTGTTGTGTCCAGCTGCCACCGCTCCGGGTGAATACCCACGTTGCTCCAATCAGCGAGTTATCAGCAGATGCACCTGCAACTGCCGACAATCCGTGCGTGTGTATATCCAGACAGCGCCCTTTCGGTTATCGTCCTGATATGCACCCACTATCATTGTATTGCCATCTGCACTGAGTGCTACCGATGCACCCTGACGAGCGCGGCCAATAGCGCCGGAACTGACCATTTTTGAGCCCTGCTGAGCCCATACTCCGTCTGTTCTCACAAATGCCCAGGCAGCTCCGTTATAAAAATCATCGCTGATTCCGCCAAAAGCAACGGTATTACCATCACCACTCAAGGCAACAGAGGTACCCTGCTGTGCTGCTCCTGCGGCACCTGACCCCACCAGTTTTTCGCCCTGTTGTGTCCATGAGGAGCCGTTTCTGGTGAAAATCCAGACTGCCCCGGCATTGGAATTATCTCCGGGGGCACCAAGAGCGATGGTATTACCCTCCAGACCTATAGCAACAGAAGCACCCTGTCTGGACTGTCCAACAGCACCGGTTCCAACCAGCTTGCCGCCAAGTTGTACCCAATTCGAGCCATCTTTGGTGAATACCCAGGCAGCACCGGTATTGGAGTTATCGCCGGGAGCTCCAATAACTACCGTACTTCCATCGGTACTGATGGCGAGCGACGTGGCCTGCTGTGCCGTTGAAGACGAGTTGGTACCGACGCGCTTGCCTCCCTGCTGGAAGTAAGGGTAAGGAGTGGAAGTGACCGTGAAGCTACCCTGAGTTCCGGTTGAACCGCCGCCACTGTTCAGTGAAATACTGCCGGTAGTCGAACCGGGCATTACAGCAATCACCAGCGTATTTCCATTATTGGATACTACAGCCGCCGACACACCGCCAACCGTTACACTGGTCAGATTGTCGAGATGATCACCGAGTACCGTAATCAGTGTACCAACAGGTCCGGCGCCGGGAGAAAATGAGTAAATTACAGGGGCTGCGACGTCAATATTGACTTCGCCACACGGGCTGACGACGGTTACATCTGACAATGTGCCTGAAGATGGCAAATTCGCGCGTACTTCGGTAGAACTGATGACGTTAACGTTGGTACCTGCCACACCATTAAAGGTAACGTCCGTTACGTCTGAAAGATGTGTGCCGGTAATTGTTACTGTTGTGCCTGCACTGCCGCTGGTAGGAGAAACTGTTTGAATCTCCGGTGTGTAATTCACAAATACAGTAGTTCCCGCTGTAGCAGTACATCCGTTGGCATCTGTTACTGTCAGTTCATAGCTGGTGGTGCAATACGGTCTGATGAAGAAGGAGGATGTCGTCTGGCCTTCTGACCAGGCATAATCAACACCGCCGGATCCGCTGACATTTACGCCGGCACCAACACATATAATTCCGTCATCGTTTGCAGAGCCAGAGTTCTCCACATCTGTTATGCCAGGCACCGGAGACTGATAAACGGTGACAGTGGCCGTGGCAGTACCTGTACAACCATTGGAATCGGTGGCAGTCACAGTGTATGTAGTGGTGGATGGGGGCGTTACGTTTACGGTGGCATTGCTACCCAGACTGTTACTCCATGTGTATGTTCCCGTTCCGGTAACAGTCAGCATAGCAGATTCTGCCGGACAAACTCCCGCATCGCCACTGATTGAAGGCGCTGGCGGGGTACAAACTCCCGGCACCGTAGTTACACCAGCCGATTCCGCACTCATCACTGTGTTATCGCTATCGCAGGTACATCTTGTTTTGACGGTCTGCGCAGGACCATCCTGGTCGTATACCGGCAATGTGGTTGTCCACGCACCGCCATTGACCTGATATTCGATGCTTGAACCTGCTGGACAAGGCGATCCGGGTGTTACATTTCCTTTATTACTACCCGTGTTGGAAGGTGCAGTGATGGTACCACCTGCCAGTGTACAGCCTGAACTGCAGGAACTGTTAACGATGGTAACATCAGCAGGTGCAGCAGTGAAAACCGGACAGGGCAGACATGCTCCTGTACCTGCCATATCACCGGTGATAGTCCAGCTCTTTACGTTGACGAGGTTATTCCTGGAGGAGGTAGCAGACGTACCGTATTCCAGTCCGGCTGCTCCAAGTGTGATACCGGAAGGAACGTTTGCGTAATTTTTCCATCCGATCAGTGTTTGAGAGTAATTCACACAGCTCATACCGCAGTTGTCCAGCATACCACTCATATCCACGCCAGAAGCCAGCGACCAGCTGCCGAGCGACTGATTGAAGGATGTGGCACCGCTCAACATGTCATTCAGAAATTGAACCTGACTGACATCCCAGCCGCTGATATCCTGGTTAAAGCTGGTTGCTCCCTGGAATACAGAGGTCATATCGGTTACACTGCCCGTACTCCAGCCGCTGATATCCTGATTGAAGCTGGTAGCGTTTTTGAACATGCTGGTCATATTAAGGGCGCTGCCCGTGTTCCAGCTGCTGATATCCTGATTAAAGGATGATGTACCTTCAAACATACTGGAGAAATTAAGCACCTGACCTGCATCCCAGCCGCTGATATCCTGATTGAAAGGTGTTCCGTAGAACATCGCCGACATATCAGTGACATTGGCCGTATTCCATGTTGACACATCGCTGTCAAAGGAAGCGGCGTCAGCGAACATGTAATTCATATCTGTAACAGAGCTGACATCCCATGTAGAAAGGTCCTGATTGAAGACAGCTGCGCCGTTGAACATCAGAGACATATTCGTGACACTGGCGGTATTCCAGTTTCCGATATCCTGATTAAATGCCAGAGCATTATAGAACATGGAGTTCATATCAGTCACATTTCCGGTATTCCAGCTGCTGATATCCTGATTAAAGTTGTTTGTACTGCCAAACATCAGTCCCATACGTGTCACACTGGCGGTATTCCAGCTGCTGATATCCTGATTGAATACAGTTGCATTGGCAAACATGGCATCCATATCAGTCACACCGGAGGTATTCCATGTGGAAATATCACCATCAAAAGCGGCGGCACTTGTGAACATATTGCTCATATTCGTCACACTGGCAGTATTCCAGGTTCCTATATTCTGGTTGAAAGCAGCAGCGCCATTGAACATACTACTCATGGTTGTGACGCTGGCCGTATTCCATGGACTGATATCCTGATTAAAGACAGAGCATCCAAAGAACATCTCGCTCATGTTGGTTACTCCCGAAACATCCCAGCTTCCGATATTCTGGTTGAAAGCAAATGCATTATAGAACATCTTGCTCATGTTTGTCACACCGGAGACATCCCAGCCGGAAATATCTGTATCGAACATACCCGCTTCACTAAACATTTCGCTCATATTGGTTGCCAGCGACAGATCCGGGGCATCCGTTGCTGTGAGCGTTCCCAGCGTGTTACATCCATAGAACATCTTTTCCATGCTCGTCCACGGAGCTCCTCCCCACTGTATTACATCCGTCAGTTTGTCGCTACTCGATGAATTATCCAGATAGAAGCGCTTCAGGTTGTGCGATTCTATACTCAGTGTCACCACGTCACCCGCTGAGGCGTTGATTGTGATTGTAACCTGTCCGGCTGTTGTCTTTGTGAAGGAGCCCGTTCCGGTGTTACCAGACGGACTGGCCGACCAGGAGTAGAGCACGACTCCGCTGGTTTGTGCACTTGTTACAATAGAAGAAGTCGCACTTGAAAACGTCCACTCAGTGACAAAAGGTACCAGGCAGTTCAGCGTATGTGTATAGTTCTGCTGAGACAGTGTCGGGTATCCGGCATTGTCGGTAGCATTCATCGTCCAGGGATTGGAGGTGCCGTTGGCTATTTCACCTGCGAAATCCCATCCTGCGTTTTCATAGGTACAGGGCGATTTCATTTCGATTGTTGTCTTGCCTGTTCCACCGCCAGAAGTTGTTTTACCCGAGGTTTGTTTATCCCAAAAACTCGCTGTTACAGTACCTCCATTCAGATTCCCGATTAATCCTCCTGAATTACTTGCAGCGGTTGAAGTACCGGTGCTGTAGGATTTGGATACGTCCAGTTGTGCTTCTCCAACAAGACCACCCACATCAGAACCAGTTCCGGTTGAATTACCTTTTGCATAGCAGTTTGTTACAGAATAACTCTGGGTTGCTGCGTTGTTGTCATAAAAGCCGATCAGGCCACCGACATTGCCAACCCCTGATGTATTACCCGTTGCAAAACACCATTTTACATTACAGTTTTGTGCCTCTCCGATCAAACCACCCAAACTTGAACCAGAGGCCGTAATATTTCCTGTAGCATGAGAGTGGGAAACATCTGCTATGGCATATCCGATAAGGCCGCCGTAGTAGGAGTCACCGGAAGCATCGGTACTGGTTAATGTAACAGTACTGTAGCAACTGTCAACCAGATAACCGGATTCTCCGATCAGTCCACCCACATCGTCGCCATCGGCTGTAACTGTACCCGTTGAAAAGGAGTTCTTGATGACCTTGTTAGACAAAGAAGCAAATTCAGCCTGACCGATAAGACCACCAGTATTTGTATTTCCGTTTACATCTCCTGCGAAGGAACACCCGTTCACATCAGTATCTATGGCATAACCGATCAGACCGCCGACGTTATCGTCATTTCCGAAAACGTCACCAGATATGGAACAGCTGGTCACGGTAGTATTGGTAGCCTTGCCAATCAGGCCGCCCGTCTCGTCATCACCGGTAATGTCCACACCAGTAATCACTACATTACGGATAATGGCACCGGAGGTTACACCAAAAAGACCAAGATAATCGCTGGTGGCCCGCACCATTTTCAGTCCGGAAATGGTATAAGATTGTCCGTTAAAGTTACCGGTAAAAACTGTAGTGATATTTCCGATTGGCGAAAAACCGGTGTTGGTACCTGATGCGGTAGCGTCATTGGGATCGTTAAACAAATTACCGTCGGCATTATCGTCTGTGTCATCAAAATTTGCGGAGCCGGAGGCGTTGATATTGGCTGTCACGATAAAATAATCGGCCCAGTGGAACGTATTTCTGCTGAGTTCTCTCAGGTCGGTCAGGTTGGACAGTTTCCACGGATCGGAAACATCCCCGCTGCCACCAGAATAGAAGTTGAGTTCGAACGAACCGGTAATCAGCTGGGAGACAGTCACAGATGCTGTTCCGTCGCTCAGAGTCCAGTCCAGTGTAACCTGTGCAGGAGCGGTACCTTTGTGATAGTACTTGATTCCCCGGAGCAGGCTGTTGACGATGGTTTGCGTCGGAATTACCTCCGTACCCGAGAACTGCAGCGTGAATACGCCCGCCACGAGCGAGTAGGTGGCCACCTGTTTGGCAGCGGATTTCACAATACCGCCGGAAATGACATAGTTGGCATCGGGAGCTGACAACACAATTACATCATTACTTGAGGCACCTCCCTGGCGCTGTATCACCAGGCTGAATCCGTTGAAGTTGCCCGCTCCGCCATTTTCGACAGATGACTCCGGATCAGTGGCTGTTACGTCCGCGTCCAATATAACCGGCGCCGCCGGGGAGTTCAGTGTGGTGATATTATTCAATGATGGCGCTGAATTGGTGCGCAGTGCATCCACATAGAACAAGTAGTCGGTGAAGTCGGGATCAAGTCCGGTAGTCACCGTAACGGGCGTATTGCCTTTGCCCGTCAAAAGCGTGGTTCCGGTTCCGGCACCACCTGTCAGGTTTCGGATCGGATTACCGGCCACGGTATTGTCATCATAGTATAAATACCAGTTTTGACCTGGCTGTAGTCCGCTCGGAGTAATGGTAAGTGCTCCTCCGGTTATAGAACTTGGGTGACCCATACCCTGATCATCGCCACTGCCATCCGGAACCAGTGAGTTTGAATTCGTGATATTTCCATCCATCGTAGTCGAGTACACAGCCGATATATCCGAAGCAGAACTGCCGTGGATATCAGAGTAGGTAACTCCTCCGGTAGTAAGCACTGAAATAGACACATTGGCGAAATATTGTGCCGGTTTCTGGGCGCCGCGGTGATAAAAAGAGGTATTGCCTGAGTTGTCAACTGCCACCAGTACATAGTAATACAGCGTACCATTGACGGGTGCTGCAAGTGCTCCGCTACCGTCGTCGGTGTAGGAAAGTCCGCCGGTGGCGTGTGTCACGGTTGCCAGCAGATCACCGGCAGCCGGTGTGAAGTTAGCGGTTGTTGACCGGTATATTTTGTAGGAAGCAATATCCGTTTCATAATTGGAAGCCCATGCCAGCGTGAGCTTGTTATTTCCGGACGCGATAGTAAATTTGGTCGGTGCCGCCGGAGCATCGGCGGGAGCTGTCAGGTTTCTGAGTACAGGGAAACTGCCCGGAGCACCTGCAGGAGCTACATCCCATACAGTGGTGAAGTCAAAAGCAGACATGGTAGTCGGCGCATTGGAGCCCGTCAATGCCGAGACAGTAAAGTCCTTTGTAGCACCTGTTACATCGGATACAATCTTGATGTCAGCATCAAAATCGTTGGTTTCATCAGGGGCCGTGGCATTGTCATCGCTGAAAAGATCTATCCAGAAACAATTATTCTCTGTCGCGTCGTTATCAGCAATCAGACCACCTGTGTCATCGTTTGTGGTATTAATTACTTTTGAAGCAGCGTAGCAATAAGACACCACGCAGGTACCTCTTGTTACACCAACCAGACCACCTACATCGGATCCTGCTACAGTGGCCATGGCGAAGCAGTTGGTGATGTTGCCATAGGCAATACCAACCAGACCACCTACGTTATCCATAGTTGACTCAACAGTAGCGCGACTGTAACATCTTTCCACCGAGCCATTTGTACCTATTTCTCCAACAAGACCGCCCACATCCGCGGTAGTACTGGTAACGGTTCCTGTAGTGTAGCACAAAGATGCAAGACCATTGTTGTAGCCAATCAGTCCGCCAACATTGCTAGAGGTAGTGCCCGTACAGTTTACGGTGGAGGAGCTCCAGCAATTGGTTACTGTCTGGCCTGCGTTTATGCCCAACAGCCCGCCGGCGTCGCAACAGGTAGCAGAGATGGTACCGCTGGATGAGCATCCTGAAATAGTAATTGCAACACCATTGTTCCAGCACTCTCCGGCAATACCACCAATCGCACTGCTTCCGGATACAGCTGCTGCCGAACTGCAATCTGTAATAGTAGCATTCTGGGCCTCTCCGGTGATTCCACCCACGTAATCATCACCTGTTACGGAACTTTGGGTATCTATAGTGAGATTCTGCAATACAGTATTGAGTTCTGCATAACCAACGATACCCCCGACAAAATCCTGACCGGTGATATCTGCGTTGATCATATTCAGGTTCTTGACTACTGCACCCAGGTGAATGTAATTGAACATTCCGACATGATTGGTAGTCGGAAGATTCATGAATAAACCCGTGATGGAGTACCCCTGACCGTCATAGGATCCGATGAAAGTACTACTGACTGTTCCGATACCGGTGAATCCGGCACCGCTGTTCTGTGTGCTCGTACTGCTTGCATCAATATTGGCTGTCTGGACAAAGTGTTTGTCCCAGTAGGATGAATTGCCGGCGATGGTATTCAGGTGAGCCAGCGTATTTACCTGATAAGGGCTGGCTGATGTACCGGCTCCTCCGGCAAACTGGGCCGACAAGTTTGAAGCAAACGTTGTCAGTAAAATGAGGATAGTGAGAGACGATCTGATTATTTGCATGAGATTTGTTTTTGTGGTGCAAAGCAACACACCCAAAACCTCACATCCCGTTTTCTATATGTTACACTTTCCCCAGCGTGTTACAATACTTGCAAAATGTACGAGGTGTGGCTATTCACCCTCTTTCGCCGACTCAGATTTCTCACTCAGCAGCGACAGTGTGAGAAATTCGGTGGGCGACAAACCCGTCTCCTCCCTGAAGCTGCGATAAAAGGAAATCCTGTTGGAGAACCCGGATTGCTCGGCAACATCGTTCATAGTCATCCCTTCCCCATGTACGGTTATAAGCCGCCGAGCTTCATTGATTCGATAACGCACTACCAGACGGTTAAAATTAGTCTTGCCTGTTTTGTTAATGGCCTGCGATACATACCGTTCACTGCGGTTCAGTATCTGACCAAGTACCTGCAGACTGAAACCGGCGTCCAGATAGGGCTTGTTCTGTTCCATTTTGATCAGTATCATCTCATAGAGGTTAGATAAACGATCATTTTCATCTTCCATTTCCCCGGTATTTTCAGTGATTACCGGATCTGTTACCACAGGCTTGCTCCGTGCGAGCTCTTTATTGACATAGAACAAAGAACGTGTCCTGCTCCTCAACCGCAAAAACAGCCGAATAATTACCACACCTGCAGTCAGCATAACCAGCAACAGGATAATCAGCGTGATAATCCATATACGCTGTTCTTTTACATTTTCGAACAAGCGTACCTGCTCATTCCTCAGTTTTTCATTCTCATAAATTGCCTGAACCTCCTCGTATAACCGCCGGGCAGATTGCTGGTTTCCCGACTCCATTTCGTGCACTACAGCTCCAAATGACTCCAGAAACTTGTCAAATCGGCCTGTTCTGGCATAAAGTATGGTTTTCTCCTCCTTTAGTTTCAATCCTATGAACTCGGCCCCCATCTCACTGGCAGATGCCGAGACTTCATTCAATATAGTTTCAACTTCATCCAGACCAGTGCCTGTGCGGATTCTGTTCACAGAATACACAATCTTTAACCCCAGTTTCAACTCTTCAAACGGGAGGTTTTCACACCTTTTCTTCGCGATTTTCAGCACCTCATCGGATGCTGCGTAATCCTGCATCTGCGAGAGCCCTTCCGCCTTGTTAGCAAGTGCAGAAATAATTCCATACTGATTACCGGTGTATTCATACCATCTGAGCGCCTCGTTGATGTGGTATTCAAATTTATCTTTTTCCCATTTCTCCAGATACATACTCGACAGGTTCAGATGGCATAGTGCAAGGTGAACGGTATCTCTGTGCCGGGTGAAGTAGCTCAGCAAGTTTCCGAATCCGTCCACTGCCTTATGATAATCGTAATAGCGGCCCTCCAGTTTGTAAATATTGATATATGACTGCATGACAGAACTGGAATCGCCGTTCTGCTCGGCAATTTTTACCGAATGATAGTAGGCATCCTTGGCCTCCGACCACCTGTTCTGTTTGTCGTACGCTATTCCAAGATTATTCCAGCAACGGTCGCTGAAGTCGCGGTTATAAAGTGCATATTCAGATGCTACCGCCTCACCGAAGTGTTTCTCCGCCAGCAAGAATTTGGATTCGTAAAAAGAGGAGAGCCCGAGAAGATAGTCTGCCTTCGCAACCATTGAGTCAATTCCCTCTTTTGCGGCATCAATTCGTAAGGTATACGCTTTTTTATAGGCATCATCTGCTCCGTATGGAAGCCGGGAATAAATGGAATCGTACCGTGATGTGAGCGTCTGGAATTGTGCTTGCGTTACAGAACAAGTCAGGCAGCACATACATAATGTGCAACTGAAAGTAAAAAACTGGGACATACGACGAGGCAAAAAACCGGAATTAGTCATCATAGGATAATGAGGACTTGAAAAGGCATGTAAAAGTCAGCCTATTAAACTTGATGACAAAGAAACTGCATGTTACAATTCTGTCGCCACGTTACAATTTCAGCAAAAAACGCGTTCAGAAGCCCACTGAAAACCCGAGTACAAAATGGCTGACATAGAACTGTGTCGCGCTGGCAAACGGAAAAGTCAGATAGGCAGCCACTGCCAGTATGTCGAGTATCAGAAACAGGGCCATCACCTTCACCCTGCTGCGCATCCACTGACTCAGCAGTCCGGAAGTGAGGTCGCCCAGAATTAGTCCTGAATAGGCAATAGCGATAGCATTGCTGGCCAGTATGCCGTCAACCCCCTTGGCCTTGCCAAACTCCGGAGAGAAGAAAATAAGTACTCCGATCACAAACCAGGTTGATGTGCCTATAAATATGCAGCGAAGAAACCGGAACAGCCGGTCGCGACTGGTGAACAGTGCCAAAAAGTTTCCTCTGCTCACCGTGGTATTCGCTTCCACCTGCCTGAATATACCCGACTCCGCCACACTGATCCTGAAAATCAGGAGCAGGACTCCCAGTCCGCCACCTATAAAGTAACATGTTCTCCAGTGAAAATAATGCTCTATCACCCACGCGAGCAGCGCACCCGTGAGCCCGATGGTAGCTACCAGCATGGTACCGATCCCCCTTTTTGATTTGGGAAGCACCTCCGATACAAGGGTAATACCCGCCCCCAGCTCTCCCGCCAGCCCGATACCTGCCAGCAAACGGTAGAGAGCATAATCGGTGTATCCGGTAGCGAAGCCATTCAGTATATTGGCCAGCGAGTAGAGGGCAATGGAGAAGTAAAGGACCCTGACCCGGCCCTTTTTATCGCCCAGAATGCCCCAAAGAACACCGCCCAGCAGCATACCGAACATCTGCCAGTTCTGCAGCGAAAGGCCCTTGTCGGTCAGTTCCTGTCCGGAAAACCCGAGTTCGGTCAGGCTTTTCACCCTGACAAACCCGAAGAGAAGCAAATCGTATATATCAACGAAATAGCCGAGTGCAGCTACAATAACGGCTGCGTTCATGACTTCCTTTTTCATAATACAGAGGTTGTTGATTGGATCAGTTCGCCAGATTGCGGCGCTTGCCTTGCGGAATTGCCGGTGGAGCGGGTTCCGACAATTTGGGTGGTGGAGGCTCGTTATCGCCCTTTGTGTCGTTGTTATCGGCAGGTGGCTGTCCCTGTGACTCGGCAAACCGCACCTCCAGCTTCACCTTGCGCCCCATCGCTCCGATGGTTGGACCTATCAGCATGGTCATCACCGAATCGGCGCGCTCTTTTGCCCTTTCGAGCACGCGCTCCTGTCCGATAGCCTCCTCCCGGAACTGTCGCCTCAACTCGTTGAAGTTTCTGTTCATCTCCTCCCCGGTTATGCCTGCCAGGAAGCCGACGTCCAGTTTTTCAATTTTCGGATACACTTCATGCGACAGAATGACCGGTTGCGGGAGTGTTACGTAAACCACTTCCCTGGACGGACTGTAGGTAACATCGAGGTAGTCATTCAGTTTGAATCCGGCTTTGATTACGCTGATGGCCTCCACCCTGATATCTGTTTCAGAAATAGCGTATCCGAACAGTTCGTACTGGAGAGTTTTGTCCAGTGCCAGCCTGCTTTGTAGCTCGTAAGTGGCCAGCTCTGCTATTCCCTTGCGCACACGCTCTTTCAGCAATCCCTGAGATGCGCTGAAATCCATGATGGCCGCTTTTTTCTTCAGCCGTTCCACCAGTGGTTGCAACCCCTCGCGGATGGCAATTCCGCAGGGTGAATCCACGCCATCGCCTTTAGCCATTAGTTTGCCATTGTCGGCCTTCAGCAGGGTGGCCATTATCTGGGTAACGAAGAAACAGGTATATTTCCCTGCCACCTCACTGAACAGCTCCACGGCCTGATTGGCATTGTCGTTATACCAGGTTTCATACAGGGTGGCGCTGGTATCTTTCAAAGAGACAAAATCGTTGTAATAAAGGGTCTTGAGGTACTGGTGATGCTTTACGTACTCTGGTTCCAGCCGGCGTTTCAGACTGTCGGGGAGCGACATGCGGCTGGCAACGTGATACAACAGATTGATATTGAAATGATAAACGATGTCGTCGAATTCCTTCGCGTACACATCTGGCTGTGCAAGTACGCGCAGGGTGGCCTCCTCATCCAGATTGGGATTGAAATCGGATGGCACATAAGTAAGCTTCACCTCCTTC
>JAJTFM010000080.1 GCA_021298575.1 Saprospiraceae bacterium | reverse complement strand
TTTTGCCGTTTCCGACCGCACGGTAGCCGATCTGTACGATATGATACACCCGAATTCATCGGAAAACTTCACAGTCCGGTCGCTCTTTATCATCAGTCCCGACAAAAAGGTGAAACTGATTATAACCTATCCGGCCTCAACCGGCCGAAATTTTGTAGAGGTTCTTCGCGTACTCGACTCGCTGCAACTCACTGCGCACTACAGCGTGGCCACTCCCGCCAACTGGACCCAGGGAGAAGACGTGATAGTAGTGCCAGCCGTCTCAACGGAGGATGCCATCAAAAAATTCCCGAAAGGTGTCAATGTTGTCAAGCCATATCTGCGTTATACGCCACAGCCGGACTAAGAGCTTGTTCAGGATTCTCTCACCGAGTCAAAAACGTCTCGTTTTTCGCCATTTTTCACCTCTTTTCAGTTACGTAGCTCCGGCTATGCGCCTTCAAAAATGCAAAAACTGACAAAAAATGAGCCTGTTTTTGCCACCGGCAGAGAATCCTGAACAAGCTCTAATATTTCGGTTTTGAATTTTATGCAGATTGCCTGATTGTCACCGATTGACAATTGTGAAAAAAAAGTTATTTGTTAGAAGCGTAATTCCGGAGATTAATTTCACTTTTGCCCCTCTTGAGGGACGAAGTGCCAAAGGGCGCGTCTCGTTTCAGTCCGTTATTACGTCTAAAAACAAAACTCTCATTATCACAGCATGAGTAAACCTGTTACAATCAAGATCAATAACGGAACCATTCAGGTACGTTGAACATTTTTCACCTCCCATGAAACGCCCCGTGATCATTTACGGGGCGTTTTCATTATTTACAATAACTTCGCCCCATTCAAAGTTATTGTCATTTGCTATGAAGACTCTTCTCTCTCTGATTTTTGCAACTGTAATTGCATTCAACGGATTTGCGCAAAGTGAACCGCCTGCCGATACCACTGTCCACTCCATTGCCGAAACGTTACCCTATCCGCTTTTCAGGAGTTGTATGCCTGCCAACCGCGCCGACTGGTCGGCCGACAGTATGCGCCGATGCGGAGAAATCCAGTTGCTGAATCTGTTGGCAAGCAACATCAGGTATCCTCAAGCTGCCCGCGACAGCAATATTCAGGGTACCGTGGTGCTGAATTTTGTGGTAGAACCGTCGACAGGCAGTATTACCAATATCAATCTGTTGCGGAATATCGGCGGTGGCTGCGGAGAAGAGGCTCTGAGGGTATTAAAGGCGCTGGATGAAGCCGGACTCAGATGGGTGCCGGGCACCATCGCGGGCAAGCCCGTACGCGTGCGCCATACCCTGCCTGTTAAATTCAAACTCACCGAATCACTGCCATATTTTGTCAGCGAAGAAGGAGATACCATATACACGGTACTCGATACAGAGCCTTCCTACACGGCAGGATATGATTCACTGCTGAATCATCTGCTCAACAAACTCCGATACCCCGCCGCATGGCGCGACAGCTGTAAAACAGGAATAATCGAGATGGAACTGCTAGTCAGAAAGAATGCTGATGTGAATGTAGAAAATGTACTTGACTTCAGCAATCTCGGTCTGGATTTTCAGTGGGAGGCCATGCGACTGGCCAACCGGATGGATGGTCAGTGGACGCCCGCCCTGTTTGAAGGCAAGTCGGTTACCGCCACTATTCCACTGAGAGTCATGTTCAAATCCGATGCCCGCGTGTGCGCATCTGTCAATGAACGTTTTGACCAGGCTATGCTCCTCGCCGATGAAGGCGCAAACCTGCTCGCTCAGGAAAAAACCGATGAGGCGATCGCAAAATGGACGGAAGCACTCAGGCTTCAACCCGATAACTGCGAGCTTCTGTACTACAGGGGCACAGCCTATGTGAACCAGAACAAGCGAAATGAAGCTTGTGCCGACTACAATCGCATCAAGTCAATTCTGGGTGTTACCTGGTTTGAAGGTATCAGAAGGGTAGTGTGCGGACTTTGACACCCCCTAAAACAGCAATCCCTGCTGTCCGTCAACTTCTTTCGGACCGCGCATACTGACATCGGGCATCACACCCGAAAACACCTGCCATGCGAATGCGGCCAGTTCCGGCGCCAGCAGATTGTCGGGCTCATGCGTGAAGAAATAGGCTGACTCCAGTCCGTTCTCCATCCAGTATTTAAGCCGCTCCGACCACTCGCTCACCCGGGTGTAGTCAGACGGATGAAGGGAGTTGCCTACAAATCGAATCAGCACGGTGGAGGCGGTGAGTTGCATGTGACACACATCCCGTCTGCCGGCCACGTCTGTGATGACAGCAGATATTCCCTTGTTGCGGAGCAGTGAAAAATACTTCTCCGCGTAATAACCTCCCGAAAAGAAATCCGGGTGCCGCACTTCGACCGCAAGCGGTATCCACGCAGGAAACCGGTCTATGAATTTTTCCAGTACAGGCAGATCTTCCGGAGAAAATGCAGGGTGCAGTTGTATAAAACAGCAACCAAGTCGCGTTCCCAGCTCTGCAATAACCTCACAAAACACATCTATTTCCCTGCTCGTTACCCCCAGATTGCGGGAATGACTGATAGTCTGCGGTATTTTCGGGCAAAATCGGAAATCGGCAGGTGTTTCATCCCGCCATCGGAGCACGGTAGCCGTATCCGGAATTCTATAGTGGGTAGTGTTGTGTTCGATGGTGTTGAACTGCCGGCCGTATTGTTTCAGGTAATCCCGTTCTTTAGTGCCCGCCTCGTACCATTTGCCCGTCCACGGGCGCATATTGTAGCCGGTCGGACCGATATACAGGTGCGGGTTTATGAACGGTTTCCCGATAAGGACAGATTCGTTTCCTTTTGGCTCGACAGGGAGCCGGAAGTCAACCAGATCAACAGATGTCAGTTTTCCGAAGTCCATTGTTTTAAAGTTTTCTGACAAAATCCCACACAACTATTCCGGCAGCGACGGCTACGTTCAGCGAGTGCTTGGTGCCGTATTGTGGAATTTCAAGTGCCCCGGAACAGCAATTGAGTACCTCTGTTGATACACCTTCCACTTCATTACCCAATACAAAAGCATATTTTTTGCCTTTCTCCGGGGTAAATTCGGGCAGCATTATGCTGTTTGTGGTTTGTTCGACAGCCAGTACTTCACAGCCTTCAGCCCGCAACCTTTTGGCGGTCTCCGATGCCGAGTCAGCGTACTCCCACAAAACACTTTCCGTACTTCCCAGAGCTGTTTTCAAAATTTCACGGTGAGGCGGCCGGGATGTGATACCACAAAGAATGATTTTCTCTACTGCAAATGCATCCGCGGTGCGAAATACAGATCCCACATTGAGACCCGAACGGATATCATCGAGTACAAGAATCAGCGGTATTTTGCCGGTATTTCTGAATTCCTCTACCGACAAACGGTTCAATGCCGACATCACAAGTTTTTCCATGCTGCAAAGTTGCGGAAATGTTGAAACTTTGCCACCGACTTCCTTTACCACTTTGGTCTCAGAACTTGTAATAAACCGTATGTATCGTCTGCTGCTTGCCCTGCTTCTGCCTCTGAGCGCTTCCGCTCAGGTTATCACTATTCAAAATGCCAGAACGTTACCCGTTGGCGATACAGTTACCGTGCGAGGTGTTGTTACCAACGGCTACGAACTGGGTAAAATCCGTTATTTTCAGGATGGTACGGCGGGTATCGCTGCCAATCCGGGTACAGGTTCAGTCACAGGATTCGAAACGGCTGTCACTGCTGGTGACAGTATTCAAGTAACTGGAATCATTAAATCGGTTTATGGTTTGACGGTTATTGATCCGATTCTTGCTTTTTCGGAAATAGCCGCCGTACCGGTACCTGCGCCCAAAACCGTCTCGTTTTCCAGTCTGGATCCTGCCCTTGAGGGCCAGCTGGTGCGTACAGCGTGTGTGAGTTTTGCGGCGGGTGGAGGCGTTTTTGACGGTGGAGCCACTTATACTGCCGTAGATCTGAGCGGATACGACGCCCGTATTGGTATCAGAAGCGGACATCCGCTCGATAATGACCCCATTCCGGATGCCCCGGTGATGCTGACCGGCGTTTTGTCGCGTTACTTCGATTTACAGATACTTCCCCGCAATCTGAATGATTTTGCTCCGACAACCTGTTTTTATTACACCGATCAGCCTGAACAGTCGGAAATAGCTGCCGGTGGCTTTCGGCTCGACTGGAAAACAAATCTGCCCTCTACGGCTGTTATCAGGTATGGAACGACCCCTTCACTGGGCAGCGAAATCACGCTTGCCGGCAGTACTGTCAGCCACAGCCATGTTCTTACAGGATTACAGGCTGGTACGGTCTATTGGGTACAGGTCGCTTCTACTTCAAACGGAACAGTTTCCATGTCCGAACTGCGCCCTTTTGTTACCAGGTCTGTTTCTTCAGGTCAAATCAAGGTGTTTTTCAGTCGCAGCGTTGATCCCTCCTACAGCAACGGTTTTGTTCCCGACGGACAATCGTCTGCAGAAGCTGTAGCAGAAACAATCAACCGAATAAATGCCGCTCAGCAGACCATTGATCTGGCAATGTACAACAATAACCGCAGTGATCTGACCAACGCTCTGAAAAGTGCGCATGCCCGCGGGGTGAAAATCCGTTATGTGGCCTCAAAAAGTGTAACCAATTCCGCACTCAATCCGTTGCCTCCCTTTCCGGTAATATTCGTGAATGACGCCACCATCATGCACAACAAGTTTATGGTGATAGATGCTGACATCCCCGATAAAGTCTGGGTGATGACGGGTTCCATGAACTGGACAAATACCAATATTAATAATGACCTGAACAACCTGCTGTTTATTCAGGACCAGTCGCTGGCCAGAGCGTACACACTTGAGCTGGAAGAAATGTGGGGCAATGACGGGGATATGCCCGATGTACAGCGAAGCAGAAGCGGTTCGGCAAAGCGGGATAACACTCCGCATCAATTCCTGATCGGTGGTGTACCGGTTGAACTCTGGTTTTCTCCATCCGATCGCACAACGAGCAGGATAGTGAATGCCATTTATTCGACCGACAGCGAAGCGCTGTTTGGCTTGTTCTCATTTACCAACAACGACATTGGTGATGCCATGATAGATCAGTACCTGAGCGGCAGGGAGGTCAGGGGAATTATGGAAAATATCAACGATCTAGGTTCGGAGTACAATATTCTGAACAACGCAGGTGTACAATGTGTAGCCCATTCCCTGAGTGGCGATTTTCATCACAAGTACGGTATTTTTGACGTAAACGCAATGGATCCTCAGGTCGTTACGGGATCGCACAACTGGTCATTTTCTGCAGAAGCGTACAATGATGAGAATACCCTGGTGATTCACGACTACCGTATTGCCTCCCTGTACAGATCCGAGTTCGAGAAGCGGTGGCAGGAACTGACCGTGCCGGTATCAGCTCCGTCGGAGCCCGGTTTTGCTATATGGCCAAATCCCGCATCGGACAGACTGTTTTTCAGCACTGGTGAATCCGACCTGCCCGCTCAAGTGGTTATCACAGATGCCATTGGAAGAATCTGGCTTAAACAGGAAACGGCCGGTTTTCTCGATATTGACCTGCTTCCGGCTGGTTGTTACTTCATATCCATTCTGACTGCAGATGGCATCGGCACCTTTTCATTTCAAAAAATTTAGTGTCTCTCAGCATGGAGCCGTACACCCTGTTGGTACCGACGGGGTTCTCCTGGGTGCATGGGCGGACGTAAGCGGGTGCGCGCGCGTGCTGGATGTCGGTACCGGCACCGGTATTATTTCTCTGATGATGGCACAGCGCACGCAAGATGCCTGCATAACCGGTATAGACATACACGTACCCTCGCTGAACTGCGCGAAAGAAAATTTTGCAGCGTCGCCCTGGGCTAACCGGCTGAATACTCAGGAAACATCCCTGCAGGATCTGGCAACTGCCAAAGATGGTGAATTCGATCTGATAGTCAGTAATCCTCCCTTTTTCTCCGAACAGACCCGATCGCCCGATCCGGAGCGAAGCCTTGGCAGACATAATGCCACACTGAGTCCAGTCGAACTGGTAACGGCTGTCTCCGCGCTGCTTGCCCCCGGTGGGCGTTTCTGCGTTATATTACCTGTCAAGGAGTGCCGGCTCCTGTGTGAGCAGGCTGTTCTGAACCGACTTTACTGTAATATCGAGGTAAATGTACATACGGGGCCCTGCAAACCGGCGGAGCGGTTAATGCTGCAGTTCAGCAGAGATCCCGGCTGGTACCATAAAAGCAGCCTTATGTTGAGAGATGAGTCTGGTGGGAAGACACCCGAGTTCGGTCAGCTTACCAGAGAATACTATACCGTATAACGAACATGAGCCATCACTGAACAGAGATGACTCATGCGCAAGACTGACATGGGGTATCAGGAAATGAAGCGGGGGTTATACCCGGAAGGATTAAAATTACAGAAAATCCTGAACAAGCTCTAAGGATAACCTCAAAAAAATAGATGAGGCGTATTTTGATCAAAGGCGTTGCAAAGGTCACCTGATGATATACAATTACCAATTTTTGGTGTTATATAAAAGTACTCCGGGATAAAACCGGAGTTACACAAAAGTTATATATAATTAAATTTTATTTATGTAAAATATTGATTTTTAATTATTTATATTGAAAAATTAGCTCGCTATATTTCTCTGATAATTTTGTAAAAATCCTCATCCTCGGATGTTTTCAATTTCTGAGTGATACGGTATTTCTTGGCAAACACACTTCTGTGATTAATGTTCATGAGGTTTGCGATATCCTTGAACGAGAGATTTAATTTTACCAGAGCGCAAAATTCAAGCTCGCTTTGGCTCAGTTCCGGGAACCGGGCCTGTAGCTTGTCCATGAAGTCCGGATTGAGTTTTTTGAATCGAAGAAGTAATGACTCCCAGTTTTTATCGCCGCTTTTCATGTCATTCAGCATACGGGTGACATCGCTCATCTTGCCCGATGTGGAGGTTCTTTCCAGAATCTGTTCAATTTTTTCGTTCAGATTCGCCATTTCGAGTGCATTCCCGGCCAGTTCATGTTGTTGTTGTTCAATTATCAGCTGTTTGAGGCGCAGGTTATCCTGCAGTGTGGCATTTTCAGCCGACTGAGTGGAGTTGGATTCCTCGAGTTTTTCAATCTTCTGAATTTTGTACCGGTTCTTCAGTCTGTAGTAAAGTACCAGTCCGACAAGGCTGACGCAGCTGAGTAATGCCACCAGCAGATACAGCGTTCTCACTTCTATTTCGTGCTTCAGCGTTTTTTCTGTAAGCTTACTGACCTCAACCTCTTTTTCGAGTACGCTGTTCTTGTATTTGTATTGGAGTTCGCGAGCTATACGTGCTTCATTGAATTTCGCCAGGCTGTCGCTGAGTGCCTGCGCTTCTTTCCATCTGCCAACTGACTCTTTCAACTGGCCTTTTGCCTCCAGTATCTTGGCCGAGGTAATATAAAAACTGTGGATGTCTCTCAGATTGGCATTTTTGAAAATATTCCTTGCCATTGCATCCCGATAAATGCGGTAAGCCTCGTCGGTATTTCCGATGGCAAGCAGTACTTGCATATAGCTGAGGTACAGGTTGTGGGCAAAAGAGCCGTAGCCTTTGGAGGAATATGCGAGTGCTTTCTCAAAATACTGAATGGCGCCGGAATTATTGTTCAATTTTGACAACACAATTGCTTTCTGAAGGTTTGCCAAAGCCAGATGATCATTGTTGTTGTACCCGGACAATACCTCTAAAGCTCTGTCTGCCGCTCTTTCCGCCTCTTCAAAACGTCCTGTTCTGGTCAGTGCAAGTGAGTAACTGGCTTCCGTTATGCCGTAGTTAACCATATCCTTTTGCTCCATGAATGAGGGAAGAACCTGCTCAAAAATTTTGACGGCAAATTCATAATCGCCCGTCTGCAGGTATGTATTAGCCAGTTTTTGCCTTTCGATGGTAATGGCGTAGGGACTTGAACTCGGGGAGTTCTCAAGAATTTGAATTGACCTGAGCAGATAGTCCAGTGATATATCGAGATAACCCTGAATTTTGTTAACCGATGCCATTTCACCGTACACCTCGGCAACTAATCGGTTTTCGCCGGCTTCTTCGTAAATTTTTTGCGCCTGACCCAGCAAATCAAGTGCTTCCTCCAACTGGCCCCTGTTTTTGTGAATCACGGAAAGGTTGAATATTGCTTTTCCTCTCAGGATACTGTTGGGTATTGCGTGATCACTCACATATCTGAAGTAGTATTCGGCGGAATCAAGTTGCCCGTTGATGGCATAATAAACACCGTAGAAACGCAGGAGCGTCATTCTGGCGTTCGGTGACAGATCAGTAACTGCGCGAAATGAGTCCAGTTGTGCTTTCGCCTTCACCCGGTCTGACCGGATAAGTTCGAATACTTTTTCAACGCTTTTTACCTGATCCTGACCGTCAGACTGTGCTGCGCAAAAGTGCGCTGAAAGCATCAAAGCCAGCAATGAGAGTTTACTTGCGAATTTCATCTATACGAGGATATTAGAGCTTGTTCAGGATTCTCTGCCGGTGGCAAAAACAGGCTGATTTTTTGTCAGTTTTTGCATTTTTGAAGGCGCATAGTCTGACACCCAAAAGTATGCACTTTTGTCATTAACAAATGATTTTGATTTAGAAGTCCTCCTGGTAGCACATTTACAGCAACATTTTTCCCCAAAATCTGTTTAAACCTCCTCTTATGTCCGACAAGAAAAAATTTGATTTCCCGCTTTTCCGAAGGGTAATGCGCACGGTAATTCCTTACAAGCGCGTATTTTATCTGACGCTGTTCCTGACAGCCATACTAGCACCTATGGCTGTGCTCCGTCCCAAGTTGCTGCAGGTGATGGTGGACGATTACATTGCTGTCGGCAATATTCACGGAATGACAGTGCTGGCTTGCGCTATTTTCGCCCTGCTTGTACTGGATGTGGTTCTCCGATATTTCTTTCTGTATCACGCCGACTGGCTCGGTCAGGCTACCATCAGAGACCTGCGTGTCAGAATATTCAATCATATCAACAGGCTGAATGTCGGTTATTTCGACAAAACACCAATAGGTACCAGCACTACGCGTACAATCAATGATATCGAATCCATCAATACTATTTTCAGCGAGGGAAGTATCACTATTGTTGCCGACCTGCTGACTATCGTGGCTGTACTGGCCGTAATGTTTTTCACATCGTGGAAAATGACGCTTGTGGTACTTTCCGCGTTCCCGTTGCTCATCTATGGCAGCTACAAGTTCAAGGAAAGTGTCAGAAAGAGTTATGAAAACGTGCGGAACCACATAGCTGCCATGAACGCCTTTCTGCAGGAACGCATAAGTGGTATGCGTATTGTTCAAATCTTCAACGCAGAGAAGCGCGAGCAGGAGAAGTTCAGATCTGTCAATCACGACTATACGGGCGCCAATCTCCGGGCTATTTTCGCTTACGCTGTCTTTTTTCCGGTAGTGGATATTATTTCCGCACTTTCGCTCGGATTGATGGTTTGGTACGGCGCGCGCGGTGTACTGTCTGATGAGGTAACTGTGGGTACGCTGGTGGCTTTTCCGCTGTACATTTCCATGCTTTACCGCCCGATCAGGATGCTGGCCGACAAGTTCAATACCCTTCAGATGGGACTGATAGCAGCCGAACGTGTTTTCAAGTTGCTCGAGAGTGATGACGTTGTGCAAAACACCGGTACGCTCACGCCAGCGCGCCTGCGCGGGGAGGTCCGGTTTGACAAGGTGAAATTCTCCTATTCAGGTGATATTTTGCAGGACCCTGTCCTGAAAGGTGTCAGTTTTGATATCAAGCCCGGTGAAAGTCTGGCGATAGTAGGCAGTACCGGCAGTGGTAAAACCACCATTATCAGTCTGCTGAACAGATTTTATGAAATTCAGGGCGGACAGATAATGATTGAAGTAAACTGCCGGGCGGCTACCGCTATCAGGTTATGGAAAGGGGGGCCACGCTTTCCATGGGACAGCGACAACTCATCTCTTTCGTGCGAGCACTCGTTTTCAACCCCGATATTCTGATTCTTGATGAGGCTACCTCATCAATTGACCCTGAATCAGAGTCGGTCATCCAGCATGCCATTGAAAAGCTGATTTCCCGCCGAACCAGTATTATTATTGCCCACAGGCTCAGTACGGTGCGAAATGCAGCTAATATCCTTGTGCTGGACAAAGGAGAGGTGCTCGAATACGGCCCGCACGACCGCTTGCTGGAGATTGAAAACGGGAAATACCGCGAACTCTACGAGAAGCAGTTCCTTCAGGCTTCTGTCTTGTCCTGATTTGCGGCCTTTTTGTACACCGGCACGGTACTGCAGGGCTCTCCGAACATGATGCTCTGGGCTACGGGCTGTAATTTCCGGGTAATCTCGAGATATGCCGATGCAGGAACCGGCTTGTCGCTGCAGCCTTTCACAACTATGCGTTCACCTGCGTATTCAGTGGTATCCAGGCTGCTCAGTTTCCTGAAAAAGGCCAACTCTGTGTATTGTTCCGGTGTGCAAAGTGCAACATCGGCGGCATAAGGGGTAGCGTAGGTAGCTACCAGCATATAGGCCCACATGGGTATGATAGCGTCGGCAGAGCAGTACACAGCCACGTTCTTTCCGGTGTACTGTGACCAGTCGTGACTCTTCAGCGCGTCCCTGAAATCTTTCTCTTTCAGAATTAATTCCATGAACAGGTACTGCTTCAGATCAAAAGGAACCGTCTCTCCTGACGGATAGAATGTCTCCAGATCTATTGTGACCAGTTTACTGTTTGCTACGCGGTTGACAAGTGCTTCCACTTTCAAGGATGTTTAAGATTGAGGGGTTGGTTCATCGAGGGTGGCGGGTGCGCCTACAGAGTTTTCTTCATCCCTGAACTCTTTTGGCCTGGGCAAATCGGTCAGGCTGTTGATTCCCAGGTAGTCCATGAATTTCTCTGTAGTACCGTAGAGCAGGGGTCTTCCCGGTCCTTCACTGCGACCCGTTATAAAAACAAGTTCCTTGTCCAAAAGTTTCTGGAGTGCATAATCACAACTCACTCCCCTGATTTCTTCCAGCTCGGATTTTGAGACAGGTTGCTTGTAGGCTACCAGTGCGAGTGTTTCCAGAGCGGCCTGCGACAGCCGCTTGCGGGTGGTTTGTTTGAGATGAACGGCTACACTGTTGTGGTAGGCTCCCTTTGTAAGAAACTGCCATCCACCGGCAATTTCTACCAGGATTACGTCTTCTCCGATAACAGACTGCAGGCTCTCCTCAAGAACTGTTTTGAGATCGGATACCGCAATGGGCTGGGGAGAAGCGAAAATCAGTGCTTCAATGTGTTGCTTCAGCAATTCCATGGGGCAAAAATAGCAATAATAAGCCGTTTGTCAGTACCTTACTGTTTCCTTGAACAGCAATTTATTCTGTAAGCCCCGGGCTTCCATGGTGACAATCGGGTTGTTGCCTTCCCAGCTAATCCGTAGAATCCCGAAGTTTTTCTCCACAGCCAGATCCTGTACCCGATACCGGTTGGTTTCAGTTGTGCCGCTCCGGATATGCGTCATACCGCTGGAGGTGAAATCATAGAGCGGGTAGGGTAGTCCCTCTATCTGCATTTTCGAAATCTCTGCCATGTGCCTGTCGCCACTCAAAATCAGCAGATTTCTGGGTTTAATCGTGGTGATAAGCCTGAAAAGTCTCTTCCGCTCGTTGGGGAAATTTCCCCATTTTTCGTAGGGGTGGTCGTCGGCAATGGCCTGTACACTGGAGCATAATATATTTAGCCCCGCTTTGCTGGTTGCCAGTTCGTTCTCCAGCCATTCCCACTGTGTTTCTCCCAGCATGTCGCCGTCCGTATTCGGAATATACCGCTTCTGTTTTGTAGGGTCCGGAACCAGCGAGTCTCTGAAATAACGCAGATCGAGCAGTATTACCTTGACAGATTGCGGACCTTTCCCGAATGTATATGACTGGTACGCTCCCTCGCGCCTGCGCACAGGACTCGACAGCGGCACATCCAGAAAATCCAGCAGCGCTTTTTTCGAACCTTTTTTCATCGGATAGTACTTGCAAGCATCGTTTTTACCATAGTCGTGATCATCATATATTCCGATGACCTGCGATTTGGAGCGGACAAGTTTATACTCGGGAGAGGTTTTGAGCCGCCGGTAGTGCGCCGCAAGGGCTTTCATATTGGTGGTATCTGCATAAATGATATCACCAAGCCATATCCACAAATCAGGATTATTGGCCGAAACCGCCTGCCACATGGTTTGTGGCTTGTCGAGTTTGTTGCACGACCCGAATGCAATGATGTGTGGCGTCACGGTCGTGTCAACAAAGGAAGGCGAAAAGGCCTCGACATCGGCACTCTCAGACTCCTCTCCTTTTGCTTTGAATTCGTTTTGAGGGGTGCCTTGCGCACGACAAAATGCCGGAAAGAGACCGGCAATCAGGATTACTGCGTGAAAAATCTGTCTGCTCATCAATCGGTCTTGAATAATTTGCTTTTCAATCTTCTGTAAGAACGAGTGTTACATTCTCTTTCGTACAAATGAAGACTTACATTTTGTTAATATTTTTCATGTCCTGAAATTAAACGTCTATTTCCGCAACATTACAACTGTTTTTTGCATCTTGCAGTCTGTCTGAACAAGCTCTTATCCTTCTCCAGGGTATCTCTTTCAGTTTAAACCCGGAAATTCTGTCATGCGCCTTTTAACTATTTCAGTTTCTCTGTCACTTTTGGTGATATCATCATGTGCCTACACCATTAAAATCAGGGACGGAAGAACTGCATTCGAACGAAAACAGTTTGCAACTGCTATACCGATGCTCCGCAAGGAATTCGAGAAGGCCGATCTCCGTCGCGAAAGGGGTCAACTGGCCTTTCTGATCGGGGAGTCTTACCGCCATAACGGTCAGGACGACAAGGCGCTGGACTGGTATGTCAAAGCTTATGAGAATAATTACGGCACGGAAGCGCTGAAAGCAAAGGCATACGCGCTGAAAAGAACAGAACAATACGCCCTGGCCAGGGAAACTTTCCGCACACTTGGTATTGAAATTGGCTCCAGATATGAGTACAGAAAGGAAATCACAGCCTGCGATATTGCCGAGGCCTGGGTAAAAGACGTACCCTATTCGGGCTGGACGATCCAGTCGGCAGCTTTTAATAGCACGCAGAATGACTTCGCTCCTGCCAGATACCCCGATGGCCGGATTGTCTTCACAACTGACAGAAATACGGCCGGAAACAGTGAAAAGTACTCCTGGACGGGTAACAGGTACATGAATCTCATGGTTGTTGAACCGGATAATGCCAGTCCGCAGTTACTGTTCGCAGACGCCAGTGGCAGTATAACCAACGCAGGCGTTTGCACTCTCAACAAGAATGGCACCGAACTGTTCCTGTCCCGATCTGTCGGTTACTCCAAAGGCGATGATGCGTTCAACAAACTGTTTGTTTGTTCCCGGTCAGGAACAGAGGAGGAATGGTCGGCACCCGAACAGTTGCCATTTCAGAAAGACAAGGTGAACTATATGCACCCTGCCCTGAGTTCTGACGGCAATACGCTTTTCTTTGCCGCCAATGACACCGACGGATGGGGAGGTTACGACCTCTGCGCCATGCAGCGAAATCCACGAAAGGAGTCCGGTTGGGAAGAACCGGTTATTCTCGGTAGAAATGTGAACTCATCGGGCAACGAGGTATTCCCGACAATTGACGCCGACACGCTCTACTTCTCCTCCGACGGTCTGCCCGGCATGGGCGGGCTTGATCTATTCAAGTCGTACCGGACCGACAGAGGCTGGACGCCTCCTTTTAACCTGAAAGCGCCAGTAAACAGCGGCTACGACGATTTCAGCTTTCTGGTGCTGACCACTGCACCCAAAAATACCTTCAAACGCCCCGGTGAACTCGTCAGAACCGGTCTGCTCTCAAGTAACCGCAAGTCGGAAGGAGCAAAGGGCGGAGATGACATCTATCGCTTTGAGCAGCGAATACCGTTGCCCAAGCCTGTGCCGCCCGACACGGCAGTCGTCAGGGTCGTTACTCCGAAGCTGATCCTCGACGTGTATGTACTGGAAAAAATTCATGCCGACCCCGGTGACCCGAACAGTATTGTCATAGGGCGAAAACCGCTGACCGCTGCAGCCGTGAATGCAGAGTTCTCAGGTAAAAATCAGTCATTCAATACAAATAACGAGGGCTTCTGCCGACTCGAATTGTCTGAAAGTACCGATTATGCGTTTTCAGCCTCCTTCCCCGGCTATCTTTCCGACAAGGCGCGATTCAGCAGTAAAGGAATCGCGCGGGACCCCAACAATCCTGTGCAGTACTTCGAACTGGAAATTGTTCTCGACAAGATTTACAGGCAAACTGAAATTGTCCTGGAAAACATCTACTACGACTACGATAAATGGGATATCCGGAAGGATGCGGAGCCTTCACTCGACAGACTCGCCGAAATTCTCCGACAGAATTCTGATATCAAAATTCAGCTCGGCAGTCATACCGATTGTCGGGGAAATGATGCCTACAACCTGGGCCTTTCTCAGAAGCGTGCCCAAAGCGCCGTCAGCTACCTGATCTCAAAAGGGATTGACCCCTCCAGATTGTCTGCTGCAGGCTACGGGGAAACCAGTCCGGCTGCTTCCTGCGCCTGCGCGCGCTGCACGGAAGCAGAACACCAGATGAACCGAAGAACAACTTTTAAAATTGAATAACCAACCACTGATGTACCGTTTTATCCTGATTACGATCCTGTTTCCGTTTTACGCATCTGCCCAGTGGACTGCCACTGTCAGCCCGGCAGGGGCCGGTTCGCTGTTCAAATCCTCATTCCCCTCAGCAACAACGGGTTTTCTTGCTGCCGATAATGGCGATATTTTTCGCACCACCAACGGAGGAGCCTCCTGGTCTCAGGTGTACAATGAAGGGATGGTTACCGGCTCCGATTCCTATTACTTCAGGGATATGCAGTTCCTGTCAGAGCAAACCGGCTTCGCTGTGGGAATTGATTACTGGACGGGCGATTTTCTAATCCTGAAAACCACGAATGGTGGCACAAGCTGGTCTCCGTTCAATTATGAGTTTGGTCTGTTTATCGGCTGGTGTAACGCGGTTGATTTTACGGACACTCAAAATGGTTATGTAGTGGGTGATTTCGGTCTGTTCTTTCGTACCAGTAACGGTGGCGCTACCTGGACGGTCACACAGACACCAGTGTTCAGCAATCTGAAAGCAGTGGATTTCGTGGATTCTCAAAACGGATTCGCGCTGAGTGTTGATAATCATCTGCTCAAAACAACCAATGGTGGTACCTCGTGGCAGGTGTATTATCCGCAGCAGGATTTCTCGTTTATCCGGTTTCAAAGTGCACAACTGGGCTTTGCCAGCGGTGATGGTTTGTTCCGGACTACCGACGGCGGTATTTCCTGGGAGAGAATACAGTCGGATATTCCCTTCGGCCCCAGAGATCTTGAATTCCTGAGCGCCACCTCGGCCGTGGCTCTCTGGAATGGCAATTTCTACAGGACAAACGACGCCTGCCAAACCTGGCATCTGCAGCAAAACACGCTGAGTCTGCCCGGACCGGATGATACGGCCGGACTCTACGATTTCGATATGTCCTCTTCCACCGCGGGCTGGGCAGTCGGATACAAAAATGTGGGAGGTGTTGTTTCTGCGCTGGTTATGAAAACAGTTAACGGGGGAGGGATCGCACTCGGCCAACCCACTGGTACGGGTGCACTGACTGAAACACTCAATGGCCCCTGGGACAGTGGTTACCGTGCTGTCAGGGCTGAAGCTGCGCAGGGCAACAACACCGTTTCGCTGGAGAAGTATGTTCAGGTGGAGTATGCGCCTTCTGATAACCTGGCGTGGACATTCAATTTTTTTCAGAATGCCTGTATCGGCGATCAGGTGATTCTCTATCCCAATTTCGTTTCTCAGGATCTGCTTCAGCTTACCCTGAACGGGGTGGTGGTGGATGGTCCCCGGGCTATGACCGGAAACAGTCAGGATAACCTGCATACATCTCCCCTGGCGGCCGATACCAGTGTGTTTGTACTCGAAATTATTACTCCCTGCGGCCCCGTCCCGCTCCGGGAAATCCGTGTGCCCGCGCGCCCACTGCCTGATCAATCGCTGCCAGTTTATACCGAAGAACCGCTGACCAGGTGCTCAACCGGTAACTATACCACAATTACTGTTGGAAATACCACACCCGAATACAGTTTCCGTCTGTTTCAGGATGGTCAACCGGTTGGCAGCTGGCCCACTTCCGGCGGATGGGGAACCACAGCTATTATTTCAGGATACTTCGACTCCACGGCTGTATTCACCGTCTCGGCCACCAACCAGTATGGGTGTGTTGCCTTTTTGCACGATTCGGTGGTGGTTCAGGTGGAGCGACCCGAAGCGCGTTTTGGAATCAACGGCGCCAATCTGCCATTCGGAACACCGGTTGAAGTGAATTTTGAAGGGAAAGAGGCGGTTCAGCTAGAGAGGAGTTTTGGCCCTGGAGCAAATCCCGCAACCTTTTCCGGAGGTACGCCCCCGGCTGTTCAGTACAGTCCGGGAACTGAAAAATCGGTGATAAGCCTTGCTGTAGAGGGCCCTCTGGGCTGCCGCGACACCTTCGAAAGGGCAATCGGTTTTTACACCCCCGGAGCATTCAGCCAATACTGGGCGCAGGAATCCGATTTGGCCAGTCAGCAACAGGCGCTCATACTTGGACAAAACATGACTGTTTCGTCGCATGGGAATATTTATCTGGATGGATCTACCGATCAGGTACTTTCTGATCCGGATGGATTCGGTACGTTCGTAGCCTCACGTGCGGGTGCACCCGCGTACCTGCGCGAGGAAACAGCCGGCATTTTCAAGTACGATCCCACCGGTGTACTGCTCTGGTATCTGGATGTGGAGGGATTTCAGTACGGTTTCCGCGATCTGGAGGCTACCCCCGACGATCACCTGGTTATGCCGTTTACACACGGAGGCAGTGGTTTTTTGCCCTCTACTGATCAAAAAAGGGTGCCTTTCCGCGATCTGAGGGGTACTGCACTGTGTGAGTATGATCAGCAGGGCAGGCTTTTGTGGACAGCCTGGTCGCGCGGGTGCGGGCAATACGGGGGCGCATACGCGCGCGATGTTGAAATAGACGCTTCAGGAAATATTTACATGCTGGGAGATGCATCCGGCAATTTCGGACAGGAATGTGCTGATTTTTACTCAGTCGGGTCTTCAAGCCCCGATTTTTCGGTTCAATTGGGCTCTTATGTTGCAAAACTGGACGGAAATGGTAAATATCTGTGGGTAAAATCGCTGGGCAATTCCTTCAGTGGCGCTGCACTGCAGGCAGATGGCGATGGTAATATGCTGGTTTGTGGAAGTGGCGATGCCGCACTAAAAAAAATCAATCCTGATGGACAACTACTGTGGAGCCTTTCGGCACTTCCG
Source organism: Saprospiraceae bacterium (assembly GCA_021298575.1). Classification (GTDB taxonomy): domain Bacteria; phylum Bacteroidota; class Bacteroidia; order Chitinophagales; family Saprospiraceae; genus M3007. Next base: position 4,312 of record JAJTFM010000080.1, on the reverse strand, counting down.
GGAGAAAACATTGTATTCAATATTCTGAACCTGGATACTGACCCGTCAGGAAATATATACCTCGCCGGCCTTTTCAGGAATGAAGTCGGTTTTCCCGGACTACCGGTAATCAGCCTGGGATGGCCCACGCACCCCACGGATTATGACTTATTCGTGTTGAAAGTAAATCCCGATGGAAATCCGGTCTGGTTGAAGGCAGGTGTAACCACTGACTGGTCTGAGAACACGGCGATACAATACAGGAACGGTTCAGTATTTGTTTACGGCTCATTCGGTCAAGGGTCGTTTCAGTGGAACGGTTTTACCTGTCAGGGACGTTCATGGCGTAATGTCATTCTGCTGCAATTAGATGCCTGGCAGGGCGAATACGAGGCAAATCTGCTGTTAGACGAACCCAATCCGGATGACACCTCACCTGCGGCCAACTGGTACGCCTGCTATGGCCGCTCCATGCAGGTGGATGCTGCGGGGCGTATTCACCTTCTCGGCCGGACGGGCTACAGTGCCAGTTTCGGCGATACCGATCTGAATACCCCGGGATGGCTTTATTTGGCCAAAATGGCTCCCATGTTTGTAGCAGGAGCAGCAGAGCAGCAATCCAGGCAAATAGCAGGGAGAATATTTCCCAATCCATCGGCCTTGGGCGGGTTTATGCAGATTGAAGCAGAAGAGGCAATACGGGGAGTGTTCACTCTGTCGGATGTAACCGGGAGAATTGTTGTTCAAACGTTGACAGTAACTCTGCAATCCGGACCGAACAGACTGAAACTGCCGGATAATTTGCCGCCGGGTGTTTATCAGGCAGAATTTCAAAGTGAAGAAGGGTACCGGTTGGTACTTCCGTGGATCCGGAATTAGAGCATGTCCAGTCGGTACCTGTTTGTGCCGGGTTCGGGATTTGCCGGCCCGAAAACGCATCTTTTGGAACCTGTCCGACAGGTCTTTTTCAGACACACCCTAGTCTGCGTCGTCCATCTTCAGCATCTGAGGCACCTCGTCGTTTTCGCCGATCTGATTGAAAAATGTATCCAGGAACAGCATCATGTCGTCGCTTGTTTCCCTGGAGGCGAACCTGTTTCGGCAGATATCGTAGGTTGCCTGCCTGTTTTTGCGCAGATTCATCACCGCCCGTTTCAGTGCATCGGGCTTGATGCCGTTGGCCATCAGGAAGCGATCCCTTACAGTTTTGAGGCCAGTATCTGACGATGGACTGGCGTAAGGTGCAGATACGAGACCGGAAAAATCAAAATCGTAGGGAAGGGCAAGCACCTTGCCACCTGTCTGAGTGCGTATCAGGCGCACATTGCGCATCATGGAGATATCCCAGTCGGTATTTCCGATCATGTATTCAAACATGACCATAAGTGCCGCCTGGTTTGCAGCCAGACTGTCGGGAGAAATACCGTATTCCTCTACTTCAACACCATTGTAGCGTGCTGCGGTTTCCTCGGCGTCTTCCACCAGAATAGCGAACATGGTCTTCTTCGACTTTTCCACGTGCGTATCCTTGATAGTAAGACGAATCAGGCGCGCCTTGACGTGAACAGGCGACAGTTTTTCGAACATCTTGTAGGCCAGATACTCGCGGATAACCAGCTCGTCGCCCAGCGCGTTGTCGAATGCCGGCAGTACGAGTTTAATTTCGTTGAGCGTATCCATACCGGCTGCAATCAGCTCCTTTTTCTTGAATTTGAGTTTTAGTGGCGGATAGACAGCGTTTTTGCGTCGGTATTTTCCCCGGGGTCTGACTTCAGCTTTAAAGGTGAGTCCGTTGTCGGTCATGACGGCAGCAGGAAAATACGTGTCGTTATTCCGCTGAGCCATAATGGTGGTCAGATCCATTTCGATGGTTACCCTTTCGCCCTCATTCTGGCCTATAGCCTCCATGATGGTTGTCATCTTTCGCTGGGCAGCTACGGAAGTGAGGGTACAAAAGAAGGCGATTATTGTTAGTATGCTTGTAATGCGCATGACATCAGTTGATTAGTTCGATTGGATGTTTCGGCCATCTCGATTACAAATATAACGCAAAACATCACCTGAAAGTTACTTAGCCACGAATACTTTATTTTGAATAGTGGTAGTGAAGTGTCGTTTTTCAGAATCAATGCAAAATTACGGGCAATCCGACGAATATATTTTCTGTATTCGACGGGATACCGGAATTAATAGCCCAACTTAAGATGTTGTTAAGTTTTGTGACCGGTTCGAGAATTTCATGTCAAAATGCCAAATACCGACAAGTTGGGGACGTATGTTTTTCTAACTTTGCGGTCTGAATTTTGTTTGCAATACAAAACAACCACTTATATGAAGAGATCAATTCTCCTGTTGGGTGTTCTTGCTGCCCTGTCGGCCGGAGCCCAGGAATCGAGAGGCATCTGCGGTAATACTGCTGCCGACCAGAAACTTTTTGAACAACGCCTGATTGACAATCTCGCTGCTGTTGAGGCCGGTCATGTTCATGAGCGTGATGTTCAGTACGTTCCCGTATTTTTCCACCTTGTTGGAGATGCCAGTGGTAATGGCCGCGTCCGCGAGATCAAGGTACTTGAACAGCTTTGTGCATTGAATACAGCCTATGAGCCGATGGGAATTCAGTTCTACCTGAGCCCGCACCCGACGCTCGGCCTTTTTGACAAGACAATCAACAACGCCAACGTTTATTCCAATCAGAATAATTCGTTCCTGATGAATACAAAGCGTCATCAGAATGCCATAAATTATTTCATCACTGATGTAGCATCCTCAGGTAATACGGGCCCTGGTATAGTGCTGGCCTATTACTCCCCGCTTCAGGACTGGATTGTAAGCCGCCGCGACCAGATTAACGGTCTGGCCAACAACAGCACCATACCGCACGAGACAGGCCACTTTTTCAGCCTGATGCACCCTTTTCTGGGTTGGGAAAGCTCCAGTGGATTTGGTCCGGGCTCTACAGGTTGGCCTGTAGCACCAGTAATAGCACCTGACGGTGTAGCAACAGAGCGCCAGGATGGCACCAACTGTGCTACCGCAGCTGACCGTATTTGCGACACTGGTCCCGACTACAAGTTTGCATTCCTGCAGGCAGGGTGCGGCACCTATAATGGCGGTGCCAAAGATCCACTGGGTGTGGTTGTTGATCCGCTTGAAAACAATACCATGAGTTATTTCGACGGCTGCTCTTCCTACTCGTTCACTCCCCTGCAGGCGTCAGCCATGCAGGCCGATTTGAACAGTGCAGCCAGAAACTACCTTGACAACAGTTTCTCTCCTGCGTCAGTGTCTTTCACAACACCAACCGATTTGCTGGTATCTCCTGTTTCAGGCAGTACGGTACAGTTCTTCAACGCTGTCCAGCTCGCCTGGAACGCAGTTGACGGAGCGACGCACTATCTGGTTGAAGTGGATATCATTCCTACTTTCGCCACATCCAATGTGAAGACCTATATTACAACCGGCACATCACTGGCGTTGAACGATCTGGTGGGCAGCGAAACCTACTACTGGCGCGTAAAGCCGTTCAATCAGTATTACACTTGCGCAGTACCACGCTCCCGCAACTTCAAGACGCCTGCAGCAGCCTCTGCTGTAGCCGATATCAACGGATTGCAGGCATGGCAGGTGATACCAAACCCTGTTGAAGCCGGCCATGCTGAGTTGCGCGTAAATACTGCCAATGGGCTGGAGGCCAATGTTTATATAGTTGATATGGCTGGCAGGATGTTGCGCAACCTGAACAATGTAACTTTTGCATCAGGTTCAGCAACCATTGACCTGCCCGTGGAAGGGCTCACCAACGGATTCTATTTCGTGGTGCTCGACGATGGCAAAGGTCGCGATACTCGCAAACTGGTGATTGCCAATTAAGAGTTTGTTCAGGATTCTTCGCCGAGTCAAAAACGTCTCATTTTTCGCCATTTTTGACTCGGCAAGAGATTCCTGAACAAGCTCGACAGATGAAGATATGGAGCGTTTACTGAAAAATCAGTAAACGTTTATTCCGACGGAAACAGATAGTTTATTTTCCAGATTGCGAGTGCCCTGCCAGCCAATTCTCTCTGGCGGTCAATGACGCTCCTGGGTATCCAGCTGTCAGTAACAAGCGTTTTGGTGGTTAAATTGTAATTCGATGTTTGGTAGATAGATTTCTTTTCCTCAAAGGATTTTCTGTCTGCTTCTTTATTTTTATAGGTTTCCAGCAAGGTGAAATTGCCAATTCTGTATATGTAAGGGAAAAAGGAAGCTGATTTATTCCTGAAAATGTTCAAAAAAAAAGCCCGGTCGTATTGCAGCGACCGGGCTTTTTTTTTGAACATTTTTATCTCGC
>JAJTFM010000079.1 GCA_021298575.1 Saprospiraceae bacterium | reverse complement strand
CTTTCAGCCGCCTGAACCGCCCGTCGTGCATATACGGGTATGAAAATTCTGTATTGCGCAGGGTAGGCACTTTGAACTTCATTTCGTCGGCAGGGTTTCCGCTGATACCTGCGCGTCCGCGGTCGTTCAGTGTGGTGTCCGGTTTCAAGCCGTTGTTTTCAAACTGGTAACTGGTGAACAGGGGCTCTGTGTGGCAGCTGTTGCAGTGCTTTCGGAACAACTCATACCCGTTTTTTTCCTGTATGGTAAAAGTATCCTTCCCGGCCATCACCCTGTCGTACCGGGCGTTGGCACTCACGAGTGTGAGTTCGAATTGCGCCAGGGCTTTCAGTACACGCTCACCTGTAATCTCTTCGCTTCCAAATGCTGATTCGAACATATTCCTGTATTCCTCACTCGCTTTCAGTCGTTGGATAACGCCCTGAATGTTGAAGTCCATTTCTGCAGCATTTGATACAGGGGCCAGTGCCTGCATATCGAGATGATTAACCGCACCATCCCACATAAACGATTGGCTCCAGGCCAGATTCATCAGTGCCGGCGAGTTTCGCTTGCCAATCCGGTCGTTTATTCCATGGCTGAGTGCGTGATCCACGTGCGTGAAAGCTGTAAATGACAGGTGACAGTTACTGCAGGAAATGGTGCTGTCGCGCGATAGCAATGGTTCGTAAAAAAGACTGCGGCCCAGAGAAATACCCGCTGCTGTCAGCGGATTTCGCGCATTGTCGTACTGAGGCGCGGGCCATCCGGGTGGTACATGTATTACAATCGGGTCGCCGGTTGCAGCCGACAGAAAAAAAACCGCAGCCATCACCACACAAATATACCTATTCAGCATACACACGTATTGATTTGCCCAGCAATCCCGTCAGTCTGACGGCCTCTGCCGATGGCGACATGACATTGTGATAGTTCTTCCAGTCGGCCTGCTCGAGCATCGGGCATACATCCAGTTCCACACGTATGCCACCGGAGGCAGTAACCTGTGATTGCACCTCACAGAGAGTCTGGAAAGGATGCATATAGCCGCCCAGATGCAGGCCGAACTCGCCATTTTTACCTTTGCTGTTCGGGGAAACTCCTTCCAGCTTCACGTTGATGTAGCCGCTGTTCCACGTCCAGTACATGCCTTTGGTGGGGTCAAGGTCGCCTCCGTAGGCCCCCGATACATTCGTCAGGCTGTCAATACCGAGACTGAAGCGTATTTCATCGTACATACTGACAGGTATGCGAAATTGCATGGACTCCGGCACATCCTGATCAATCAGATGATAACTGTCCGGTTCTCTGAATACCTCCCTTCCCTGCAGGCGAAACCGGAAGTCAGACAGGTAAAGCCGGAGGCTTTGAAGAACAACGCCGCCCGCGAGCGTATCCCCGGTCTCCACCGTTGTACCCCGGCAGGTTACGTACGTGCGCACGTGCGTGTCCTGCGCGCACAGATGACCCGTGAGTAGCAAAAAAAACAGGAACAGCATCCGTATCATCGTCCGGGAGGGTGAGGCGGTTTTCCAAAAAAACGGGATATCTCGGCGGTAAGGCCGTTAAAATTGCTCATTTGTTCGCTCCTGCACAATTTTTTGACTTCCATGAAATGGTTAAAATGGATTGTTTCCAGCTCGCGATGCGCCGAAGCGATGGTAGTCTGAAGCATGTTTACTACTGCAGTATCGGGTACATCCTGGCATAGCTGAGCGTACATCTGATCCTTGAAACTCCGGATTTCCATGTCTTTGGCCAGCACGGCTTCACGGTGTATTTTAACCAGTGCCTCAAAGGCTTGTTTCTGCCCGGCATCAAAGTGCAGACGACTGGCGATAATATCCCGGGGCTCCGGTTTTCCGGGTCGTCGTACGATATGGACAACCAGTGCAGTATTCATCAGTAGCAGAAGCAGCACCGCCCACTTCCATAATTTATCAGTTTTCATCATATAATTGTACCGTTTCGTGCAGTGCCATGGCCGATACCAGATCGCCCTCGCCGGGAGACATGATAATCCGGAGATTGAAGACAAACAAAATGACCAGTACAATAGCACCTCCCCATTGCAGGGCTGTGACGCGGCTCGAAGCAGGTTCAGACTGAACGCTTGCAAGGATACGCGTGTACAGAAACTCGGGGGCCTGCACACGGTGCACTTTTTCAAATTGCCGAACAGGATCTTTTGTCATACCCTGTTAGACGATTAGTGCGGATAAATCCTTCGCGAAAAGTATAAAAATTATGAAGTAAAATTGTATTTAGCTAAAATTTACTTTATAAATAATTGTTATTCAATGTTTAATGAATTGCATATCGGACATTTCACCGGGTCGTGCCCGCGTGCCGGGCAAAATTGTCTTCCGTAGAAAATAATCTGCAGGTGCAGTTTATTCCAGCAATCTTCCGGGAAAACCGCCTTGAGATCCTTTTCCGTTTGTTCCACATTTTTACCGGAGGAAAGTCCCCAGCGCTGAGCCAGCCGGTGGATGTGCGTATCCACAGGGAATGCCGGAAAACCGAACGCCTGAGACATGACCACGGAGGCTGTTTTATGGCCTACACCGGGCAGGGCCTCCAGTTCCTCAAAAGTACGGGGTACATTGCCGCTGTATTTTTCCACCAGTATTTTTGAAAGTCCGCTGATTGCCTTCGATTTTGCCGGCGACAGTCCGCAGGGTCTGATGACAGCCTGAATCTCTTCAACCGGTACTTTGGCCATATCGAACGGGTTGTCGGCGATGGCAAAAAGATGTGGTGTAACCTGATTCACGCGCTCGTCGGTACACTGTGCCGACAATAAAACTGCCACCAGGAGCGTGTAGGGATCCTGGTGGCTGAGAGGAATGGGTGTTTCCGGATACAGTTCATCCAGTACTTCCCGGATATACTGTACTTTTTCTGCTGCTGACTTACCTGGCTTGTTCATAGCGTTCTGCCGCCGTCTTCCAGTTTACAATATTGTAGAAAGCGTTGATGTAATCCGGGCGCTTGTTCTGGTATTTCAGGTAGTAGGCGTGTTCCCACACATCAAGGCCAATAATCGGAGTCCCCAGTTGTTTTACAATATTTTTCATCAGCGGATTATCCTGATTGGGTGTGGTGCTGATGAACAGATTTCCCTTTTTGTCTGCACAGAGCCATACCCAGCCCGATCCGAACACGCTTTTGGCTGCAGCGGTGAATTGTTCCTTGAATTTGTCGTATGATTCGAATGTCGTGTCAATGGCTTCGGCAAGCTTTCCGGTAGGTACACCGCCCGCTCCCGGAGTAATTGTTTCCCAGAAAAAGGAGTGATTCCAGTGGCCTCCTGCATTATTACGAATTTTTTTGTCGGCATCAGCGTCGGTGATGCGTTCCAGAATATAGGTCAGCTCATAATCCGCATAGATGGTTTCCTTAATGGCATCGTTCAGGTTGGTCACGTAAGCATTATGGTGTTTGCCGTGGTGAATTTCCATGGTCTGTTTGTCAATATTGGGCTCCAGATCACCAGCGTAGAAGCCGAGTTTCGGCAGGGAGAATGGTTCCGTACGCTTGCGGGCGGGCGGGGGCAGGGTGGCGGGAGCGGCGGCTTTGGGAGTGCATGCCTCAATAAATGATGAGGCAGCGGCTGCAAAACCGAGAAACAGGCCTGATTTGAGGAAGGTTCTTTTTTCCATGATATCGAGTTGTTTATGATGAAGGTGGCGCAAAGTTCGTGCGGAAAGCGCCTGTTCACACCTCCTGAAACATTTTTTTCAAAGAAAAGATGAAAACCGGTGACGAGAATTGATTTACATGCGCCACGATTATACCTAATTTCGAACATGCTCGTTAAAAAGACCTACTTTTGCACCATTGAAAAACCACAAACAGCGTCAGTTCAGGCGCTGCCCAGGGTGTAAATTCCGAAATGAGCCACGATCCGAATACCTGTGAACATCCCGAAGACCAGACGTCTGTTATTCCCGACTCCGATAATGAGGAGGTGGCAGGTAATGAAGAATATTATGAAAGGCACGAAATCGTAGCCGACCGCCAGCAATCACAACTCCGTCTGGACAAGTTCCTGATGGATCGCCTGGCCAACAAGTCGCGTAGCAAGGTACAGAATGCTATCCGCGCCGGTACAGTAACTGTTGATGACCGCGAAGTAAAGCCCAATTACAAGGTAAAACCCGGAAATACCATTACTGTCATTCTCCCCAGAGCGGTTGATGACTCGTTCGAGGCATTTGCTCAGGACATCCCTCTGAATATTGTTTATGAAGATGAAGATGTGCTGGTTATTAATAAACCCTTCGGTATGGCTGTTCACCCCGGTGTGGGCATCCCTAACGGAACGCTGGTAAATGCAGTTGCCTGGCATTTGCAGCATCAGATCGGCGACCTGCCCGTAAAGCCCGGCAATGAACCCAACCGGGCGGGTATCGTTCACCGTATTGACAAGGATACTACCGGACTCATGGTAGTAGCCAAGAATGAATACGCCATGACGCACCTGGCCAATCAGTTCTTCCACCATACTATCGAGCGTCGTTACCAGGCTATAGTATGGGGTAATGTAGAGGCAGATGAAGGTACTATTGAAGGAAATATCGGCCGAAACCCTAACGACAGAAAGATGTTTATGGTATTTCCCGAGGGCGACGACGGGAAATGGGCTGTAACGCACTGGAAAGCCCTGGAGCGTTACTATTACGTCACGCTCGTCGAGTGCCAGTTGGAAACAGGCCGGACGCACCAGATTCGTGTGCACATGAAGTATATTGGACACACCCTGTTCGGCGATCCTCGTTACGGGGGTAACCAGATTCTAAAGGGCACTATTTTTACAAAATACAAGCAATTCGTGGAAAATTGCTTCAAATTGATGCCCCGACAGGCGCTCCACGCCAAAGTGCTCGGATTCGTTCACCCGCGCACCAACGAGTTCATGCGATTTGAGTCGGAGCTCCCCAACGACATGAAGGCCGTTCTCGACAAGTGGAGGATTTATCTGAACTCCCGCAGAGAACTGCCCGAAGATTAGAGCTTGTTCAGGATTCTCTCGCCGAGTCAAAAACGGCTCATTTTTCGCGATTTTTCACCTTTTTTCAGTTACGTAGCTCCGGCTATGCGCCTTCAAAAATGCAAAAACTGACAAAAAATGAGCCTGTTTTTGCCACCGGCAGAGAATCCTGAACAAGCTCTTAGTATCAATTCGTCCCTAATGCAAAAATCGAACCCGGTTATTGTCAATGAATTCGCCGCATCGCTCCTCGGCCCGGAAAATATAGTCTTCATCGTCAACCCGAAAGCAGGCACCAACCTTCAGCGCAATATCGCAGCACTGCTCGACAAACACCTCAACCACCGTAAATTCACCTGGTCGCTGTGGACAACCGAAGGTCCCGGTCACGGACTTGAGCTTGCCCGGAAGGCAGTTTTGGAAGGATACAGCGCGGTGGTGGCCGTGGGCGGAGATGGCTCGGTCAATGAAATCGCTCCAGCCCTGATGGGTACCTCTGTTGCACTCGGAATTATTCCGGCTGGCTCCGGTAATGGGCTCGCTATGCACCTCGGATATGGCCGCCGGCTCGAAAAAGCCGTCAGGTTACTCAACCGGTCAGAAAAAATGCTGATAGATGTGGGTATGGTGAATAACCGCCCTTTCTTTAATATGGCAGGCGTGGGCTTCGACGGGCTGGTATCCAATTTGATGAAGGAAAGTCACTTCAGAGGATTCTGGCCCTATTTCATCAAGTCTGTCAGGGCAGGATTAACTTTCAGGCCCTTCAACGCACTGATTAGTATCAATGGTGCCGATCTCGACAGAAAGTGCTTCTCAATCTCCGTCGCCAATGGCCCGATGTATGGCTATAATTTCACCATAGCCCCCGACGCCCGGCCCGACGACGGCAAACTGGAGGTAGTAATTCTGAAGGATGTGCCACGCTGGAAATATTTTGCAGCCGTACCCGCAACGCTCAACGGAAAAATATACGAAGCCCCTTTTATTGAACACTATTCAACCAGCCAGCTCACCATCGATTCGGAAAAACCATTGTATGCACACGTTGACGGAGAGGGTTTTATCGCAGAGGCAAGTCTCGTTTTCTCTGTCAAACCGGCTGCACTGAACGTACTGGTACCACGAAATTGATGTATCACAACTGCGTTTTGTCCCACCAAATCAATTTGCAATCAATCAATACCCCATTAATCCGCCTATAAAATTATCTTTGCGCCCCAATCATTTTTTCACTTTGCCGCACTCCGCTGCGGAAACAATAGCTTATGGGTAACTTACTTGCTGGAAAAAAAGGAATCATTTCAGGCGCACTTAACAGTGAGAGTATCGCCTGGAAGGTCGCTGAACGCTGTGTCGAAGAAGGCGCTCAGATTGTGCTGACTAACGCTCCCGTTGCCATGCGCATGGGTGAAATAAACGGTCTGGCCGAAAAATGCAACGCCCCCGTTATCGGCGCCGACGCCACCTCCCTCGAAGATCTGGAGCAGCTCTTCACTAAAAGTATGGAGCACTTCGGCGGTAAATTTGACTTCGCACTGCACTCCATCGGGATGTCGGTAAACGTTCGCAAGGGCAAGGCTTACACCGACCTGAACTACGACTGGATGCAAAAAACCTACGATGTGAGCGCCATTTCCTTCCACAAGATGATGCAAACCATGTGGAAACTCGACGCTATTAATGACTGGGGCAGTGTGGTGGGCCTTTCCTACATCGCCGCCCAGCGTGTGTTCCCCGATTACTCCGAAATGGCCGAATCAAAGGCGCTGCTCGAATCAATCGCCCGCAGCTTCGGATACCACTACGGTACGGCTAAAAAGGTGCGTGTAAATACGATCAGTCAGTCGCCCACCATGACCACCGCAGGCCAGGGTATCAAGGGCTTCATGGATTTCTTTAATTACGCCGACAAGATGTCGCCCCTGGGCAACGCTTCGGCCGAAGGATGCGCCAACTACTGTGTGATGCTCTTCAGCGATCTGTCGCGCTTCGTAACCATGCAGAACCTGTACCACGACGGCGGTTTCTCCAGCATGGGTATGAGCCCAGCCCTGATTGAGCAGTAATTAACCCGGCTGTCACTGTACCATCTGAACATGCGATTACTCACGCGCCTCGTCGCAACACTCGCGCTGGCGCCTCTTGTGTTCAATTCTCTGTCTGCACAGCGCCCGTCTGTCACAGACCCCGTTCCTCTTGCGCGTAAACGCGAGCCCGATGAGCCGCTCGCGTTTACGTACGCACGCTCGCCCGAGAAGTCGGAATTCTGGAGCGACACGCTCCCGGACTTTAATTTCAGGATGTACGACCCGGCCCGCAGGCACACCATTGATTATGGTACAATCGGACTGCCCGGCGGCGCAGCGCGCCCGCTGCTGTTTGAAGTTACTCCCCGACTGGGAGTTACCACGGGTATGAATAGTTTCGATTTGTATATCCTGCAGGCAGATGATCTCCGGTTTTTCAGAAATAAACGATCTTACAGTGAGGCTTACTTCACTCAGGGGCGAAATAACCTGAATTCTCAGCTCGACGCCCGTTTCGCCCGTACTTTCGGCGACAGTACGAATGTTTCGCTCGATTACAGATCGCTGAACAACCTCGGGCAGTACAATTACCAGCGAGACCGGCATAACTCGCTGGCCGCAGGGCTCTGGAAACCTGTCGGAAAACGCTATGAATATTTCCTGATTTTCACCAAAAGTGTAGTCAGGCAGCGCGATAACGGCGGCATTGTTTCGGATGACGTATTCTCGGGCGACCAGTTTCAGGGGCCTCTCGCAGCAGCAATCCGGCTCCCGGAGGAGAGTGCAACCACGCGTTTTGAAGTCCAGGGAATACAGTTCACACACCATTACAAACTTGCCGGAACAGAAACCGGCAAACGTACGCTCCGCCTGAGCCATACCCTCGGCTGGAATAAAAGCCGTTTCAAATTTTACGACGGAGATACTATCAAAGGCCTGGCCGACAATGCCGGGTTCTATGGAAAGTTTCTCGTTGACGAAAGAGGGGTGCGACAGTACTTTGAACTGAACACTGTCAGTAACAACTTTTCACTCAATACATTCAGGGCCAAAAATTCAGGTACTCCTTCCGATCTGCTGGCCCTCGGACTCCGTCACGACTATATAAGTCTGTATCAGGAGCCGGGCAGGTATCGATACAATAATCTTTTTCTCACAGGAAAAATCAGTCTCGCGCCATCCGGTCGCTTCAATTTTGACGCCAATGCCGCACTCGGACTGCTGAAGAATATCGGTGAGTATCAACTCGGTGGCAGCCTGACCCTCGGACTGGGCAAGGCCGGGATATTTACAGCCTCCCTGCTCAGTCAGCGGCGTCCGCCGACCATCCTGCAACAGCGTTTGTTTGTTACCGGGGTACCCGTGTGGCAAACCGATTTCGCCAAACCCGTTGAAAGTACCCTCTCTGCCACGTACGCTCTGCCAGCCATAGGCTTCAAGGCTACTGCCAACACCACACTCGTAAACAACTATATTTACTTCGATCAGGAGGGCCTAGCCACGCAAACCACGGCCCCGCTTCAAATTGCACAGTTCATCGTGCAGGAAAATATCCGGGTCGGACACTTCCACCTCGACAACACACTGGCTCTTCAGAAGGCGAACCGCAGTGATGTGCTGCACCTCCCGGAATGGTTCACCAAAAACAGTCTGTACTACTCCGGAAAACTGTTCGAACAAAAACTCGATCTGAATATCGGTTTCGACTTCCGGATGAACAGCGCTTTCCTGCCCGACGCATACCAGCCTGTAACCGGACAGTTTCATCTGCAGGATACACTCAGTCAGCAACCATATCCCTGGGTGGATGTCTTCGTCGCCTTCAAGGTGCAATCTTTTCGGTTCTTTTTCCGTTATGAAAATGCCTGGACCTTTGTTGACAATACAAAGGTGTTTTACCAGACAGCCTGGCATCCGCAGCCATTCGGTGGCTTCCGGCTCGGAGTAGCCTGGCGGTTTCTCGACGACAATAATACTGATGTCCGAAACAATCAGTAAATTATTTCTCCGCCCGGAGTCTGATAAAACGGCAGGGTCCATGCTGCTTTTATCCCGACAAGCAGATCAAGCCGCCTGCCCGACAGTTTCATTTTATCGTTGAAATCCCAGTCGCGACGAGTTTCTGTAAATCCCTGCATTAGTTCCAGTCCGATAAGCCAGTTGCTGCGCCTCTGATCGCCCAGTTGTTGCCAGCCTATAAACTGGTTGAGCGCAAAACCGCCTGTGAGCCGGTCGTAACCTTTGCCGTAGTCGCCCGTGATCTGGGTGAGTACGCTCCTGTTGTCCTGCAACTTGATACGGTGCTGCATCCAGCCACCGCCAACAGAAAATCGCAGGCCCTTTCTGGTCCCCTTCACCGGGAACAGTTTGCCAATTGATCCGCCATAGTATATCCCGCGCTCCCGAAGTGCAACCGAGGCTATAGCCCGGTCGTTACCTATGATATATCCGTCGGGGGTGCGGAGAATAGACAGCGGGTCCTCCTTCACGTTGCCGCCATAGATCGCCTGTATATCGGCACCAATAAAGAAACTATTGTCGGTCATAAATTCAATTCCGCCGCCAAAGGCACCGCTCGTTCCGAAGCGACTGGCCATATCTCCACCGGGAAGGTGAGCACCGAGCGAAAAATGGAGCGAAATGAGCTTACCTTTGTTCCTCGGTTCGGCATCAGCATCGTGTTCAGGGAACCTCTGGGCGAAACTGCTGACGCTGAACGCAATCAGTAATAAAACAAAGCCGGACTTTAACCGCATTTTCTGACATTTTAACATTACAAACAAGCGATCATGACTGACGCAAATCAATCTGCCCGCAAAAGTAATCCCTTCCAGCCCATATCAACGGCTGTTTTGGAGGAATTAAAGGCTGCGGTCGGAGAAACTTTCCTGCTGACCGAGGATGGTATGCTCAGCGAGCACGGCCCGGCCGATACCGCGCAGGTTAGTGCACTCATGCGTATATGTAACAGCCACCGTATACCCGTCACTGTACGGGGGGCCGGATCCGGACTCGCCGGCGGTGCCCTCCCGGTTTATGGCGGACTGGTAATCTCCATGAAACGATTCGACAAGATTCTGAAGATAGACCGCAAGAATTTTCAGGTGACTGTTGAACCGGGGGTAATCACCGAAATTCTGCAGAATACACTCCGCGAGCAGGGGCTTTTTTATCCGCCGGATCCCGCCAGTCGCGGATGGTCGTTTATCGGCGGAAATGTCAGTACCAATGCTGGTGGCCCCAAGGCTGTAAAATATGGCGTGGTGAAGGATCATGTTCTCAACCTGGAAGTGGTACTGCCATCAGGTGAGGTTATCTGGACGGGCTCCAATACACTCAAAAACTCTACAGGCTATAATTTTACCCAGCTGATTGTGGGCAGTGAGGGAACACTAGGAGTGGTAACCAAAATAGTGCTTAAACTTCAGCCTCATCCAACCCAGAATCTTATCCTGCTGGCTCCCTTCAGATCGGCCGAAAGTGCCTGTGCAGCAGTCGCAGCAATATTTGAAGCCGGCGTTACCCCCAGCGGACTGGAGTTCATGGAAAGAAATGCCATTGACTGGGCAGTCAGGTACGTCGGTGAAACTCCGGTACCCATCAATGAGGAGGATGAAGCACACCTGCTGATAGAAGTGGATGGGTTCCATCTCGAAAGTCTCATGGCCGACTGTGAAACAATTTCGAGGGTGCTGGAGCGTTTTGATACCGGCGAAATTTTCTTCGCCGACGATGAAACAACCAAAGCCTCCCTCTGGAAACTCAGAAGAAATGTTGCCCATGCCGTGAAACGAAATTCCGTTTACAAGGAAGAAGATACGGTAGTGCCGCGCGGGGAATTGCCTGCACTTCTCAGGAAGGTAAAGGACGTTGGAGCCAGATACGGTTTTGAATCAGTTTGTTACGGTCACGCAGGAGACGGCAATCTTCACGTGAATATACTGCGCGGCAGCCTGAGCGAACAAACCTGGAACGAAGAGGTGCCCAAAGGAATCCGGGAAATATTCACCTTTGTAAAAAGCGTGGGTGGTACCATATCGGGCGAACACGGTATCGGTCTGGTACAGCGACAGTACCTCGATATTGTCTTCACACCAACCGAAATGGAACTGATGCGCAGCATAAAAAGTGTATTTGACCCGAATGGCATTCTGAATCCCGGTAAAATAGTTTAATTTTGTGCCGGAAATATTGTAAAAACACAAAGTCGTCTGAAAATGCTGGTAAACTTTCGCTATTTTTTACGACTGCGATAATCACATTGAAAAATGGCAATTATGAAATTACCTCTTGCAGGACTTGTCGCTCTGATGATGCTCTCGTCCCTGACAACCACCGCCCAGGAAATCCAGTGGATGACCTGGGATCAGGCTATTGCAAAAAACAATGAAAATCCGCGCAAAATTATGATTGATGTCTATACCGACTGGTGCGGATGGTGCAAGCGCATGGACAAGAGTACATTTGTTGATACTGCTGTAGTCAACTATGTCAACAAACACTTTTATGCCGTCAAGTTCAACGCCGAACAAAAAGAAGAGATTTCGTTCAGTGGCCACCAGTTCAAATTTGTGGCCACTGAAACGGGCAGAGGCGGAACCCACGAACTGGCCTATGCTCTGCTCGACGGAAAAATGGGTTACCCCACCATCGTGTATCTGAACGAAAAATACGAGCGTATCATGATATCTCCCGGCTACAAGGAAATGCCGGGTCTTATGAAGGAACTCCGTTATGCCCGGGAGGAGAAATACAAGGACACACCCTGGGAGAAATACAGGGATGGTAGCGGAGAGTAGTTTTTCCCTCAGTTGTAAAGATAGAAATTTGTGTGTTGTTCTGAATCTGAACAACATATCTAATCCTTTTTTCATCAAACACATTATTTTTTTCAAACAGTTGTTTACTCCAGGTTCTTTTCGCACCGTGTTTTCGGAGCAATTCACTGGCTGTAAACCACACAACCTTTACCCTAATGCGTTATTTTTTTCTTCCAAAACTGCTGATGCTTTTCATCACGGTATCTGTCAGTGCACAGGATTATCCTGTTTATGACCCTAATTCCATTGATGTTCCTTACAAAAAATTCACCCTTTCCAATGGCTTGCGCCTCATTGTCCATGAAGACCACAAGGCCCCGATTGTGGCAGTGAATATCTGGTATCATGTAGGCTCCAAAAATGAGGTGCCCGGGAAATCCGGCTTTGCTCACCTGTTCGAACACCTTATGTTCAACGGTTCGGAAAATTTCAACAAGGACTATTTTCAGGCGCTTGAGGCCATCGGTGGCACTGATCTGAACGGAACTACCAATGATGACCGCACCAACTATTTTCAGAATATTCCTGTTGGGGCACTCGACCAGGTTCTCTGGCTCGAAAGCGACCGTATGGGCCACCTTCTCGGTGCTGTGGATCAGGCAAAACTCGATGAACAGCGGGGTGTGGTACAGAACGAGAAAAGGCAAGGTGAAAACCAGCCCTATTCCCGCGGCTGGGATATCATGCAAAAAGCAGCTTATCCGCCACATCACCCGTATGGCCACACTGTTATAGGTGAAATGGAAGATCTCAATGCTGCTTCCATTGATGATGTACACAACTGGTTCAAGTCGTACTACGGCGCGGCCAATGCTGTGGTGGTTATCGCCGGCGATGTTACTACAGATGCCGCTTACGAAAAGGTACTCAAATACTTCGGCAATATCCCTGCCGGTCCGGTGATTCAGCGCCCTGAAGTGGATGTAGCCAAACGCACTGGCAGCAAACGCCTGCATTATCAGGATCGTGTACCCGAATCCCGTATCGTCATCTCCTGGAATACACCAGAGTGGGGAAACAGGGAAAATGCAGCACTGGATGTAGCCTCGTCTGTTTTGTCGAGCGGAAAAACCAGCCGTCTTTACAAAAAACTGGTGTACGAAAAACAGATATGTACCTCGGCATCCTGCTTCAACGGACCCTCTGAAATTGGCGGTACCTTCAGCGTGATTTGCAATGTGAAAAAAGGCAAAACGGTGGAAGAAGTGGAGGCTGCTATACGCGAAATCTTCGCCGAATTCATGCAGAATGGCCCGACAGATGAAGAACTGCGCCGCGTAAAGGCGTCCTATTTCGCAGGTTTCATCAAAGGGCTGGAGCGCATAGGCGGCTTTGGGGGTAAAAGCGACCTGCTCGCAGAAAACGAAGTTTATGGCGGAACCCCCGATTTCTACAAGACTTACAACAACGGGCTGAACAGCGTAACTGCCGAAGAGACACGCCAGGCAACCCGCAAATGGTTGTCTGATGGCGATATGACGCTTATATGTGATCCGTTCCCGGAGTATTCTGTTACAGGACAGGAGGCCGACCGGAGCAAAGTTCCACCGGTTGATACCAAAGTGGCAGCCTCTTTCCCCGATA
>JAJTFM010000078.1 GCA_021298575.1 Saprospiraceae bacterium | reverse complement strand
AATCCAGCGGGAGAGTTGTTGCGGGTGGAGATACCGGGTGATCGTGACTGGCCCGATTTGCGTGTATTCGACCTGACGGGACGGGAGGTGCTCAGTCGCCACAGCCTGAGCGGGGGAGTAGCCCTGGTGGACGTATCGGCGCTCGTGCCCGGTGTATATATTATTCAGGCGGGCGGGGTTGCCCGGAAAGTGGTAGTGGAGTAATTATCCTTCCGACTGATATTTTACAACCTCTTCCACAAAGCGGCGGTGGTTAGCCAGACGGGGAATTTTGCCCTGGCTGCCCATTCGGCCGCGTGCGCGCATCCAGCGCATGAAAGTACCCTTTGGAACAGCCGTCATGCGTGGCTTGTCGAGCGCCAGACTTTTGAATCGCTTGGCTTCATAGTCGGAGTTAATACGTTGCAGAGCCAGATCCAGTTGATCGTTGAACCTTTCGAGATCGTCTGGTTCCCTTTCGAATTCGATGATCCATTCGTGGCCTCCGCGGTCGTTATCTCCCTGGATATATACGGGGGCGGCGGTGTATTCCGAGACGATGGCGTTTAGTTGGCGGCAGGCCTGAGCGAGCGCCTTGTCGGCATCGCCCACCATGACCTCTTCGCCGAAGGCATTGATGAACTGTTGTGTGCGGCCGGCAATCCGGAAGCAGAACGGGTATTTTCGGGTAAAGACTACCGTATCGCCGGGCAAGTATCGCCACAGTCCGTTGTTGGAGCTGATCATAACGGCGTATTGTTCGCCGGGTTCCACCTCGTGGAGCAGGAGCGTTTTCGGATATTTTTCCTCCCAGTATTCCATGGGCACGAACTCGTAGAAAACGCCGTTATCGGCCAGAAGGAGCATATCTGACTGGTCGAGGTCGCACTGGGCGCCGAAGTAACCCTCGGAGGCGTTGTAGATTTCCTGATAGACGAAATTGTCGTCGGGAATCAGGTGCCGGAAAGTTTCGCGGTAGGGTTCGAAGCCCACACCTCCGTGCATATAGGCCTGCAGATTGGGCCATACTTCGATTAGATTTGATTTTCCGGTTTTTTCCAGCACCATCCGGAACAGTACGATGAGCCAGGTTGGCACGCCACCGAACATGGCGATATCGTCTTGCCTACTGACAATATCGGCTGTTTTTCGCAGTTTTTCCTCGAAATCGGACTGCAGCGCCACGTCGAAGTCGGGTGTGTAGAACATACGGCCGATAGCGGGCATGTTGCTTACCAGAATAGCGCTTACATCGCCCACGCGGGTGCGCGGGAATTCGGGCAGAGACTGGTGGCTGCCCGGTACGATGAGATTTTTATACCGGAAAACCTGCATATCCGGCTTGTTGTGGTAGAGCAGTGCCATGGAATCCCAGGCGCCGGCCACGTGGCAGTCGTACAGATTGCCCTGTGACACCGGGATAAACTTGCTTCGGTCGCTGGTGGTGCCGCTGCTTTTGGAGTACCAGTTAATTTCGCCGGGCCAGAGCACATCCTTTTCGCCGTGCATCATTCGGGAAATATCCTGCTTCAGATCGTCGTAATGATGAACGGGTACCCTTTCCCTGAAGGTGTCGGGGCCGGAAATATCGTCGAAGCCGTATTTTTTTCCAAATTCAGTGGCTTTGGCGTCGTAAATCAGGCGTTTGAACCATTGTTCCTGG
This sequence comes from Saprospiraceae bacterium, assembly GCA_021298575.1. Lineage (GTDB taxonomy): Bacteria > Bacteroidota > Bacteroidia > Chitinophagales > Saprospiraceae > M3007. Next base: position 8,382 of record JAJTFM010000078.1, on the reverse strand, counting down.
GCTTTTTCGGGGTGCAGCATATAGTCCTCGATCCTGTGCTTCATGCGCAGGCTGAGGTACTGTTTGACTGCTTCGTTGATAAGCCCTTTCATATTAAGCCGTGAAATTGCAGCGTTCCGTCTTTTCCGGTGGTGCAAAAGAGCTGGAACAGGTTACTGATCAGATGTCTGGTTCGGGCATCGTTCGCAAGGTACGACTTTACCGGAAATCAAAAATCCCTGAAAACATATACATCTCTTATTACCTTTGTATCGGGGCTTTTCGCTGTTATTTTGCGGGGCCTTCAAATGCAGGAAAGACAATTATGCCCATTGATATATTATTTCTGGTTGCACTCGCTTATGGATTCTGGCAGGGGTTCAGGCAGGGTATCATTCACACGGTGTTCAACGTGGCGGCTTATGTATTCGGGATTACGATAGCGTTCAAGATGACGCCTTCCATGACCAGCATATTGCAGTCCATTTTCCACTCAGACAATCCCTCGATGTTTTTGGGAGCGTTTATTGTGAATCTGCTGCTGGTGGTACTCCTGATGCGCGTTTTGGCTGCTGGCATGGTAAAAGTGCTGAGTTTTCTCCACATCGGTATTGTGAACAAAGCGCTGGGCGCCTGTATGATGGGCGGGTTTTATGTGCTGGTATGCAGTATCCTGGTGTGGTTCATGGTCAGATCCCGGTTGCTGAACGATGCCACCGTGGAGGCATCAAGAACCTATCCGATTATGGAGCCCATGCCGGAGAAGGCATATAACTTTGTGATATGGCTGAAGCCGTTTGTAGCCGATGCCTGGAGCGCGTCGCTGACCTGGATGGACAGGATGGAGAATTACAGCGAGACCAAAACAAAAGACCTTTCGCCCCCGCCCAAAATATACAAGCCCGAGGATGCCGGTCCGATAGAACGGGATCCGGTGCCATCAACTCCGACAGCGTATCCGCCGCCGGATGCGGACGGGATTGAGGAGTAGGAATATACTTGAACCAAACATACAGACAAAATGAACGACAAGGAGTACATGGTTGAAAGAGTTGATGATCAGATCAACTGGCTGGAAGGGAAAGCAGCATCCTTCAAGAGAAAATTCATGCGTATCAGAACGCTGGAGCTGGTCTGCTCGGCGCTGATACCTTTTCTGGTGGCCATGATTCCGGGAGCGGAAGGCGGTAAAGGCTGGTTTTTTGTTTTCAAGTGGGTTACCGGTGGTCTGGGTGTGGTAATTACCATTCTGGCCGGTATCCAGACACTAAACAAGTACCAGGAACTGTGGAGCCAGTACCGGGCAGTGGCGGAATCACTGAAGAGCGAAAAACTGATGTATCTGACGCAGGCAGGGCAATACAGCAATGCCCCTGATGCGTTTCAGTTATTTGTAATTAATGTGGAGTCTATTCTTGCGCGTGAGAGTGAGAAATGGCAGCGTCACATTGAAAAAATAGCACCCGTCGCCAAGTCCGGGACGGTTTGAATCAGCCAATGATCATGTTAAAATTCAAGGTACACGATACGCCTGAACTGCCTTTCAGAAAAGCAGTTAAAAAACCCATTCCCATCAATTGCGTGCAGATGGAGGTGGAGTTTGAAGTGGAAACACTGGAAGGAACCCTGCGCGGGCGTGCGGGCGACTACCTGATGATGGGCGTCAACGGGGAGTTGTACCCCTGCGCGAGGGAGATATTCGAGAAAACCTACGACTGGGTGGAGTGACCCGGGCTCCGTGCCAGAATATAATTATCCCTTACCTTTGCCCTCCTGACTGAATTATTCCATTTATGAAGCAACTGATTGAGTGTGTGCCCAATTTCTCTGAAGGGCGCGATATGTCTGTTATAAAACAGATTACCGATGTCATCGAGTCTGTGGAAGGTGTGAAACTGCTGGACGTGGACCCGGGCAAAGCGACCAACCGGACAGTAGTGACTTTCGTTGGCGAGCCGGGACCGGTGACCGAAGCGGCTTTTCTGGCTATCAAAAAAGCCTGCGAAGTGATAGATATGAGTCGCCATCAGGGCGAACACCCGCGTATGGGCGCCACGGATGTATGCCCCCTCATTCCGATTGCCAATATTTCCATGGAGGAAACGGCCGCGTGGGCGCGCCGGCTCGGTGAAAGGGTCGGAAATGAGCTCGCTCTGCCTGTTTATCTGTATGAATCGGCAGCCAGCAGGCCGGAAAGAAAAAATCTGGCGGATATCAGGGCCGGAGAATACGAGGCACTTCCGGAAAAGATGAACAAGCCGGAGTGGAAGCCCGACTACGGTCCGGCGGTTTTCAATGCCAAAAGCGGGGCCACGGTGATTGGAGCCCGCGATTTTCTGCTCGCCTACAATATCAACCTGAATACCACATCGGTGCGCCGCGCCAACTCGGTGGCCTTTGACGTGCGGGAAAAGGGCAGGGTAGTGAACGACCCCGTCACCGGCAAGCCGCTGAAAGACGAAAACGGGGAACCCCTGCGTCAGCCGGGCTGGCTTAAGGGCGTGAAGGCCATCGGCTGGTACATTGAAGAGTATGGCATCGCCCAGGTGTCCATGAACATTACAGACATCAGCCAGGTACCCCTGCACGAGGCATTTGAGGCCTGTCACCGGAGCGCCGAGGCGCGCGGTATGCGCGTTACCGGCTCCGAGCTGGTCGGACTGGCGCCGCTGAAGGTGTTTCTCGACGCGGGACGGTATTTCCTTAGAAAGCAGCGCCGCAGTGCGGGTGTCAGCGAGGCCGAGCTTATCAAGATAGCGGTGAAATCCATGGGCCTCGACGAACTGGCCCCTTTCGATCCGCAGCAGAAAATCATTGAATACAACCTGGAAAAGGGTAGTGCGTCTTCGGCTGCCATGCTGGTAGCCAAAGACCTCCGTGCTTTTGCCGACGAGGCAGCGAGCGAGAGTCCGGCACCCGGCGGTGGTTCCGTGAGCGCGTATGTAGGTGCGCTGGGGGCTTCACTGGCCACCATGGTAGCCAACCTGAGTAGTCACAAGCGCGGCTGGGACGATCGCTGGGAGGTGTTCTCCGATGCTGCCGAACACGGGCAACAACTGAAAGATGCCCTTTTGCGGGCGGTGGATGAAGATACCAACGCATTCAACCTGATTATGGCGGCTTTTGGGATGCCAAAGGGTACGCCCGAGGAAAAAGCGGCGAGAAAAACAGCCATACAGTCGGCAACCAAAATAGCCATTGAGGTACCATACAAAGTAATGCAACTGGCGCTCGGGTCGTTCCCGCTGATCAGGCAGATGGTAGCGGAGGGCAATCCGAACTCGGTGACAGATGCCGGCGTGGGCGCTCTTTGTGCGCGCACCTGTGTTTACGGCGCCTACCTGAATGTGCTGGTAAATACAACGGGTCTGGATGACCGCGAATACGCTGCAAAAGTGACGGCCGAGAGCGAGGTAATCCTGAAAAAAGCGCTGGAAATGGAAGCAGAAATTGTTGAAATGGTGAAAAAAGCCATGAATATTTAGGCATACACGGAATGATGAACATACAGACAAACGGAATTATCCGGAATATTCCGGCCGGGATACGGCTGGTGTTGCTCGTTGTTGCGATGGCGTGGTCGGGATTGTCGTGTGTCAAGGACAACGGGGTAGCGCCCGGGTTCAACATGCTGTACCGGCAGGACTTTTTCATTCCCGTCGGAATCAGTGAGTTTCAGGTGCATCATTTCCAGTTACAGAATATCTCCACCCGTTACCTGCAGTATCTGGATGAACACAACAAGACGGATGCCGACATAACGGGGGTTATCACCAGCCGGGCTTCTATTACGGGTATTTACGGCGATTCGGACCTCAGCTTTGTGGATCAGGTGTCTATACGCGTGTATGACGAAGCGGATCCGAACGACTTTCTTGAAATAGCCTATCGGTATCCGGTACCGCTTGATCCGGGCAATAATCTGCCGGTGATACCATCGCTGGCGGATTCCAAACGGTTTTTCAGTAAGCCACGGCTTTCGGTTGACGTGGTGTTGTGGCTGAGGAGGCCGCCACTTTTCGAAAACGAGGTGCGGCTGGATCTGGAGATGAGGGCTACCTACTGACCGGATGACGATTTCGCTTCATCGAGTGCTTTCTGTGCCCTGTCGTGCACCATAATTGACTCCCGTTTTTCACCCATTTTGTACAGGATATCTGCATATACCACATTCAGTTTCAGCAGGTCGGGGTGACCGGGTGGCAGATTGGCTTCTGCGTACAGTGCATTGGCCTTGGCGAAGAGGTCGTCGGCAATGAGCATGGGTGTGCCTTGCGGAGTATATTTCATAGCGGCTGAGTGATAGTACGTGTAGCTACAGGACATCAATAAACGCCGGGAGGGTTGGAGAAAGTTCCGGGGAAGTTGGTGGTTTTTGTACTTTGTGGCCGAAATTAGTCAACCGGAAGTCCCCTTGCGGGCTATGCGTTATGAACGTACGAAAAATGACTTTGGTGACAGGGCTCAGTGCTTTCGGAGTCCTGCTTGTGCTTGCCTTGGTATATTACCTGGAGCGGATTGCCCATATAGACATGGTATTTCAGACCTTTCTGATACTGAAGAGCGGGTCGCCGGAGATACAAAGCGGTCGTTTTGGAGCGGTTGCCACGCAGTTATGGCCCTGGATTGCCGGACTTGCCGGACTACCACTGCGCTGGGTAATGCTGTTGTATTCGGCCGGACATGTGATTTGGCCGGCTCTTTTATTTGGCTGGGCGCTGTGGTTGCGTCAGTGGAAGTGGGGGCTGGTACTGTTGCTGGCTGTTACCGGGATGGCTACCCAGACATTTTACTGGTTGTCGGAGATGCCCCAGGGACTGGTTTTTCTGATAGCCCTGCTGGCATGGATGTCGGGAGTAACCACCTTGAAATCGGTGCGCTGGTATCAGTGGGCTTTATGGGTGGCAGGTGCAGTTACGGCCTTTTATTTCCATCCGCTGGTATTGTATGCAGCTGTTTTTGCCTGTCTTTTCATGATTATTTCACCTGAAAACCGCGATGGGAACTGGTACAGCAGGCGCTTCGCGGTATATCTGGCCTTCCTGGCGATGTTGGCGGCCATAGCACTGGTGAAGTACAAGATACTCATACTGGACTGGTACGATGCGGCTGCGATGAAGCGTACGGCGGCATTCGGCCAGTTGTGGCCACACTGGATTGACATACAGAGTAACCGTGATCTGGCAAGATACCTGTTGAGCGATTACTGGTTTGTACCGGTAGCATTGCTGGTATCGCTGGCATACTATTTTGTAAAAAAGAGCTGGCTGAAGGCTGTGTTGACCGCCCTGTATCCCGTTGTGTTTGTATTCGCGGTGAATGTGCCCTATCACGAGAGTACCCACCAGTTTTATATGGAAAATCTGTGGCTGCCGCTGGGATTGTTTGCTGCCATGCCGCTGGTATTTGATGTGCTTCCGGGATGGCAGGGAGAGAAAAAGACCGTCCTGATTACGGCTTTAGTGGTGTTGGCGGGTACCATCAGAATAGCTGCCGCCCATGATGACTGGACGGCCCGGCTGAACTGGGAGCGAGATTTTTTGGCCAGGACGGCGGGTGACAGGGGTCGGCTGATTCTGACAGAGAAGCAGATACCTTTGGACACGTTCAAACTGTCGTGGGCCATGACGTACGAATTTCTGTTTCTCTCCGCGCTCGAATCGCCTGACAGCGCGCGCGTGATACTCGTGACGGGGGAGCCACAGCGGTACGATGCCCTGCGCTGTGAGCCGCGTCTGTTTCTGGGGCCGTTTAAAAATTACCCTTACGATGCGATTCCTGAACGTTATTTTGTGTTAAAAGACACGACATGTTATACAGAATGGCAAAAACCGGAAAACTATTGACTATCTTTGACGTTTGTCAGGATTCCGCTTTTCAGGAGGTATAAAAGTGTTATGCAGCGATTTTTCAGTTATGTACTGATTGTTTTGATGTCACTCAGTGTAGTGATACCGGCTGCTATTCCTTTTTGCGAGACATGTAGCAACCAGCTCGCCGGTGCGGTTATGGAAGATTTGATGGAAGAGGATCTTGCGGAAATAGAGAAAGAGGCTTATACATACAGCCCTCTGATATTTATTGGGCAGGGGAGTGAGCTGGTACTGCCTGCTGCGTCCGGCTTTCCGTGCGGTCCCCATCCAGCCTCCCAGTTTCTTCCCGGTTTGGTGTATATTCCTCCAGAGTTTTCCTGATTTTCCGGACCAGCGCGGGTGCTGTGCGCCTGTATTTTTTTCATCCTTTTTTGCACGACGACATACCCATCCGGATTATTCCGACGGAAAGGTCATAGTGTTATTCCACCAAAGTACACTCAAATATGCGATCTTACACATCATACCTCAGGTCTGACGTACAGTCGGGCCTGGTAGTCTTTTTAGTTGCCCTGCCTTTGTGCCTGGGCATTGCTCTGGCCAGCGGAGCTCCGCTGTTTGCCGGCATTATTTCCGGTGTTATCGGCGGCATCGTAGTGGGTTTTCTGAGTAACTCACAACTCAGTGTTACGGGGCCTGCAGCTGGTCTGACTGCCATTGTGCTGGCAGCCATAAGCAGCCTGGGTTCATACCAGTATTTTCTGGCGGCGGTTGTACTGGCGGGAGTAATTCAGCTTTTGCTTGGTATCGCGCGGGCGGGTACCATTTTCAATTATTTTCCTTAGAACGTCATTGAAGGTATGCTCACGGCGATCGGTGTGATTATCATCATGAAGCAATTGCCGCACGCCATTGGTTACGACGTTGATAACGAGGGCGATTTCTTCTTCATAGAAAAGGGAGAGGGGCACAATACCTTTTCCTCTATTATAGATGCAATCAACTATTCGCATCCGGGAGCCATACTGGTTACCGTGGTATCGCTGCTCATTCTGATTGCATTCAACAAAATTACCTTTCTGAAAAATCTGAAGGTCATTCCCGGCGCCCTGATTGCCGTACTGGCGGGGATTGCCATTAACGAGATATTCAGGGTAACGGGCAGCGATATGATTATACAGCAGGAACATCTGGTCAATCTGCCCGTGCCTGATTCGATGGAGGCATTCAGGAGGCAGTTTACCTTCCCGGATTTCAGTGCCATGATGAGGCCGGATGTGTGGGTTGTTGCAGTTACGATAGCCGTTGTTGCCAGTATTGAAACGCTGTTATGCGTGGAGGCATCCGACAAGCTGGATCCGCTGAAGCGATACACCAACACCAATACGGAGTTGTTTGCGCAGGGAACAGGCAATATTCTCAGTGGACTGATAGGCGGTTTGCCTATGACTTCGGTTATTGTGCGTACTTCGGCGAATATCAATTCAGGAGGGCGTACCAAAACTGCGACGATTGCACATGGTGTCTTTTTGCTTATTGCGGTATTGAGTATCCCTGCATTATTGAACAAAATACCGCTGGCCAGTCTGGCCGCCGTATTGCTGATGATTGGCTTCAAACTGGCCAGTCCGAAAGTATTCAGACACATGTGGGATAACGGTCGTTACCAGTTTGTTCCGTTTATAGTAACGGTGTTAGCTGTTGTATTTACCGATCTGTTGAAGGGTGTGGCCATTGGTCTGGTGGTGAGTATATTTTACATACTCCGCGCCAACCTGAAACTGGCTTATTTCTTTCGAAAAGAGGAATATCAGGATGGAGAAACCATAACAATCAAACTGGCCCAGGAGGTTTCATTCCTGAACAAGGCAGCCATCAAGCAGACATTGAGTCAGTTGCCGGAGCGGTGCAGGGTGGAGATAGATGCTTCTGATACGTTTTACATTGATTATGATGTGCAGCAGCTGATTAAAGACTTCCTGCACACAGGATCTGTTGAAAAGAATATCCGTGTTCAACTGACCGGTTTCAAGGATGCATACAGTGTGCAGTCGGTGCCCTCTCATGTAACTGTTCAGTAACCGTCTATTAACACCTGAATGATGGAAAAGACGCTGGCGCGCTCCCGGGCTAACGCAGGGAGTGCGTATTTCGACGAAGAACATGCGCTGCACGAGTTGTCGCACTACCTGCCCTCGCAGGGTGCGCTCAAGGATTTTATACATCACAATTCACTGCATGCGTATCAGCACCTGAAATTTTATGATGCCATCTTCAGGGCATCGGATATTTTCGGGTATCAGGTAACACTTCAGCTCAGCGATTACCGCAGGCTGTATGCAAACGGAAGAATCAGGGAAGAAATCATTGACAGGGTATTAAGGGAACGAAAAGGTGCAGGGGAGACTGATTTGTGGAAGCAGAAAATGTTGAGCGGAGACTATGATGCCTGTCGCCAGCCCCGCATCGGCAGCGTCCGTTCTGGCTGGAAATCGGAATTTGGGCTGGATATGGACTACATGGTGCATCCCTTCATGTTCCGTCTGCTGAGCAGTTACCTGGACCAGGGAATTGCCATTTCCCGATTTCC
>JAJTFM010000077.1 GCA_021298575.1 Saprospiraceae bacterium | reverse complement strand
GACACAGCCGGAAGACCGGAACCGTTTTCAGCCCGATATCACGGGATTTGAGCTGGTAAAAGTGAAGATGGAAGCCGGCGATCTGCTTATTTTCAACTCCACCCTCGCACACGGTATTCGACCCAACCTGTCGGAAAACAAGGTACGCATGGCTCAGTATATCTCCATGATGCCTGCCGAGGAAGACAACGAGTCGCTCCTCGACTGGCGTGTACGCTCCTGGCGCGACCGGATTGCGCCAGAGGGGTATGCCTTCCCGGGAGATCCGCGCAACTGGGAACAGACGCGCTACTCCACCGCTGTATTATCTGAACTGGGTAAAAAACTCCTCGGACTGGAAAAATGGTAAATCAACCTTCTGCCACACTCAATAATGGCGTTGAAATGCCTCTGCTGGGCCTCGGATGCTGGGATATGAACGGCAAAGAGGCCCAGCAGGCGGTAGAAGCAGCCCTTGAAATCGGGTACCGCCTCATAGATACTGCTTCCATGTACGAAAATGAGACTGAAGTCGGCAACGGTATCAGTCAGGCTGCCGTACCGCGATCCGATATTTTCATCACTACCAAGGTGAACAATTCCGACCAGGGGTACGATTCTACCCTGCGCGCCTGCGAGGTCAGTATGAAAAAACTGGGGACCGACTACCTCGACCTGTATCTGGTTCACTGGCCGATACGCGGCAAGCGCCGCGACACCTGGCTGGCACTGGAGCGCTTGCTCGGTGAAGGTGCAGTACGTGCCATTGGCGTGTGCAACTACACCATTCCATTCCTGCGGGAACTCGATGAATACGCCTCCGTCGTACCCGCACTAAATCAGGTTGAGTTCACGCCCTACCTGTTTCAGAAAGAGTTGCTCGACGATTGCCGCCAGCGCGGAATCCTGTTGCAGTCATGGGCTCCACTGCTGCGCGGACAGCGTTTCAGCGACCCGAAACTGATTGAAATGGCGCAGAAATACGGTAAAACACCCGCGCAGATACTCATCAGATGGGGACTCGATCATGGTATATCCACCATACCCAAATCGGCTTCACCTGCGCGTTTGCGGGAGAACTTCGGCGCTGTGGAATTCCAAATCAGCACGGAAGATATTGAAGAGATGGACGGATGGAATGAAAACTTCAGGATGTCGGGACTTGATCCGGAGGCACACTGGTGAACTCCTCTGCTGCATCGGGTACTTTCCCTTCCACCAGAAACCGCAGCACATCACCGGTAACACCTGCGAGGCCCAGGTGGTGCCCTCCCCCGTGTGCGCGCAGGAGACGGCTGCCGGGCCAGTATGCATGATAGCGGAGTGCATTGGAGAATGGAGTTACGTCATCATTCGGATCGTGTACCAGCAGCGTCTGTATATCATGGAGGCTGCTGCCTAGTTTTGCGAAATCAAAATCTTCCAGCGGTTTGCCCACGATGACCTCTACCTCCCTGACAAGATTGTCATAAACACCGGGCCACAGTCCGATAGCATCGCGGTAAGCCTCAAAAAGCCGTGCGGCATGACTGAACGAGGCCATGATAACAGCCCTTTTCGGGCGTATTTCGGGAGTCAGGCGGCTGATAGCCCGCACCGCACTGGCACCTCCGAAAGAATGTGCCAGTACAGCTGCCGGGCGACCATATTTACCAATCAGGCCTTCCTGAATCTCGCTGTTCAGGATAACGTTGCAGAAGCGTCCGGAGTTGAGGCCATGTCCGGGCGGATCGTAGGCGATAACCCGGTATCCGGCATTGAGCAGAACAGGAACATAATGGCGCCAGCGTCCGGCATTGTAGCGCCAGCCGTAACAAAGCAGTATCATTTCCCCGTTTTCGGGTCCCCAGTGATATTCCACCACCGGATAACCGGCAACAGTACATCGTACCTGGCGTGCTGTATCAATGAATTGGAGTTCTTTGGGTCTGAGATTGGGCTTGGGAGGCCTTCCGAATAACCGATATGCGCCGTGAGCGGCAGATTTCGGACTTACAATCCCCCACAGATTGAAGGCCAGTCCGACAAGACAATAAAACAGTTTTTGCGACATAGCTGACATGAATACGGAGTCGTTCTGTATTCAGGCCACAAAGGTACGCAGAGGTAAGCGCAAAGTATCGCAAAGAGGCTTTCTCTGCGCTACTCGGCGTTGTACTCGGCGTAACTCTGCGGTTAAACAAAACTAAGCCTGGACCTGAAACCCCGGCAGAAAACAGGCTACCAGGATTTGACAAATCGTACTGTCCGATTACCTGTTTGTAAAAAGTAAAGCCCTGCAGGCAGTTCTGAAATATTAATCCGGTTAACATCCTGACTACTTTCGATGAGTAATTCCCCTGTTGAACTCATTATTCGAAATCCATTCTCACACTCAAAATAAATAACTGTCCTGGCGGGATTGGGATAAACGGCAGTATCACCTGATAGTGGAAGTTCAGCTTCACTCAATAACATATAATTGTAGTCGTCAGAGAACACTTCACAACCCTCTTCGGATATAAACTTCACTGAATACTTGCCGTTTTGTGAAGGTGTAACAAATTGTCCAGTCTCTTCAGACATCAATGAACCATTAAAATACCACTGATTTCCGAAAGAATAACTTGACTGAAGTTGTCCAGCTACAGCTGTAATAACCGGTTTCTGAAGTTTTAAAGGAATGATTTGTTCTACCAGATTTCTTAATCGGGTATGGGTCGGCTGTACCAGTCCCAAGGATTTTCTCACAAAGAACACGCAGGCTATATTTCTGCACCTGTCTATCCAGGGGGTAAAACCGAATGCGCCCTGACTGCCGTACTGTGTTGTTTCTCCATTGGTCGCTTCTTCTATCCAGATACCGTAACCATATCTCAGATTCTGTCTCAAAGCATCATTGAAGTAGGGTGTTCCAATTAATGGCACCTCGCCAGTCTGGTCGCTCTGCATAACTCTAACTATCTGTGAATCAAGCACCTCAATGTTATTGATGCGTCCATACTGTAATAACATAATCAGCAATTTTGAAAAGTCGGGCATCGTCGTACCGACTCCCCCTGCAATTCTGAAGTTTCCGGTAGCCCCCAAACCCGCGTAATCAGTATGAATCATACCTAACGGTAACGCAATTTTTTGTCGAAAAAGACTGTCCCAGCTCACACCTGTTGCTATCTCGGCCATTCTCCCGGCAACATGCATGCTGACTCCACCATACTGAAAGGCCGTACCCGGGGCAAAGGCGGTCATTGGCGTTTTCAACCCAATGCTGTCCACCGCCTGTTGTAGTGTATAGCTATTGTCAGATATATATTGAGACTGACCGGGCAATCCGGATGTATGGCTCATTAACTGATGAAGCGTCATAAACGGCTTACCACCAAAACTCGGGATAAAATTCTGTACTGTATCATTCGGGTGTAAATATCCCTCGTCTATCAGTCTCATCATTAACGCCATTGACAGTATCTTTGACCCGGATGCTATCGGCTGATAGGTTTGGCTGTCCCAGGATCCCAGGTACTTTTCATATATAATACTGTCTCCCTGTACTATCATGAAGCCACAGTTCTGCCCAGCTTGTCCAATGACGCCGATGCTGTCATTCAAAAGCTGTGTAACTGGCTCAAAGTTGAACTGAGCCTTTACGCCGGACGTTAATGCCCAAAGGGCCACAAATACCATTGTTTTTTTCATATTCAGATGCTGTTTATCTTTTGACCACATATGCCATTCAGGGTTTAAATCGCGTATGTGATTTGTTGTCTGACTGTTTATCGCTGTCTAACCCCTGCCCGATCGCTTCCGACCGGTGTTGTAACCTGTGAACATTCCCAAATAAAGTATGTTTTAAAATCTGCTTCCCCGGAAGGCCATCACAGTACATAAAAAATATCCATGCGCACTATCGCCACTCTCCTGCTTGCCCTTACACTCGGTATTGCTTCTGCTCAAAACGGCACGCTTTCGGGTTCCGCCAAAGACAAACTCACTCAGGAGCCGCTCATCGGCGCCACCATCCAGATTGAAAGCGCCCAACTCGGTGCAGCTACCGATGTGGATGGCAATTTCAGAATCTCCAACATTACGCCCGGGAGCTATAATATCACGGTGTCTTATGTTGGCTATACTACCCAGACCCGCTATAATGTGGTTATCACCTCCGGAAACGCCAGTTTCCTGAATTTTGAACTGGAACCGGCCGCTGCTTCCGAACTGGGAGAAGTTGTCATTTCCGAGAACAGAAGTGTAAAAATCGCCTCTATCGAAACGCCTGTTTCCATTAAAAATCTTTCAACAGAGGAAATAAAAAGTAATCCGGGTGGCAATTTTGACATCTCCAAGGTAGTGAGTATGCTCCCCGGCGTGGGAGGCACTCCCGGCGGCGGCAGCTTCCGCAACGATCTGCTGATACGCGGCGGCGGTCCGAGTGAAAATGTGTATTACCTCGACGGGGTGGAAATTCCGGTACTTAACCACTTCTCCACGCAAGGCGCTGCCGGTGGTCCCACCGGTATGCTCAATGTGTCGTTTATCGAAGACGCCACGCTTACTTCTTCTGCCTTCGGTGCGAAATACGACAATCCGCTCTCCGCGGTGCTGCAGTTCAAACAACGCGACGGCAACCCCGACCGGGTACAGGGCAATTTCCGCGTGTCAGGTACGGAGGTAGCGCTCACCACCGAAGGACCCATCGGCAACAAAACCACCTTCCTGGCCTCAGCACGCCGCTCCTATCTCGAGTTCCTGTTCGGCGCTATCGGACTCCCTATTCGCCCCAACTACTGGGATTTCCAGTACAAAATAACCCACAAAATCAACGCCAAAACCACGCTTTCGGCTATCGGACTCGGCGCTATTGATGATTTCTACTTTGAGGCACCCAAGGATGCCACCCCCGAAAATCTGTATGTGCTCAGCTCCAATCCGGGTATTAACCAGTGGAACTACACACAGGGTTTTACGCTAAAACGCCTTGTCGAAAACGGATTCTGGAATCTGACATTCAGCCGGAATATGTACGACAACAAACTGGATCAGTTCACGGATAACTTCGACGGCAAACAATCGGATGAGTCCAAACGAACCCTGAAGCTGCGCTCGCAGGAAATCGAAAACAAACTCAGATTCGATCATAATACCTATTACGGAAGCTGGAAGTTGTCGTGGGGCGCCGGTTTGCAGTACGTCAAGTACAATAACGCCACGCAGGCGCGCATACGACCCGAGATACGCGACTCTGTCGGCAATCTGATTCAGCCGGCTGTCACAACCAGCTTCACCACCGCCATTGATTTCTTCAAGTACGGTCTGTTCGGACAAATAAGCCGCACGTTTCTGGGCGAAAAACTGGGCGTATCGCTCGGTATCCGCGCCGATGGCAACTCGTTCACCGACGAAGGAAATGCCCTGCAGCAAACCCTGAGCCCGCGATTGAGCGTCAGCTATGCGCTGGCACCCGACTGGAAAGTGAGCGCCAGCGCCGGCAGGTACTTTAAAATTGCTCCCTACACCGCCCTGGGCTTCCGCGACGAAAACAATACGCTCGTCAACCGCAACCTGCCGTACCTGCGCTCAGATCACCTGGTGGCCGGCATGGAATACCTGCCCACCAAAACGCTGCGCCTTACGCTAGAAGGTTTTTACAAGAAATACGCCAACTACCCCGTATCGAACCGCACCGGAATTTCGCTGGCTAATCAGGGGGCCGACTTCGGTATCATCGGAAACGAAAGACTCACCGGAAACGGCACAGGCGAATCGTACGGCTTCGAATTTTTCGCCCAGCAGAAACTCAACAGAAATTTCTTTTTCGTAGGCTCCTATACGCTGTTCTGGACCCGCTTTGCCGGTCAGGACGGCCGCCTGATACCCTCTTCCTGGGATAACCGCCACCTCGTTGCGCTCACCGCCGGCAAGAAATTCAAAAGGAACTGGGAGCTGGGCCTGAAATACCGCTATCAGGGCGGTGTACCCTATACGCCTATTGACCTGATCGAAAGCCAGCGCAATTACACAGTAGTAGGCCGCGAAATTCTCGACTACAGTCAGCTGAACAGCCTGCGTCTCGCCGGATTCAGTCAGCTCGATATGCGCCTCGACAAAAAATGGAATTTCCGCAGGGCCACGCTGGATCTGTTCCTAGACGTGAGTAACCTGCTCGGCACGGCAACGCCCTCTTTCCCCGCTTTCACCCTGCAGCGCAACGCGGAGAACACCGCTTTTGCCACCACCGACGGCAACCCGCTGGCCGCCGATGCCTCCAATGGCATCCCGATCATACTGGATACGGATAGCGGAGCTCCAATTCCGTCAATTGGTATTATCTTTGAGTTCTGATCGGGCGTATCTTGCGCCCGAAGTAAAACTCAAATCTCCGAATCATGAGAAAATTGAAACTTCAGGTGCAATTGTCGGTTGATGGCTTCGTAGCCGGCCCCGACGGTGAAATGGACTGGATGACGTGGGAATGGGACGAAGAACTGATGAAATACGTCGGCGACCTGACCGAACCCGTGGATTGCATCCTTCTTGGCCGTAAAATGGCTAAAGGTTTTATTGACTCCTGGGAAGGAAGGGCCACTGAACAGGGGCCGGCTGAACCTTTTTCCATGAAAATGGATAATACTGCCAAGGTGGTTTTTTCACAAACACTGAGGCATATTGACTGGAAGAATGCCACGCTGGCCGATAGAAAACTCGACGATTATGTTAACTGGCTGAAAGAACAGGAGGGCGGCGACATCATTGTGTACGGGGGCGCCGGATTTGTAGCATCGCTCATCCGGCATAATCTCATTGATGACTATTTCCTGTTCATCAATCCGGCGGCCATCGGCAAAGGACTACCCATTTTCACCGGAAGACTCCCGCTCAGGCTTGTCAGTTCCACTGCCTTTGATTGCGGGATCACCGCACAGCACTACCAACCAGTGAAGCCATGAAAAAGAAACAAAAGAATTACCGTCTGGGGCTTTTCATAGCCTATCTGGTTATCTGGGCCCTGCTGGCCATCAACCCCGTTTACAGGGAAGACTGGCTGCTGGAGAATATCCTGGTTTTTGCCGGAGTGCCCTTTATTTTATGGCTCGACCGGCGTACTCCGCTCTCCAACCTGTCTTATACCCTGATTTTCCTGTTCATGGTGCTCCACACCTACGGATCCCATTATACCTACTCCGAAACACCGGCGGGGCGTATGGTTTCCGACTGGCTCGGTCTCGAACGCAATCACTACGACCGGTTTGTGCATTTTCTGTGGGGATTCCTGCTCACTATCCCGCTTTTTGAAGTTTTCAGGAAAAAGGTGAGCCGCAAACGACTGGTGCTGGACTTCATCTTTGCCGGGAGTATCCTCCTCACCCTCGGTGTCGCATACGAATTTATGGAGTGGGCTGCAGCGATAGTGGTAGCCCCCGAGGCAGGCACCGCTTTCCTCGGCACACAAGGCGATATCTGGGATGCACAGAAAGACCTCCTGATGAATGTGGTGGGTACCTTTGCAGCCGTAGTCTTCTGGCCTTTTATTGTCAAACAACCTAAAAAGCATGAAACTCAGGGGTAAAATTGCGCTGATCACAGGTGCAGGCAAGGGTATAGGCGCAGCCATCGCCAGGGGCTTTGCCGCGGAAGGCGCCACCGTCATCATCAACGATATTCCGGAAGCTACTTACACAAAGCATATCGTTCAGGGCATCCTGAACAACGGAGGTAACGCCGAAGTCGCTTATGCCGATTTGTCGCGTGTGGCAGAAATAAAGCGGCTGTTCGGACTGATACGCGAAAAATACGGCCGCCTCGATATTCTTGTCAATAACGCCGGTATTACGGGATGGAGCGACTTTTTTGAAACGGAGGAGGCTATCTTCGACCGGGTGGTTCAGCTCAATCTCAAAGGCACCCTGTTCTGTACCATCGAGGCTGCGAAAATGATGCGCGAAACAGGAGGAGGCAGTATCATCAATGTCTCTTCGGTAGTCACTGCCCTCAGTGTTAAAAACCTGATTTGTTATGTCGCCACCAAGGGAGGTATCGAAGCCATGACCCGGCAGATGGCCGTGGAACTGGCACCCCACAAAATCAGGGTCAACTGCTTCGGTCCGGGACCCATCAATACCGAGCGCAATCTGTCGGAAGACCCCGATTACCGGGAAAACTGGGGCCGCGTTATCCCGCTGCAACGGTCGGGAGAACCGGAAGAAATGGTTGGTCCGGCCCTGTTCCTCGCATCCGACGATGCGTCTTTTGTTACCGGACAGATGTTCTACGCCGACGGAGGCTGGGGTGTTCATGCAGAATTACGCAGATATACAGGCGCTCAACCAGCAAATCCAGATAGAGAGTGCCTTCGTTGATACGCTGAAAGCAGAAACTGCCCGCGTCATCGTCGGTCAGGAATACATGATTGAGCGGCTCCTCATAGGACTCCTCACGCGCGGACATATCCTGCTTGAAGGGATGCCCGGACTGGCCAAAACGCTGGCTATCAAGACGCTCGCACAAGCTGTTGATGCCCGCTTCAGTCGCATACAGTTCACGCCCGATCTGCTGCCGGCCGATGTGGTAGGCACCATGATTTATAACCCGGCAAAATCCGAGTTTACCGTCAGGAAAGGTCCGGTATTTGCCAATTTTGTGCTGGCTGACGAGATTAACCGCGCACCTGCCAAGGTGCAGAGTGCCCTGCTGGAGGCCATGCAGGAGCGACAGGTTACCATCGGAACCGAGACGTTCATGCTGGAAGAGCCATTCCTGGTGCTGGCTACCCAGAACCCGATTGAACAGGAAGGCACCTATCCGCTGCCGGAAGCACAGGCCGACCGTTTTCTGATGAAGGTCAGAATCGGCTATCCTACCCGAAATGAAGAACGCAATATCATTCGGCACCACCTGAGCGGCGAACACCCCCACATACACAAAGTGGTTTCGGTGGCAACCCTCCTGCGCGCACGCGAGGTGATGCATGGAATTTACATGGACGAGAAAATCGAACAGTATATACTCGACATCGTTTTTGCCACCCGGGAGCCAGCTCAGTACGGACTGCAGTCGCTGGCACCCCTGCTGCAATACGGAGCCTCACCGCGTGCCAGCATAGCCCTCGCGCAGGCGTCGCGCGCGCTGGCTTTCCTGCGTCACCGCGGCTATGTGATTCCCGAGGATGTACGCGCCGTTTGCGCAGATGTTCTCCGCCACCGTATTGGCCTCACGTACGAGGCAGAGGCGGAAAACATCACTCAGGACGACCTCATCGTGCGCATATTAAATGCCGTCAGGGTGCCCTGATGTGCTTAACTGTTATCCATCATGATACTTGTCACAGGCGCTAACGGCCAGCTCGGTCGCTGCTTTCGGCAACTCGCCGAAAATTACCCTCAGTGGACATTCCTCGCGGAAGGCTCGGATACGCTCAATATTTCTGACAACGCGGCCGTAGAGGCGTATTTCAGCACTCACAAGCCCCGGTGGGTGGTGAACTGCGCAGCCTATACTGCAGTTGACAAGGCCGAGAGCGAGCCGGAAAAGGCCGAACTCATCAATGTGACCAGCGTGGAGCATCTTGCCCGGGCCTGTGCCGTTCACGGAGCAGGACTGATTCACTTCTCTACTGATTACGTTTATAATGGAAATCAGGGTACGGCATTCCGGGAAACCGATCCGGTAGCGCCCGCAGGCGTGTATGCGCGCACGAAGCTGGCCGGAGAAAAGGCCGCACTGCAAATATTACCCGGCGCCATGATTATCAGAACCTCGTGGGTTTATGCCCGCGAGGGACACAATTTCGTGAATACCATGCTCCGCCTCGGACGCGAGCACGGCCGCGTACGCGTGGTATCTGACCAAATCGGCACACCCACCTGTGCCCCTGATCTGGCAGCAGCTGTACTGGAAATAATCAGTCAGGTTGAAAACGGCAGGAAAAAACCGGAAGAGCTGGCAGGCACCTGGAACTACTCCAATGAAGGGGTGGCAAGCTGGTATGATTTTGCACACGCCATCTTTGAAACGGCAGGAATACAGGCAGTTACAGAGCCCATAGAAAGCAGTGAGTATCCCACTCCTGCGGCACGACCACCCTTCAGCGTTCTGAACAAATCGCGTATCCGGGAGCAGTTCGGACTGCACATACCGCACTGGCGCGACAGCCTGAAGGCATGCTTCCTACCTGAATCTCATATTTAGTTCGTCCAGAAACTGTATCGTATCCGGAAGCCCGTTAAGAATACGGGCGGCAGGGGGAAGACTAACAGGGCCAATAAAAAGCTGAGCTCCTGTGAGCAGCAGTTTTCCGTCTCCGATACATTGTGATGCCTGATCAACATATCCCTGAATCGTCTGTCGCGGGATGGGCTCCTGGAGGATAGTATAGACGTAATCAGGGTGTACCTTCTGACAGATTTCGCGCAGTTCGCTTAGCGAAACGCTGTTGCCCAGATAAATACCCCGAATCCGCCGCGCCCTTATCAGATACTGCAAATATAGAAAAGGTAATTCCTGGGGTTCTGTTTCAGCAGCATAGATAAAAATAGCGGGCCGTCCTGATTTGGCAGGCACCATCGGCAACTGGTCAATTGCGCTGATAATCTTGTTTCGTATGAGGTGTATGATGAACTTTTCCTGCACCGGATTGACCGTACTGGTGAACCACAGCAGCTGCAGTTTATCCAGGAAAGGATAAATAAGTTCCATCATGGCCTGTTCAAAGCCACGATCCTCGACATAAGTACTGTAAACCACCTCGAAGGCCGACTCGTCCAGATCAATCATGGCGAGCGTAAGTGCCTCGATCTGACTGTTGTTATCACCGCGGGCCTGTGTGAGTTCGGCACTCAAATCGGCAACCTCGTCGGGAGACATTTTGGCCAGTTTGCTGATTTTAACCCCGTTTCGGTTAAGGATAGCAACATTAAAAAGATGACGCAGGTGATCGTCTGTGTAATAGCGGATATTTGTAGGGGTACGGGCCGGCTCGACAATACCATAGCGTTGCTCCCACATCCTGATGGTGTGCGCTTTGATACCTGTGAGTTTTTCCAGGTCACGTATGGAGTAAATCGCCATTGCCCCCCGATTGATTCTTGGATTGTACTGTTAACTTATGCACTATTAAACCGTGCAAACAGCAATTAGTTGTAAATAGTTTAAACTGTTATCAGAAAAACATTCTGTTTTTATTTGCCAGCCGGGAGTTCAAGCTCTAGTGTAACGCGTCTGTTCCACTTCCTGTTGCCGGGCAGATCTCTTCCTTTCCCAAGATCGGAGCCATCGTCTTCCGCATTGGGGGCAGCGGGATCGGCCTCGCCGAACACCTCCATAAACATCCTGTCGGCCCTTATTCCTTTATAAATCAGATAGTTACGTGCCTCCCTGCTTCTGGATGCAGATAATTCCAGATTAGCCTTTCCATCGCCTACTCCATCTGTGTAACCGGCGATGCGGAGTACCAGTTGTTTGTTGTCTTTCATTTTCTGACAAATGGCGTCCAGTACAGCCCTGGAAGATGCGGTAATGCCGGATGATCCGAAATCAAAATAAATTACATGTTTGGAAGTATCTGTCCGTGGTGCCTGAATAAAAACCACACCATCTCTGATTACCGGGCAGTCAATTCCGGAGAGCAGGCGTTGTTCGTCGAGATCAATCACACTGGCGTAGGGAAAGCCCTTCGACTTTATTTCCTGCTGTACGGTTTCAGCATCTTCCCGGGTGGCATATTCGCCTGCCGAATACCAGTAAACACCCGAAATATCCCTTCTTTCGGAGTAGTTTGTTACGCCACGCTCCTCGAAGAAAACGGGCGGTTGCTGTTCGCTGTACGCAGCAATCTGCACGCTGAAATGTTGCGCGCGCGATACTGTCACAGCGAACAGCAGGTTCATGAGAAAAACGGAACCGGATTTACCCATCATTATTATTCCGCCGGAAGTTTGATTGTGTAGGTCTTGCCTTCCTTGTTGGCAAGTTTTCCACTCACCAGCCAGGGGTTGTAAACTTTGAGTTGCCTGTATGACACACCGTGTTCCTGAGCAAAAGTGCCCCAGCTTGCCACCGGTCCGCTTACTTCTACCAGTTGGTAGTCTGTGAGAGGCTCATACAGGTGATCCTGTTCAATTTCATAGTCGTATTCATCCAGATTTTCCATTACCTCCTTGATAGCCATGATCCGGAAGGGGTATCTCATGGTTTCATCGGCCATCAGGTTGAGGTCGAAGAAGGTTTTTGCTCGCTGGCTGGCCATTTGCTCGGAAATACGGGTGGAGCCGCCGTTGTAGGCCGCCATAGCCAGTACCCAGGAGCCCAGTTTCTGTCTTTCTTTTTTCAGGTATTTACAGGCGGCGCGGGTGGCTTTTTCAACATGGTAGCGCTCATCCACGTCTTCATTTATTTCCATATTAAAACTGCCGGCAGTTGCTTTCATGAATTGCCATACCCCGCGGGCATCGGCAGAGGAGGTAACCGGCGCCAGTCCGCTCTCTGCCACAGCCAGATACTTCAGATCGGACGGTACGCCTTCATCCTCAAGAATAGGCTCGATGATCGGAAAGTAGGCATTGGCGCGTTCTACATACAGAATGGTACTGGAGTGCGAGTAAACATTTTTCAGGATTTCGGCATCGAGGCGCTGGCGTACATCCTGATTTGTTGCTGTCGGAAAGCGTTCTCCACACAGGGTGAATGTTTTACTCATGTTGATAGACCTTACGCGCTGGTCCGGCGCTTTTTCCTGCTGGTCATTTCCTGTAAAAGACGTGGTAAAGAACGCAATTGCGCATGTGGCAACTACAAGGTTGATAGCCAGAAGGATACGATTGTGCATAGACATAATGTGAGGGACGTTAAGATGGTTAATAATACACTACAGAGCGAGGGCAGCCCCGAAACGGAAGTTAACCGCAGGGTTATTCGCCGGGTTGAACGCACTCAGTAAATTGTCGGAGGTAAAGTACAGTTGTACAGGACCGGGCTTCAGGAAAATCTGCAGACCCAGGTTGGCGGCATTTCGCTGGTTTATGCTCATCATGGCAGCCACTGCAAGCGGCTTTATAATCTGATAACGGGCACTGGCTCCCAGTGCGTATGTATCGTTCTCCGCTCCCGGCCGGTCAGACAAATAGCCTGAAACGCCGAGCGCAAGTTTTTTCGTGAGGTCAAAGTTCACGCCCGCGTAGGCACGCAGGGGTAATGCTGTTTCAAAGGACGTAGCTGTCCGGCTGAACTTGAAAATATCGTTCAGCGAATCCAGTTTTGTCTCGAAATTCAGGTTATCGCCGCCGTTGACAATATCAACCCCGGGGAATACCTGGCCTTCGTAGGTATAGGCGCCCTGACTGATATAATAGTCAGAATCGGTATCCCAGGTTATTTCTCCGCCGATATCGAGCACGGATGCATCGAAAGAGAGGCGTTCGCCGATGCTGGCGTGCAGGCCCAGATCGAATGCCACGCCGGTATTTTTGGTGAAGGCAACCGAATTGAAATCGGCAAACTGCAGATCAAAACCATAGCCTGAAGTATCGAATGCAGAGATGATACTCGAGGAGTAGAATCCGTAATCGGTATTCAGGGTCAGCTGATAAATATCCGGAGAAGTATAAACGGAGGCGCTTGCGTGCGCCGGATCGGTTGACAGAGCATTGGTGCCCGTCAGATATTTTACACGTGCACCCACGCTTACTGCGCCGATTTTTCGCGACAAGCCCAGGCTCCACTCGTTGAATCTGGCGAGGCTGGCTGACGGAGCGATGGCAAGCTCTTCTCCGATGTAGGGACCGTTTCCGTTCCAGAGCAGTTGTGGCAGCGATTTGGGATATACGGCTGCGCCGCTGAAACGCATGGCGTGCCCCGCCTGAAGTGCCAGCTTGAAAGGCAGCCGGATACCGAGCGAAACGGTTTCAGTGCGCTGGTCGAACTGAATTTTGTTCGATGGGTCCAGTTTGTCAATTATTCCACCGAAATCCACCAGCGTCTTGTCTCCGTTTTTTACGAAAACATCGCCGTAAGTGATATTGCCGGAGTGAGATGCATCGAGTGCCTGACCGGGCAACCCGAGTACAAACTTTTTTTCCTCCGGGAAAAAAGCCGGATTAGTGGCATTGCTGTGCCAGATTTCCGGTGATGAATGTAACAGCAACTCCTGTTGGGCAAAAACAGGCAATACAATCGGTAAACTGAGCAGCATGGTTGCAGCTCGGAGCACCCCTTTTTTCAGGCAATTATGTGGCATTTTTACTCTTTTATCCTGTTTGGTTATTGATGTCGGGCAATCTTACTCACTTCTTTTCTTTACCCTGATGCCCATTTTAAGCGTGGTAGCGTCTTCTGCAAGGAATCTCACAGGCACCTGACCATCTTCGGCAGTGGTGAAGAAAATTTTCATGAATGCAGACCTGGCTGTCTGTCTGATATGGTCGAAGCGTGCCGCATTCATGGAAATAAAGTTCTCTGTGCGTGTCTGGTCCGTTGCCACGCCGTTACTCACCGGAGCCGAGGTCATAATTTTGCTTTGCCCGCGCTCGAACAGCGAGTCCACCGCAGTACCTGTTTCATCCTGGAAATAGATTTGCCCGTCAATATCCACCGGAGTGCCGTTTTCTGTCACCAGTTTGAATTCGACGGATTCGATACCGGCCGAATCGAGGCTGTTCATACCCGAGAAGTCGAGCGGAACTGTTTGTTCAGCGCCAAAATTGCGCACCGATCCTTCCAGCAGCAGCTCAACCCTGATCTGCAGGCGAATAGCACTTTCATCCGTCAGGAATCCGATAACATCGGGATCCGAGTTGGCGTTACTGATTCCATCCACCTCGTAAATCAGGCGGGTGGGCTGACTGTTAAAGATATCGGCAATATTCGAATTGGTATTATCCAGGTCAATATCGGTGTATTTGGTTTGTCCGATCTCTCCGGCACTCCACAGCGGGTATGCAAAGTCAACATACTTGCTGCCATTGGGCGACTGCTGAAAAACGGTGCTGTTGAGCGGGATTTCCTCGCCGTTCTGACCAATAAAACTCAGGTATTTGATTACCCCGCGCGTCGGGAAGCCCCATGAGTTCAGGATACGCATGGTCACTTTGGGATTTGTCACACGCACATCGCCCTTCAGATTGGTCTGGTTGATATCAATTTCGATGGTATCACGGGTGAGCTGATATTCCTGATTGCCCCAGTTTCCTTCCAGATAACTGAATTTCAGGTTCGAAAAAGCCACACCCACATCAAAGCCCGACAGGTTGGGCACTTTCACGCGATTGCCGTTTGGTGTGTACGCAAAGTACCTGAACGAGAGCTGATTATTGTTCATGTTCAGGCGATGATCGGCCACATCAATTACGCCCGAGTTCCAGGATTTGCCCGGCGCAACGGTGAAAGAAGATGTACGGAAAGGCACACCGCTTTTTGTCATCTGCGGCAAGTCGAAATAGCCTGTGACGGTATCCTGCAGGGTATTAATCAGGGAAAAATACAGCGTTCCGGCTTTCAGATCCACCACGCGCACGCCCACGCCCGTAGGTCCCGGAATTACCGTGGTAATAACAGAATCACCCATAGGGAATATGCCGACCTGCAGGAAGCCGAAGATATCGGAAGCCTTTTTTTCGGCCACGTCACCCGAATAGAAGAGTGTAACGCTGTTATCCGTGTTAATGAAAATGGTATCGCCGCTCAGCGTATCGTTGAGCAGATTGACCAGCAAATCCTTGAGTTTGATCTCAGTGCTGAAAAGCGGGAAAGCATAATCGGCAGTACGGTCGCCCAGCTCGGCATTGTCGAGATTCACCTTGGTACAGGAGAGCCAGAGAAGTGAGGCGATGAAAACAAGTTGGTACAGAATTTTTTTGTTCGGTGTCATTTGTTGCGTTTTTGAGGGTAATATCAGAAGCTGAATCCGACAGATGCCTGTATAACGAAATTCTGATCCCTGTCATTTTGCAGGATCAGAGATTTCGCATCGCCGGTCCGTGCTTTTGCAATATCGGCATTGTTATTAGTGATATCAGCCAGTCCGTACTGAATGCGTGCACTCAGATAAAGCGCACTGCTCATGTAAAAAGATACACCGCCGATCAGACCGTAGTCGAGGCTGTTGAAGACATTGCCTTTGTCGTCGGGATAATCGAAATAGGCTCCGATTGTTTTGGGCAGCTCCAGATTCCGGTTGTCCACACGAACGATCTGCGTTTCAGTCCCTTCCACTGCTTCTCCGGGTTTGTCTGCGCGGTAATTGTACGCCAGAAAGAATTCCGTATCATTGATGGTGAGGTTATTTTCGGTAACTCCCTGCGAGAACTGCAGGGCGCCTTCTCCGAGAGACTGCACCATAAACCCGACATATCCTCCGGCCGAAAACTCGAAACTTCCGGCTTTGGCATACACCGTCAGCGGGATATCCAGATAGGAGTTATTGATATTGAGCAGGTATTTGGAGCGGCCTGTGGCGTACGACGAGCCCCCGTCATAATTGAAAAAGCGGTATGATTGTCCGTCGAAAGTATATTGGCCTCCGCGTTTGGAGTAAAGGAACTCGCCTCTTGCGCCGAAGTTGTCGGTGAATTTATGGGCCAGCGTGAGGCCAATGTGGAATCCTACCACATTTTTCCAGCTTTCCAGCGAAAGTCCCGCATCATCGAGTTCCGACGGCCCCTTGACCGTTGCCAGGTTTAGTCCGGTTTTGAAACCGTATTTCAGTTGTGCGTGAAGGGTGCCTCCGGTCAGAAATACTGCGAGGAGAACAATTGTAGTCAGTTTTGCTTTACTCATGATAGATTGATTCAAGTCTTGCTCGAATGCAAAGTAAAGCACATTTTAAAACTGTTTCGTTAAAAACAGTTCGTTTGCCAATAATTAGCCGGATAAAACAGCAGAATCGGGCATAACAAGACTGAAAACATCTGCATTGAGTTCTGCTTTCACGCCATAAGGCAACGTGCACTGTCCCTGAATATGTCCGAATGGCAGTCCGTAAAACACCGGTATTCCCAGATTTCCGAGGCAAAGGCCGAGCGTTTCCCTGAGCGTGAGTGACGGGCTCCCGGGGTCGGGGTCACAGTCGTCGAAAATACCCAGTGCGATACCTGCGGCTTTCCTCAGGTCTGTTGCCTGAAGGAGCTGGGTGAGCATCCGGTCTATACGGTAGGGTTTTTCACCCACATCTTCTATGAATACAATTTTATCTTTGAAGACGGGCGCAAAGGGAGTACCGGCGAGTGCAGAAAGGAGCGCCAGGTTACCTCCGGTAAGTGTACCCTCCGCCCTGCCCGGAGCGATGGTAAACGGCTGGTAGTGCGGTGGAGCCAGCGGGTCATGTGCCGCCTGAATCCGGTGAGGAGCTTCTCCGAGCAGGACAACCGCGCTCAGGTGATCGAGGGTAACCGCGGGCAGATCAGACACTGCGACAGGGCCGTGAAAAGTAGCCAGTCCGGTCTGCTGGTGAATGGCAATATGCAGTGCTGTGATATCGCTGTAACCGATAAATACCTTTGGATTGTCTCTGATGACATTAAAATCGAGACCTGGTAGCAGTCGGGCGCAGCCATAGCCTCCTCTTGCGCACCAGACGGCATCTATATCCGGGTCGGAGAAAGCCTGATGGAGATCGGACAAACGGTCAGCGTCGGTACCGGCGAGATATCCGTTTTTTTTACGCAGATGCGCACCCTCTCTGACCTGAAAGCCGAGGGATGTCAGGTTGGACAGGGCCAGAGCGAGTTTCTCGTCTGAGGGTGGACTGCCCGGTGCAATCAGCGCTACCCTGTCGCCGGCTTTCAGCCGTTTGGGCAAGACAGGATTGCGCTTGATCCGGGAGGAAGAAGCGGGCATATTAAAACCGGAAAACTCGGGCATTAGTGCAGCGAGGCCGGTCAGTTTAAGAAAATCTCTCCGAAAGTACCGACGCATAACCGCTGAGCTGAAAATCCGTTATCGTGCAAAAAGGAAATACATTAATACCATGAGCAGAGCGGTCGAAACGGCCAAAACAGTCATGAATTTGCGGCTATCGTCCTTGTCGTGCGAATTGGAGTTGCGTTTGATGTGTTTGAGTTTGCTCATCTGACAATATTTTTGATTGAAAAACAAAAAACGGGCCTTCGTTCATAATGAAACGCAGGCCCGGCAAAAATAATTATCAAATCAGATTTTCAAAGCAAACCTGACAATGATTGTCGTCAGACTTTATTGGAAACTTTGAGATAGTTTTCCAGTGCCACGGCGATTGAAGGTGCTTCGGGCGTCCCGGCCTGTATATTCACCTCCATGCCGCGCTCGGTAACAGCTTTGAGTGCCGCTGTTCCGAACACACATATACGGCGGTCTTCCTGTTTGAATTCGGGGAACTGTTCGAACAGCGATTTGATTTCATTAGCCGAGAAGAAGGCAATGATATCAAACTTTACATCCTTCAGGTGCAAAAGGTCGTTATTAACGTTACGGT
This sequence comes from Saprospiraceae bacterium, assembly GCA_021298575.1. Classification (GTDB taxonomy): domain Bacteria; phylum Bacteroidota; class Bacteroidia; order Chitinophagales; family Saprospiraceae; genus M3007. The sequence continues at coordinate 2,773 of JAJTFM010000077.1, read as the reverse complement.
ACATAACAGCCTCCTGAAAACATAATGAACTTCTGCAGGTAGTTGGCAATAGCCTCCGTAGCACAGAAGTACTTGGTATCTTCAGACATCTTGATACGCATCTCGCCGCACAGCCGGAAGAAGTGATCAACCGCATGACGGCTGGTGAAGACAATGGCCGTAAAGTCGTTGGGGTAAACGCGGTTTTTGCGATACTCCTTTTCCGTTAACCCCTCAAGCGTGACAAAGGGCTCGAAATCAATACGTACACCATACTTGCGCTCAAGGTCCTCGTAAGCAACGGTAACCGCTGGCTTAGCCTGAGAAATCAGGATATTGTGGACTCTTAGGAGAGCAGTTTCCTGAAGGGGTGCAGCTGATGCAGACATTCGGGAGATAACTGTTTGTGAATTATTAATCAGAGTTTGGGTGAAAGACCGGTGTAATCCGGCAATTGTTCCGTTGGGGTTAAGGAAGCGATGATTAGTTGATTGTCAGTTCGTCTGAAGCAATGCCAGTTTGGCCAGAATCACCAGCGGCATAATTTCGACGGCGCAAAGGTACAATAAAAAGTGAAAAGGGGTACTACCCAAAAATTTGCTTCCGATGGAGAACGCGCGCAGCGTGCGGTAGCCATAGAAAACAAGCAGTAATCCAACCATCCAGAATGCCATAAGTATCTGATAATCACCTTGTACAGCAAAGGCAATCATCAGGTTGAACGGTGCAAGGAATAATCCCAGCACACAGTCAAAAATGACCGTAAGAAAATTATATCTGCGAGCTTCTTCCGGCACGGAGAACAGGAAACTGACGATATTGACCAGCAACTGTTTCCCCAGCATTAGTATCGAAACACCCAGAATACACGTCAGAAAAAACTTCAGATTGTTGAATTGTTCTCCACGAAACGCCCTGGTCATCAGAAATATGAATACTCCTGCATTGGCCAGGTAGTTCAGAAACAACATATAATATGGTGTACTGCCAACCAGCCCTGAAGCTTCCCGCTGTGCCACGTTCAACGCATTGTCGTTCAGAAATGCACGCCATGATTTCCCTACTGCTGTCCGGTTAGTTGCCACCGAGAAGGTCAGAAATGCCAAAACAATCAGTAGTGCCGTGAAAAGTATGCTTCCCGACATACCACCACCGCGCGGCAATACAGCAAAGGGGTTTATCCGCACTGTTTCATTGGGCACCATGGCAACACCTGCACCCGGTACCCGGTGAGGAACCAGATCGAAAGGATTGGAAACAATATCACCCCCGACCGGCGATACCGACCGAATCAGTCGGTGCGACAAATCGAAAGGATTGCCCGAACCCTGACTCTTTCCGACCAAAGGCAGGACCAGCAGAATGAGTGTACAAATAATCCGAAAACTCATGGCACAAAGGTACAGGTTAAAATGGTAACTGCTAAAATGAAACGCAGAACCCCGGTATTTTCATATTTTTGCGGCTCACAGGCTAAACCGTTCCAATGAACAAAATTGATGTTATCCTCGGTCTGCAATGGGGCGACGAAGGAAAAGGTAAAATTGTTGACTACCTCGCTACCAGTTATGATATCGTTGCCCGCTTTCAGGGTGGCCCCAATGCAGGCCATACCCTGAAGTTCGACGGAAATAAATACGTCCTTCATACGGTTCCGTCAGGCATTTTCCGAGAAAACCTGATTAATCTGATCGGAAACGGCGTCGTTCTCGATCCCATCGTGTTCCAAAAAGAACTGCGCTCTCTGGAAGCAAGCAAGGTGATGTTTCACAGCCGCCTGCTTGTTTCCAAAAAGGCACATCTTATTTTACCCACACACCGCTGGCTCGACGCCGCCAGTGAAGCACATAAAGGAAAAGCCAAAATCGGATCAACACTCAAGGGTATAGGGCCCACTTACATGGACAAAACCGGCCGAAACGGTATCAGAGTGGGCGATATCGCTTCCCCCGATTTCATGGAGCGCTATAACGCACTGAAAAACAAGCACCTCGAACTCCTGAAAATTTATCCGGCTATTGATTTCAACCTGGACAAGGAGGAGGCCGAATGGTTCGACAGCCTGTCTGCACTCACAGCACTGCAGGTTGTTGACTGTGAATACTACATAAATGATGCACTGAATACCGGAAAACGGATTCTGGCAGAAGGTGCGCAGGGAAGTATGCTCGATATTGATTTTGGCACCTACCCTTTCGTCACCTCCAGCAATACAATCACTGCCGGCGTATGTACCGGTCTGGGCGTAGCCCCGCAACGGATAGGCCGGGTCATCGGCATCACCAAGGCTTACTGTACCCGTGTGGGAAGTGGCCCGTTCCCGTCAGAACTGCTCGACGAAGTGGGCAACAAGCTGCGCGAAATCGGCAACGAATTCGGCTCCACTACAGGCCGGCCACGACGCTGCGGATGGATTGACATCCCTCAGCTGAAATATACCATCATGCTTAATGGAGTTACTGAACTCTGCATGACCAAAATTGATGTGCTGAATGCTTTCGAATCCATCGGTATCGCCAATGCATACAATTATGGCGGGATTGAAACTGAAATTGTTCCCTTCGATCTCAATATGAACGATATGCAGTCTGTTATGGAAATGCTTCCGGGCTGGAACTGCCCGCTCGACAGCGCCAGCCAGTATGAGGATCTGCCCGAAGCCGCACTGCATTTCATAAGAACACTGGAAAATCACCGCGGTGTCAGGTTTACCATGACATCCACAGGCCCGGAACGAGAAAAACTCATTGTCCGCTAATCACACAGCCATGTCTTACCCGCATCTCTTCAGTCC
>JAJTFM010000076.1:26370-29542 GCA_021298575.1 Saprospiraceae bacterium | reverse complement strand
TGTTTCCAGGTCTGATTTACCTGATAATGGGAGCTTTTATTCCACAGTATATAGAAAACAAGCATGTTTGCGCCGTAATAAAATATCCAGGTAAAGCGACCCAGGCCGCGGAATTGCCTGAAGGGTCCCAGATAGTCCACCATCCACTCCATGCCTGGTATAGCAAACGGAAAGCCGCAGCCGATGAGTACCAGCGCGAAGCCGGCCGCAAACACACCGTTCATATACTTTTTGTGTACCCGGTGATAGGCTGCAGCGTCCCAGGCGGGATCGAACATCCTGAATTTGCGTTTGAACACAACCCACAGCGTAAAGGCAAACACAACGACACCGGTATAAGCCTGCGATTCGGGGTCAATTCTGCGGATATGTATGATATTTCGGTCAATCCATTGAAAGACCGGCATATTCTCATACGGAAGGAAAATTCCTTCCCAGTAAGCGATATAATGAGTGAATCCCCAGGGGTTAGCCGGACGGTCGGGACAGTAATCAGACCAGTGAACCCACAGATTGAGCAGCGTGAAGGGCAGCACGACCATAACAATCAGGTGGTACGACCTTTTGGCAATATTTTTCCAGCGAAAATCGGTCAGAATCTGGTAAAGCGTGTAAAGTCCGAGAAATATCGCCGATACCCCGAAATTGTAGAAGTGCAGCTGTGCAGAAAAAAACAACAGGATACCTATGAGCAGGCTCTGGTATCGCCTGCTGTCGCGTTCCTCGTATCGGCAGAGCAGGAGCAGGAGGAGCGGTAGGATCCAGGTATGCGAAAGACCGAAGTGTGTATCGAATCGGTTGTTTTGAGGGGAGAGGAACAGTATTCCCAGAGAGGCAATACCGGCATACCATACCGGGATATGCAGTTTTCTCAGGAGCAGGAATATGGCACAGGCGCCGAGCAACATGGAAATAACCTGAAACCAGTTCATTAGTCCGACGGTTTGGGAGCTGATATCCGAAACGTGGCGGCTCAACCACTGAAGGGCTGCAGTGAAAACGGGCTGATTGTCGGTGAACAGTACGTGTTCGCCGTAGGGGTAGTTCATGCCCTCGTAGTGTGTATAACCGGCGTCGTATCTGACATGCCATGCGGAGGTCATGTAATTTTTGAACGCATCGGGCGAGTCGAGCAGCATATAGTCGTGGGCATTTTTCAGCCAGTCCCCGTGTTTTGCCCAGAGGAGTATCGCGGCTATGGTCATCACAGCCATCATTCCCCAGAAGGTGTGGTTTCTTTTTGGGGAACCGAGGTTGTGGAAAGTATGCTCTATCTGGTTAAACGTATTCAAGATTGCCTTGCTTTAGTGGATATACTGTCGGAGGAGCAATTTGAGGAAGTTACCGCTTTCAGTGGCGAGTACTCTCCAGTTTACGGGGCTGAATACGACACCTGGCCGGAGTTCTACAGGTACCGGAGATACGTGTATCCTGTTTCCTGCCATCATCAGGAATTCCAGGTCGAACAGGAAGCGGTCAATGGTTGTCTTTAAAAACAATTCTTTTCCGGAATTGTCGAATGCTTTTAGTCCGCACTGTGAGTCATCAATGGGTTGTTTGAGTACATTTCTGAGCATCCAGCGCAGCGCGCGGGATATCAGACGTCGGGAGAGTGGCACATGTGCATAATAGCCGGTATCTCTGTTTCCTGCAGCAATTCCGCCCTTTTCCATGAGCGTTTCTGTTACCCTGATCATACTGTCGGTGGTGTAGGGGAAATCGGCATCAGTAACGAGGTGCAGGTCGGCTGACGAGTGCTTTACCCCTTCTCTCAGGGCCTAACCCTTGCCGCGGTTGACGGGATAGTCCACCACCACGACACCCGGAATGAGCTCCCGGAGCAATTCAGCGCTTTCTCTGGTGAAATTTCCGGGAGAGCCGTCGTTCACAACCACCAGTCCGGTATGCGACGTGATAGCTGCCATACCGGCTGCCAGACCGTTGAAACAGCTGGCGAGAGCCTTTTCCCAGTCGGGAGGCGGGTTGTAGCAGGGAACAATAATATTCAGTGCAGGTTTCAAACGACAATGCCGGTTTTGCTGTTATAGCCGGGCAAAGTTAGAAAAAAAGCGCTGGAGTACGGGCTTGTTCTTGCTGGCAACTACTTATTTTTGCGATTAAAATCAACTGCATGAACTACTGGCTGGTCAAATCGGAGCCTGATGTGTACAGTTATGAGCGACTCGAGCGTGAGGGTACCACTCGTTGGGACGGGGTTCGCAACTATATGGCGCGGAATAACCTGCGTTCCATGAAAACGGGCGACCTGTGTTTGTACTACCACTCCAACATTGGTCTGGAGATAGTGGGTATTGCGTGCGTGAGCGGAGAGTACTATCCCGATCCCACGGCGGAATCGGGCGACTGGTCGGCGGTAGATCTGGTGCCGCTGAAGAAATTCAACCGGCATGTTACTCTGGCCGAGATTAAAGCTCATCCGGCCATGCAGCAGTTGCTGCTGGTCAGAAATCCGCGCATATCGGTGATGCCTGTTACACCGGATGAATTCAGTACCCTGCTTGAGCTGGGTGAAACAACACTGTAAATGATTATTCAGAACAACAGAATGCAGTTTGGACGCGTGCCCGGAGGAGGGCTGGGCTGCCTGATATTTGCTGCAGTATTGCTCGTTGCGGGCTATTATATTATCAAGGGATTGTATTTTCTTCTCTGGTGGGCAGCACCTGCGCTGCTGGTACTGGCGCTTATAGTAAACTGGCGGGTATTTCCGCGTACCATTACGAGCTGGCTCGATACGCTGGAAACGCGCCCTGTTCATGCCATTATCGAAGCGGCATTCGCTGTGATTGCCTTCCCGTTTTTTACACTCTGGCTATTCCTCAAGGCCGCCGGTACTCGTCAGGCAGATCGTATGCAGCGCCGGTTCAGGGAAAATATAGGCAGACAGGACGAGTATGCCGACTATGAGGAAATAGACAGCAAACCGGGATCGGGAGTATAGTTCAAGAGTAAACCCGATCCCGGCTTGGTTATCCAGTCTTATTTACTGCCTTTCCAGACAAACCATCCCACGTAAGTGAAACATGCCAGTGGAACCCAGAGGGCCATTGTCATGCCATTGGCCTGAGAGAGGAGGCCGGCTACGGGAGGCAGTACTGCGCCACCCACAATAGCCATAATCACCAGAGAAGAGGCCAGTTTGCTCTCGGCT
>JAJTFM010000076.1:0-26319 GCA_021298575.1 Saprospiraceae bacterium | reverse complement strand
AGTTTGCTCTCGGCTGGCGGCAATCCTTTTGTAGAAAGGGCGAAGATGGTCGGGAACATGATACTCTGGCAGAAGTAAGTGAGCATGATACACAGCACAGCGATGAAACCACCGGTAGCCATGGCCAGTGCAACCAGCACAATAGCCGCTATGGCATAATAGGACAATACTTTTCTGGCATCCATGCGGCTCATCAGGAAAGTACCCAGAAAGCGGCCCAGCATGAAGAGTACCAGTGCAAAGGATGCGTGAAATCCTGCAATTTGTTCAGGGGTCATGCTGTCGGTAAACCTGTAGATTGTTCTGACGATGCCCAGGTGCTGCTCAGCCGCGAAATCGAGTTTAAAATCAACGAAGTATCCCCATAAAGTGGCTTGTGCGCCCACGTTGGCGAACTGTGCAATAACGCCGAGTGTCAGGTGGCGATATTTTCCGAGCAGGCCGAAAATACCAACGGAACCTTCCGACTGTTCTTCCTCTCTTCCTACTTCAGGCAGTTTGGTGAGTGCAAACAGCACAGCTACTGCAGCAACAAGGGCCGCCAGTGCGAGATAGGGCCCCTGCACGGAGTGAGCTTCTTCAATCCGTGCCTCGGTAATCTGTTCAGGCGTCAGAAGCGATAACAGTTCGGGAGTGTATTCTTTTGTTGAAAAAATAAACAAACTGCCAATTACCGGTCCGAGAATCAGACTGATACCGTTGAATGACTGGGCAAAATTGATCCGCCAGGCAGCCTCTTCCTTGCTGCCCAGCACAGTTACATACAGATTGGCGGCAGTTTCAAGAAAGGCCAGTCCGCTGGCAATAGTGAATAAAGCGAACAGAAAGAAACCATACACCCGCATATCGGCTGCAGGATAAAACAGCAGGGCACCGATGGCGTACAGGGTCAGTCCGGCAAGTATTCCGCGTTTGTACCCCCACTTTCGCATGAAGATTCCCGCCGGGATGGCCATGACAAAATAGCCTGCGTAGAAGGCCGAGTCCACAATACCGGCCTGAAACCTGTTCAGGTCAAGAGCAAACTGAAAATGACGGATCAGCGAGCCATTCAGACTGTTTGCAATGCCCCACAGAAAGAACAGGCTGCATACCAGCGCAAATGGAAGAAAATAAGGATTGCGGGATGTTGGTGTATTGTTCACAGAAGTACTTATTTTTGTTTGTTGAAAATGATTGAGTGGCAAATAACGGAATATGTCTCCGGCATTTGCAAATCTTTTGCTTTTTTCTGCGTTCTGATGCCGGATTTTAGTAAAGGTTCATCGTTACAAATTAAACAGACAACACACATGATATATTCCAGACCCTGCCTGATTGCACTTGCCGTTTTATAAAGGATAAACTGGATCAGGAGGGGGATGCCATGGAGCGTATTTATCTCCAGTTCAGGTACGCCGATCAACTTGTCAATGCCGGACAAAACGAAATGGCAACCATGGAACTCCTGGATGTGGTGCAACAGATCAACGATACCCTGTATGATCAGAGCAAACTGATTTACGAGCTGCTCGCGCTCACGTATATGCGCCTGGGCGAACAGCAGAACTGTATCAATACCCACCGTGCCGAATCCTGTATAGTACCGCTGACAGCAGAAGGACAGTATTCCATGAAGTCGGGTCCGGAGAGTGCTATCAAAATTTACAAACGTATTCTGGCCAAATATCCGGATGATGCACAAAGTATCTGGTTACTGAATCTGGCATATATGGCAATCGGGCAGTGGCCCGACGGGGTGCCCGCCCGGTTCCGTCTGCCTGATGAGGTATTCCGGAAGCGCGGAAATATTCATTTTGACAATGTGGCAATCACGGCAGGTGTGGATGCGAGGGGTATCTCCGGCGGGGTGTGTTCAGAGGATTTTGACGGCGATGGTAATATAGACTTGTTCGTAACCTCCTATGGTTTGCGCGACCAGGCCCGTTTTTATCATAACAACGGTGACGGTACTTTCACCGACCGTACACGGGAGGCCAATCTGACGGGAATTGTGAGTGGACTCAATACACTGCATGCCGATTATGATAATGACGGCGACCGGGATGTGCTCATACTCCGCGGGGGATGGCTTGCTGGTGGTACGCATCCGAACTCGCTGCTTAGAAATGATGGCAAGGGTGTTTTTACGGATGTCACCATCGAGGCCGGACTCCTGACGTTTCACCCAACCCAGGCGGCCGACTGGGCTGATTACGACGGCGACGGGTATCTTGATCTGTATGTTGCCAACGAAACAAGCGATCCTTCCATGTCTCATCCAAACGAGTTCTGGCATAACAACGGAAACGGAACATTCACCAACGTCGCTGGAGCACTCCATTTCCAAAGCAGGCGTAACAAACCCCCTGAAAAGTTTCCCGGCATTCTTTTTTGACTACGATAACGATGGCTATGATGATATATTCGTGACAGACTTCACCATTGATCCTCAGGATCCTACGGCTGCGCCGCTCATAAGAGAGTATTTGGGAAAGCAGCCACAAGGCGACTGGCTGCGGTTGTACAGGAATAACGGAAATGAGACATTTACAGATGTACACAGGGCACTGGGACTGCACACCATTACCTATGCTATGGGAAATAATTTCGGTGATCTGGACAACGACGGATGGCTGGATGTATATCTGGGAACAGGAAAACCCGATTTACGGACAGTAGTGCCCAACCGGATGTTTCATAACCTCGGCGCCAAAAAATTCGAGGATATTTCAATGAACGGGTTTGCGCATATCCAGAAGGGCCATGGTATCGCCTTTGCCGATTTCGATAACGACGGTGATCAGGATATTTATGCCGTTCAGGGGGGCGCCTATGAGGGAGATATCTCCAACTGCATTCTTTTTGATAATCCGGGCTATGGCAATCACTGGATAACGCTTTTTCTCGAAGGTAAAACCTGTAACCGGGATGCCATGGGGGCCAAAATCAAGATTACGGTGATCAGGAAAGATGGTGCCAGACGCCAGATCTGTGCTACAGTAGGTACCGGGGGCAGCTTCGGATCACAGAGTATCAGACAGGAAATCGGGCTGGGCGACGCAGCGGGTATCGAAAAAATCGAAATTCAGTGGCCCAAACCAGGTGTGCCGAATTCCGTTTATGCCAATGTGCAGATGGACAGCTTTGTCAAAATGACCGAAGGTAACCCTCAACCCGAACAAATCGGGCTGAAAGCCTTTGCACTCAGGAGATAACATCTGCTCCGACGGGATCAGGGCAATGTGTTCTGCTCCCGTCGGAGCAAGTTATTTCGGTCTTGACACCTGCCTGTGTCCGGAGTTCACCAGCCATACTCCTGCAATGGTTATGACCATTCCGAGCGATACCATTGCGGTTAGTTTTTCCCCCAGAAACAGCCAGCCTAGAAGGATTGCCACAATTGGATTGACATAGGTATAGAGTGACGAAACCGTGGCACTCAGGTGCTTCAGTATGAACATGTACAGTGTGAAAGCCAGTGCTGAACCAATGCAGGCCAGATATACAATGGCCATCCATCCCTCTGTGGTGTGATTTATGTGGGAAGATTTGTCGAAAATCAGGCTCATCACGATACCTCCGATACCTCCGGCGAGCACCTGCAGTCCAGCGTTAACCAGCGGTGATACCTCCAGTGAGTTCCATTGTTTGGACATTACCGTGCCGAGCGACCAGGTAACACAGGAGGCAAAACAACCGGCTATACCCAATTGATATTCAGGGCGTGCGAAATCTGCCCATCCATCGCTGAAGATAAAACCGAGTCCGCCGAAACCAAGCAGAACACCGGAGACAACCCTTCCGTTGATTTTTTCGGATCCTTGCCAGAAGACATTAATCAGGACTACCACCACCGGGGTCAGGGCTCCGATGATAGCAGCCAGCCCCGATGATACATATTGCATTCCCCAGCAGATGAAGCCATTTCCACCGGTTATGGTAGCCAAACCGGTGAGTGCCTGTCTGAGTGCATATTTCCGGCCGGTCCAGGTCCACTTGCCAGCAAGCATTGCCCATGCAATCAGGATGATACCTGCAGAGGTCTGCCGGATTGCCACCATCAGGAATGGAGGGAAATCGCGGATGGCATACTTGATGGCCGTGTAGGTGGTTCCCCAGATAACACACAGTGCAGCCAGTGCTAAATAGGCTCGTCCGGTATTGTTCATAATCCGGTTTATTGAATGTGGAGTACCATACGGAAATCATTCATTTCATAACCGTTTCCGACGGGTATATCCATACAGGATTCGATGGTGAAGCCTGTTTTGAAATAAAAATTGATACTCTGGTAGTTCATGCGATTCACGTTCAGCCGGAGTACCTTGATATCTGGCAATGTACTCTTTAGCAATTGCAGGGTGTTTTGCCCGATTCCCTTCCCGCGCAAACCATTGTCAATGTAGAACTTGTGCAGAAAGTAATTTCCGGGTTCTGTTTCACTGACCGACAAATAGCCGATAGTCCTCTGTTCCGTTTCGGGCAGATAGAAGACTTGACCTGTGCGCATCTGTTCCGAGAGTGCATCGGCAGAGTAGAAAAGCTCCAGCATATATTCTACCTGCTTTACACTGACGATGGCAGGGTAGTAGTCGAGCCATATCCTTCTGGCCAGTTCGGCAATAAGCGGGATGTCGGTTTCCGTGGCTAGCCTGAGTGTCAAGGCGTATTATTTCTTGTTATTAAGCAAATCGAGCACTTGCGTTGTGATATCGAGGCTGTCGTTGGCCATCAGGATTTGTCCGCCCCGGGTGTAAGACAGAATGTAGTCGTATCCAATCTGGTCGGAGAGCGATTTGAGTTGAGCCTCTACATTGGCGTACAGGTCGTCGAAGGCCTTTTTCTGCTCTTCTGCAAGCGATTCACCCAGTTTGTTTTTCTTTTCTTCCAGCTTCTGCGCGCGCGAACGGAGGGCGGCATCGGTTTTTTCCGCATCTGCCTGTGTCATGGTACCGCTCTGGAATTTTTCCTGAAATGACTGAGCATCGCGCATCAGCGACTCCTCCTCGGCCACCAGTTTTTTCTGTTCGCTCTCAATACGCTGTTTAATAGACTCTTTCTGCTGTTTAAGCCACTCGTATTTGGCATCGAGGGTATCGGCATTTACAAAAGCGATACGTGCGCCACCTGCCAAAGAGGCTGGAGGGGCCACCACCGGCTTCGCATTTTTGGAATTCAGATAGTAGAGGTACCCAACGAGCGCAAAGAGAATAATATTGAGAATGAGCGGAAGATTTTTCATAAAGATGCATTTTCGGGAGTGTTCAGACAGAATCCCGGATGTTAGACAATAATGAACTGCAAATGTACGCCGGATTATCAAAACGGCATACACCCGAAATCGGGTCATATTTACGGACAGTATGAATAATAATGACCAAATCGTATTTTTATTTTGTATTATTTGTACGTTTGCATGGATAGCAGTTTGCTATCCTGTATTTGTGGAAAGCACTTCATGATTGTGAAATACATCAGCGCTCTTTTGTTCATGCTTTTGTTTGTACTGTGTGGCTCTGCATACGCACAGAACAACAACCCTACTATCGCAGCCTGTGATGGCAAACAGTACTTGTGTGTGGTTGCCGATACCATGGAGGCATGCGTGGAAATAGTGGTGGACCCGGCCTACAGTAACCTCGCATTTATTGATCATTTTGAAATTGACTGGGGCGACAGCACTGCGCTTACTGTCGTACCCGGCGGACTTAATCCGCCCGTTCAGACGCATCTGTACGATCTGACTGAATTCGCAGACTCCTGTATTTATCAGGGGTATTATATTGTTATACTACGAACATATCATACCCTGCCTTCTATCGAAGTGACTAACAGTGCATTTGTACTTACGCTACGCAACCCGCCCAAAGCCAATTTTTATGTGGACCCTTATGTAGCGTGTGTAGGCGATCCGGTCAGGTTTATTGGTAACTACGATGATGCTCCCTGTAACGACAAAGCCCTCAATTATCAGTCATGGCTGGTACAGGATGGAACATTCTTCACCGGGAATAATGCCACCTATTATTGGGATACTGTAGGTGTTCAGACGCTCAGGTATTGCGCTGGTAATGTATGTGATACCGTATGCCGCAATACCGTTATTGCGGCAGTTAATTCTACGCAGGCTGGTGCCGTGATTGACTCGGGTGCAACTCAAATCGGAAATCTGAGGTATCGTGTCTGTTTTCAGGAACCCTGGTCAGCGATAAGGCTCGATGGAAGTGTCTCGCAGTATGAAAATTTCTATTCGTGGTTTGGCGACGGCCAGCAAAACTGGTTTTGGTATCCTGATCCGTATCCACCCGATACCAGTGTGGCACGGGTTATCTTTCTGGAGCCGGGTACCTATGAAATAAAACTCAAGGCCGATAATTTTTGCAACCAGCCTGACACGGTAATTATCACGGTTGAAGTGGTGGAGCCTCCTGTACTCTCGCTTGCGCCCCAGCGCGATACGTGCGTGGAGTTCAGCTATAAACCCTTTCCTTACCAGCCAGCTGCAGTTTACCGGATTAACGGCATACAGGCTGACTCCTTCCCTGTGGTACTGCCTGTCAGTAACACACCATATTATATTGAAGCGGAGCTGAATCATACCTGTACCTATCAGTTGTTACGGGATTCTTTTCTTGTACAAACCGCCAGAGATGTAGTAATCCTGTCTCCCGACACTTCAAAACTGTCTGTTTGTATCAATCCGGATACCTTGCATCTGAATGCAAATTTGCCCGTAATTTGGAAGGGTGCCGGACTGCAGGTTACACCTGTTGATACATTCTTTGTTCAGAATATCCCCGGTTCTTACCGATTTATTGCTTTCCGCGATTACGGTATCTGCCGGCGTGCCGATACGCTGTTTGTTCAGGTTGACAAACCAGTTGCACTCAGTGTGGATACACCCTCGGTAGAGTGCCTGCTCTGGAACTACACACCAGCCCCTTTTGAACCGGAGGCTGTTTATACTATTAATGGCGTGGTGAGAGATTCATTTCCCGTAGCGCTGGGGGCCCCGCAGAGTCCGTTCAATATTGTGGCCACTGTACATAACGCCTGTACCGATACGGCCGTTTCTACGACGATACTGGTTATTTATCCCGAACAGGTGTATATCCTGTCGCCGGATACGGCACTGTGTACCGAAACACCGGCACTTCCACTCTGGGCAAGCGATACCACCGGTTTCTGGAGTGGTGAACACCTTTTCAAGTATCAGGGACAGAGCTGGTTTAATCCGGTGGATACAGGTACTTATCAGCTGATTTACACACGCGGCACGGGAATTTGCCTGAGTCGTGATACCATGAATATCCGGGTGGCTCCTTCCGACAGTATTCAGGCTGGTGCAGATATATATGTCTGCGAAACTGAATCATCAGTTGAAATTACCGGGTACACACCCGGCGGCTTCTTTACCGGCTTTTCTGTTTCCGGTACAACGATTGATCTCGAGCTCATCAGACGCGATTCGGCATACAGATATGTTTATACCAATCCAACTTTTCCACCGGGTTGCAGGAGCGACGAACTCACGCTGGTTGTCCGATCGCTGCCGGAAGCCGGGTTCACTACCGACAGAGATACAGCCTGTCAGGGGGAACTTGTTACAATTATCCCAAATGCCGTCAGCGGGGTGGGGTATGAAACCGACTGGGGGAACGGTATAACGAATACCTTGTCGGCCAGCTACAGTGCTCCCGGCACTTACCTGCTTCATTATGCAGCCTACAACATCAACCCTGCAACAGGCCAGCTGTTGTGTGCGGTAAGGGATTCAGCAGTCATCGAAATCCCGGTGCCACTTTCTCCGGGTGCGGTTGATTTTGTTGCGCAGCCCGATGCCGGTTGTGCGCCACTTTCAGTGCAGTTTGTCAATTTGAGTGCCGCACAGCACAACCATTACCTGTGGGAAACCGGGTATGGACAGAGTTACTATGGGTACACACCGCCATCAGTGATTTATCCGGATGGAGCTGCCGACACTATCTATCATATCCGTTTGAGTGTTCCGAACGGCTGTGGTTTTTATGAGTCTGAACAGACAATCAAAGTATTGCCCAACCCGGTGGCCGATTTTGCACTGTCTGTCAGTGAAATCTGCTCCGGATCACCGCTGGAAGCCTCGCTGCTGAGCTCCGGGTATCCGTTGTCCAACACCTTTTACACATCTGCCGGAGATACGCTTGCTGCTCGGTATCTGGCTTGTGTCCGCCAATATCTGCCGTGCCGATACGGCCTATCAGGAGGTTATTGTGAATCCTGCTGCCGTGGATGCACTCATCGGAACTCCCAATACCCCTCGTTGTACGGGCAGTCCGGTAGTGCTTTACAGCCAGTCAACCAATGGTGCGCCTGTTCTATGGAAATTTTCTGACGGAAATACCTTCCTCCTCGATACCGTTTCAGTTGTTTTCAATACACCCGGTGTTTATACAGCCACACTATATACTTACGGCTGCGGGTACGACAGTATGAACCTGCCCATTCAGGTATATCCAACCCCCGAGGTTGCGCTGGTAACCGATCCGCACGTGTGCGCGTACGAGGAGACTTCTTTTCAGGTAAATACCAATGCGCCGTTTATTCTGCTTGCTTACGGCGACGGAACGACCTCCAGCCAGTCTTCCTCCAGTCACAGATACACTATTCCCGGCACTTACGCAGTTACTGCCACAGTAAGTACGCTCCCCGGTTGCAAGGCGACTGATTCAGGAGTCATCAACGTGCTGGCACTGCCCGATATAGAGGCCGATACAGATAACACGGCTTGTACCGGAAGGGAGATGTCTTTCTCGGGTAGCAGTACGCCGCCCCCGGTGAATTGTTATTGGCGCTTTGGGGATGGCAGTTTCAATCCGGGTTGTGTGGCTACGCACGCGTATGCGCAGTCAGGACAGTATTCTGCTATTTTTTCTGTCTTTGCACCCAATGGTTGTATCCATGCAGATACCTTGCCTGTCACAGTCACACAAACTCCGGATGCAGAAATCATATATCAGCTTCCGCAGACCTGTGTGCCTGTTACCGCCACATTCGGGGTGGTTTCTCCAGCAGCTACGAATACTGTCTGGAAGGACAATGGTGTTTATGTGTCTGGCCAGACCAGCTTTTCCAGGCTGATCACTGCTGCCGGCACACACGAAATAACGCTGGTTGCCAGCAACAACGGACTATGCCCCGATACCGGGCGTATCGTCCTGATGCTCGACGATGCCATACAGGCCGAAATAATCGCCGACCCTGTATGTGATCCTGGAGACGGTATAGACCTTCGGATTCCCACGGATCCGAGCAATATCGTTACGGTCACCTCACCTGTGTATGCTCAGACAGGTGATTTTCATGAGTCGCTGGATACCGGGCTGTATAACATCAAGGTACTCAATCAGATTGGTTGCAGGCTTGACACGACGATACTACTCTCAACACCCGAACTGGCAGAAGTAGTGGCCGAACCTGAATATTTCGAATTGCGTCCGGGAGAATCAGTACAGTTTAACGCCGTTTCAAATCAGCAGGGCGCCAGCTTTCTCTGGAAACCGGGATTGTTTCTGGATAACCCGGAAATCAGCAATCCGGTTTGTACGCCGGACAAATCAATGGTGTACTACGTGTATGCCACCAACTTCGCAGGCTGCGTCAAGGTGGATACGGTCAGGGTCATACTCAGAATAAACAGGGAAGACGAAATCTTCATACCCGATGCCTTTACTCCGAATGAAGATGAGGTGAACGATGTCTTTTACGTGCGCAGCAGCAGCCCTTCGGTGGTCAGTCTGGACTACATGAGGGTGTTTGACAAATACAACGAACTGGTTTTTGAAGCCATAGGTACCGATGCAAGCAGTCTGATACTGCCCGAAAATCCGGATTTTGGCTGGGATGGCACCTTCAGGGGGCAAAAAGCCGAGGCAGGATCGTACAGATACGTCATCGCCGTCAGGTACATAGATGAACAGGTCGTTATTTTCAGCGGAACTCTACAATTGATCAGGTAATGAAGAAATTAATACTGGTAACCCTGTTTGTTTATTGTACCACAGGGCTGCTTTTCTCCCAGTCTTACAACAATCCTACCATTGCAACCTGCGACGGGGTGCAGTTTTACTGTATTACCGGTCCTCTGGAGGAGATTTGCGTCAACATCATCGTTGACCCGAACGATCCGAACAGAGACAGTATTGACCACTTTGAAATAGACTGGGGCGATAATTCCACCAATACAGTAGTTCCCGGGAGTCCGAATCCTGCACAACAGACGCACATTTATAACTTGTCTGACTTCTTCGGAACGTGCAAGTATCAGAAATCCTATACCATTGTGATGCAGACATTTCTGAACGATACGCTGGCTGATCCCACCAACAGCGCATTCATACTTACGTTCAGGAATCCGCCCGTAGCCCGCTTTGCCATGTCGTCCAATCCCTGTGCCAATGAGGGGGTCACCTTTCAGGGTTCCGTTACACCCGGGGGTGGGGGAGGCCTTGTTGATTGCCCGGTTTCAGGTGTAAATTACGAAGTATGGGATCTTGGTGACGGTCAGTACTACACAGGCAGTACACTTGGATACACATTCAATAACGGTGGCACCTACAACATAAACTATTGTGTTGGCAATGTCTGCGATACCGTCTGCTCCTCTGGTACCTTCACCGTATCCAGTCAGCCCAATGCCGAACTGATACCGGCCACGAACAATGCGATTAATGTTTTTGGCAATGAGTATAATATATGTATGGACGACTCTCTGGAATACCTGCAGCTTACCGGGGCCAATTCTTTTGCGAGCAACAGCTTCTCGTGGAGTGTGGACGGACCTTCCTATGGCTGGCAGTGGTATCCCGATCCTGAAGCCCCGGATACCAACATAATAGCCATGCAGTTTTCCAGGCCGGGGAAGTACAAGATATATCTGAAAGTAAGTAACACCTGTATAGCGGATGACAGAGCCGAAGTAGTAGTCAACGTCATCAGAGTACCCTCGGTGAGTCTTCAGGCGCAGGGCGATACCTGCACAGCCATAAAATACACACCCATTCCGCTGGATACCGCTGTGATTTACACCATTAACGGGATTGAATACGATTCTTTTCCCGTTATACTTCCGCTTTCTAACGACACGTATTTTCTGGAGGCCGTTGATTCCAATTTTTGCGGTGAGGTGCATGCCTACGATACATTTGCACTTCGTACAGCCCCCAATATAGCCATCGCGTATCCCAACGACTATCAGAAATTCTGTTCGGGTTCCGATACCATTCAGATTCTTTCTTTCCCGCCGGGTAACTGGACGGGGCCGGCCAGCAGTTTATATACCGACACTTCCGGCGTATTCTTCATCCCGAACACTGCCGGAACTTTTGAAATTTCAACATTCAGGGGTGCCGGGGTATGCCGGCGCGCAGATACCATTCGTATAGTCGTGGAGGTACCCATTGAGGTGCCTCTTGATACGCCGGCACTGGCTTGTCTGGAAGCAGATTTCACACCCTCACCATTCGATTCCACACTCGTTTATCAGATAAACGGAGTGGTACAGGACTCCTTCCCCGTCAAGATGAATGCGGCTTTCGGGCCTTATTTCATCACCGCTTCCACGAGCAATACCTGCGGCATCTTCGAAAAAAGTGTGGTTTCCAGTTTCATTGAACCCGAAAATGTGGAGATCTATTCCAGGGATACGGTTTTATGCTCGGGTACAGACCGGATATATCTGGAGGCCAGTGATACCATTATCGGTTTTTGGGAAGGTGATCACATTTTTAAAAACAGCGGAGGGTTTTATTTCGATCCTGTGTCGCCAGGCTCGTATTTGCTGGTCTTTGTGCGTGGCTTCGATCTGTGCCGCCGTACAGATTCTATCACAGTAAATGTGGTGCCAGGTAACGCCGTTGAGGCTGGTGAGGATCTGGCAGTCTGCAATACCGAACTCTCAGTACAGCTCGGCAACGCGTCTCCGGGCGGTTTTTTCAGCGGTTTTGCAGTGAACGGCGATATAGTAGATATCTCGCAACTCGCTCTCGATACATCGTATGCCTACACCTACATCAATCCTGCTCTGCCGGAAACCTGTAACCGTGACACCCGAAGTGTTACTGTTTACGGCCCTCCGACCGCAGGATTCAGTGTTGACCGCGACACTGCCTGCAGGGGGGAAACCATCAGGGTTACTCCCAATGCTGCTTCCGGCGTGGTGTATCTGGTTGACTGGGGTGACGGAACTGCCGGTCCGGGATTACTCCAGCATGCCTATTCCGAACCGGGAACCTATCAGGTAAACTATACGGCTTTCACCGTTAATCCGCTCAACAATGAACCACTGTGTACTGTCAAAGACGACGTGCAGGTTGAAATCCCTGCAGAACAAATGCCGGGTATTATCAGATTCGATGTGTTTCCCGACTCGGGTTGTGCTCCGCTCACGGTTTACTTTAATAACCTGAGTCCCAACGACGGCCGGCAGTATATATGGGATTTGGGTAATGGTCAGAAGTATTATGGCTACAATCCGCCGCCAGTCACCTATTACGACGGCATTTCCGATACCTCCTATCAGGTGCGGGTGAGCATGGTCAATGGCTGCGGTGCAGCCGATTTTTCCCGTGTCATTGAAGTGGCACCGCGCCCCAGAGCGGCCTTTCAGGTTGACTTTGATGAGCCCTGCTCCGGCAGTGTGGCAGAACTCACCCTCGGTAGTTACGGGAATCCCCTGAACCATACCTATTATTTGTCAAACGGACACCAGTATTCCGGCTCATTTGACCAGCCCACATCTTTCCAGTTATTTACGGGCGATCAGCCTGACACTGTAGATATATGGCTGGTTTCCTCCAATCTCTGTGGTTCGGATACTGCCCGGCGTGAAATTGTGGTCAGTCCGCCCGATGTTACTGCACTGGTGGTACTGCCCGACACTACCAGGTTATGTGAGGGATTACAGGCGCAGATCATCACTACATCACACTATATGCCTATGGCTGCGGTTACGACAGTGTGCGCCTGCCTGTAACAGTCTATCCGCTTCCCGATATAGCCCTGATTCATGACCAGCAGAAATGTCCGGGTGACCCGGTCAACTTTCTGGTCAACTCGGTGGCGCCTGGTATCCAGCTATGGTTTGGTGACGGAGATTCCTCGTTTCAGAGAAATATCTCCCACGTATATCCCGGACCGGGTACCTATACTCCTTTTGCGCGCGCGACCACCCAGCGCGGCTGCCAGAGCAGTGTCTCGGGAAGTCTGCTGATACACGAATTACCTTTAGCACTGGCAGTAGCAAACGACTCGGTCTGTACACTTGCCCCCGTACAGTTTCAGGGAACAAGCAATATGCCCGGCGTTATCTGTTCCTGGCGCTTCGGCGATGGAAACTCGCTCGACGGATGCGCACATACATACGCGTATGGCAACCAGGGTAACTACACAGCGATTTTCAATGTAGCTTCGCCGGAAGGTTGTCCGGCAGCTGATACTGTGGAGGTAGTGGTCAGAACCATACCGGAGGCGATATTCGATTTCAGTCTCCCGCAGGCGTGCGCGCCCGCGACAGCCTCCTTCCTCAGTCAGGCAACCGGTGCCACGGCTATCCGATGGAAGCTGAGGAACGAATCTCACCGCAGCAACCGGAGTAGCCAATCAGCTGCAGGTGACGGGTCCGGGATACAGTTCTTCCGGATCGGTACACAATATTTTGTCTCCCGGCACCTATATCGTACAGGCTGAAAGCGATGAGGGTTGTAAGGAAGACACCACAGTATATGTACTTCCTGTCAATGAACTGCAGCTGCGCGTTGAACAGGACTATTTCGATATCATTCTCGGCGAGTACGCACCGCTGTCGGCTAAAGTCAACAAAACGGATGTTGAATTTCTTTGGGAGCCTGGAATCTGGCTAAACGATCCGCTCATTGCAGATCCCGTTTCCAGACCAGTTCAGTCGGTAATCTACACCGTTACTGCCACTGACAATAACGGGTGTACCAAAACCGATACTGTCCGGATAGATATTTCCATTGACTACGATGCATCACTTTTCATCCCGAATGCATTCACACCGAATAACGACGGGGTAAACGATGTATTTTATGTCAGAAGCAATTTTCCGGAGGCACTCCGGATTGATTACTTCCGGATTTTTGACAAATACAACGAAACGGTATTTGATCTTGCCGGGCTGGAAGGACATGAAAATGCCGTACCGGAAGATCGCTTTTTCGGCTGGGATGGTGATTTCCGCGGAGAAAAAGCCGAAGCCGGGTCATACAGATTCACTATTTCCGTGATTTTCCCCGACGGAATAAACCGTACCTATGCGGGTACAGTACAATTAATCAGATAAACACCATGCATAACATATCCATTTCTCTGCTTCTGATCATCATGCCGCTTTTTACCGGGGCGCAGGATTATCATTTTGCCAACAGTATTCAGTTGCCTCAGCTACTCAATCCGGCAGCTACCGGCAGCGGTTCTGTTCACCGGACACAGGTGGCAACTCTTTACCGGGGGCAGTGGGATAATCTGGTTAACCAGAACTCCTATCAGGGCGCATCAGCTTTTGCAGATATTCGCTTCTGTCTGCAAAACAGCAAAAAGAGCTATTATGCCCTTGGAATCGGTGTACAGCATGATTTCAGTCCGCTGGGATACTACTACAACAGCAACGGAATGCTGACAGCAGCCTATCATCAGCATCTGGGAGATGAGACTTTCGCTGCAGTCGGGGGTAGTCTGGGCGGACTGGCTATGGGAATTCAGCCTGAAAAACTGAAGTTTGACGAACAGTTTCAGAATGGCTCTTTTGATCCGTCGAACAGCAATGGAGAGAACTTCCTGCGCGACAATATCTTTCAGCCTGATTTGTCTTCCGGATTTGTCCTGTACAACAACGAAAGGGGCTGGTCGGCCGGTTTGGCATGGCGACACCTGAACAAGCCGGTTTACTCCCTGCTGGGCGACGAAAACCGGCTGGGAGTGGGTATGGTACTCTACGGAACCTGTTCAGTCTGGAAAACGCGGGTCCATGCACAGAGTGTACAGTTAAGAGCGCTGTATCGCCGTCAATCAGTGACCGGTTCCAACAGTCTGCAGTGGCAGACCATGGCCGGTATATTTTACCAGACAGGTTTTACGGGGCGTGGTGGGGCTAAAATGACAGCCGGCGCCTATCTCAGAGGTGGAAGCCTGCCTGGTTCTGCTTTCACACTGAACACTCTTGTGCCGGCAGTGCAAATGGGTAACGACCAGTTTACTATTACAGTTTCCTATGATGCAGACATCGCGCGTACGCGCTCGCGCTTCGCAGGAGGCATGGAAATAGTGCTACAGACCAGCTTTGGCAAAACCGACCGATGCGTGGTTTGCTCGGGTTTTTGAGGGGCAGGCACCCTTTATCCTCCGCCCGTCCGCTTTTGTTCGGCTTCGATGCCCGTCTGGCGTTTTCTTGATTTCACCTGATCGTTACCGAACCGGTATCCCGCGTTCAGACTGACCCGGCGGCTGTCCCAGCGGCCACTGCTAACAGAAGTGAGGCCATTAAAGGTTGATTCACCACTCCAGCCTGTCTGATAGAAGATATCACTTACACTCAGGCGTACATTCAGGCGGTTCTTCAGAAACTTGCGTTGCAATCCGAGATCCAGGCTCCAGTTGGACTCATACAGAAAAACGCCGCCCCAGACGCCTGGACCGGAGTAGTATCCCGATATTTCTCCTTTCAGATCGAAAGGGAGGTCGAAGGTCTGCTGGTGGTAAATATTATATGAATACACCTGTACATCAATCACCGCTCCATTGGGGTAACGGGCCTGATTGTCGATGTGCGAGACATTTACGTTGAAGTAAGCATTCCACTTCGGCGTTATCTGGACCGGAGCGCTGGCGTTCAGACTCACCACTGTCCTGGAGACGTTATAGTCGGGCCGGTTGATACGTTTGCCTGCATTGACAGAGAAAATATGTTCCGGTGCGCGAGCATAGGTGAGACCGATATTTGGAAACCAGTTCAGATAATTCTGCAATACCGGAGGTTCCTGCAGCTCCGGCAGGAAAGCACGCAGGTTACCGGTGATATCGGTATGTTCTGCCCGGACACCTGTGTTCATATTCCATTTTTTACCGAGCGCCCTGGCGTAACTGACATAACCAGCCCACACCATTTCATCGTAGGTGAATTCGTTGGAAAGCGTGTCATTCTGTACAAAAATGCCGGATCTTTCGTCAAAAACCAGAAAAGTATTGTCAGAGCCTACTTTACTTAGCTTGCCACCGAGTCCGAGATTGCCGCCCCAGAGCTTGTTTTCAAAGTCGAGCTGAGCTGTGTAAATATCAATATCGGTAGGTGTATCGTACTTCTGGTTTACCTCGGTGAGTACATAGGTTTCGGTAGCGTCGTAGTACAGATTGGGTTGTAAACGGCGGGTTTCGTTGATATAGTTGCCGTAGTCGAGATCAAAGTTGAGGACACGACCCTTGGTATTGTCGTAGCGGTAATTGAGATTGACAGTACGCTGTGTACGCGGGTTATCTGCTGTGCTGCCCGCCACGAGGATACTGTCAATGACATTCGGAGTTGACTGTCGGGCCAGTGTGATCCGGTTGAAGCTGCTTCGGTCGGCGTAGTTATTTGCAGCACTGGTGATAAAGCCGACAGTATGGTATTTCGACAGGAAGAAATCGGTTCCCAGCCGGAAATTGTAGTTCCTTGTATCGTTTTCACTGTCATTGATTTCCTCCTGAACAATCCCGTTCTGGTAATTCAGGGAGTTCATGTTGTGGTAGCTGCGGCCTGCATCAGCCAGTGCGGATCCGAATACATTGATTAGTTTGTTGCGGTAGTTGCCGGTGCCACTGAGGTTACCTCTTCCGAATCGGCCCTGACTGACCGTGGAGTTCAGCGAGCCGTTGGCGCCGAGACTCTTGTCTTTTTTAAGCCTGATGTCAATAATGCCGGCGTTGCCTTCAGCCTCATAGCGTGATCCGGGGTTAGTAATAATATCGATACGGTCAATCTGATCGGCTGGCAGACTTTGCAGATAGGCCGCCAGATCCTGTGCCGACAGCGGCAGACGTTTGCCATCCAGATAAATGAGCACGCCTGCGCGTCCGAGTACGTTGATATTGTCGTTATTATCCACTGTTACGCCGGGAGCTTTGCGCATGAGCGACAGGGCGTCGGTGCCTGCGCTGTTGATAGTTCCCTGTACATTGAAGACAGTGCGATCGGGGCGCACTTCTACCATCGGGCGCGTGGCAGTGATGACCGCCTCGGCCATCTCGAGCGTACGAGCAGACATAGTAACCACACCCAGATCTAGCGTTTCATTTTCAGAAAGCAGGATACCCGGTTTGTACAGGTCTGCCATACCCAGATAGGTGGCCTTCAGGTAGTAGCTTCCTGCTTTGAGTCCGCGCAGTTCGAAGATGCCTGATTCGGAGGTGACGCCGGCTTTTTGCAGGCTGCTGTCGGCGGCACTGAACAGGGCGATATTGGCAAAGGCGATAGCTTCCTTTTCAGGACCTTGCAACTGACCTTTGGCGGCTGTATTTTGGGCGGAAACCGATGATGAGAAGAAGGAAAAACAGAGGATACAGCAGGTGAGGAATCTCATAAAAAAAATTACCGTGATGGCGGTGTCGGGATGAACACAGTGGTGTGTGATGAAGTAAAATTACCAAAAAAACGTGGGTGTGAGTACGAAACCCACACCCACCATACAGATAAACAACCTGAAATGGAATTAGTTGTTGAGCATAACCGGCATAACCAGCATAAGGATTTCGTGATTCACGTTGCTTTCCTCGACCGGGGTGATGATACCGGCCCGGCTTGGAGAGGAGAATTCCATTGTTACTTCTTCGGCGCTGAGTACACCGAGCATTTCTGCGAGGAACTTGGCATTAAAAGCGATTTTCAGCGGTGAACCGGAAAAATTACAGGGCATTTGCTCGGTGGCCTCGTTGGAAAAGTCGAGATCCTGTGCGCTGATGGTTACACTCTGATCTGAAATATCGAGTACTACCTGATTGGTAGTCTTGTTTGCGTAGATTGCGATACGTTTCAGAGAGTTCTGGAAATCGGCGCGGTTGAGCGTCATTTGATTGGGATTGTCAATCGGTATGACAGCATTGTAGTCGGGGTATCTGGCGTCAATAAGGCGGCAGACCAGACTCATATTTCCGAACGAGAAAAACGCATTCGCCTTGTTGAAGGAGATAGTCACTCCGTCATTGGCTGGCAGTGCATTCTTCAGCAGGTTAAGTGCCTTTTTGGGGATAATGATTGCTTTACTTACCTCCCCGACGAGCTGATGAGTGGTATATCTGACAAGCTTGTGGGCGTCGGTAGCCACACAGGTGAGCTTGTTCATTTCTACCTGGAAATAGACGCCGGTCATGGCCGGACGCAGTTCGTCGCTGGAAGTGGCAAAAACACTATTATTGATAGCATCCAGCAGGAACTGGCTGTTTATTTTCACCGTTTCAACGGAATCGGGTTCAGGAACGTTCGGGAATTCGTCACCGCTCTCGCCGGCCAGTTTGTAGCGGCCATAAGAGGAAGTGATTTCAATACCCCAGTTTTTGCTGTCCACGCTGAAAGTGACAGGTTGCTGTGGCAGGGCCTTGAGCGTGTCAAGCAGTATTTTCGCTGGCACTGCTACAGAAAAATCGTCGTCGGCTACTACTTCTATGGAAGTAGTAATACTCGTTTCAAGATCTGTAGCGGCAATAGTAAGCTTCTTGTTCTCTATCCTGAAAAAGAAATTTTCAAGGATGGGAAGTACCGGATTACTTCCGATAGCGCCATTGGCTATCTGAAGTTGTTTCAGGAGTTCTGAAGAGGATGTGCTGAATTTCATGGTCAACGGATATAAATTGACGCAAAAGTATATAAATTTTTCCCTGAAATGCTTTTAAATGACTAACATTTTGTGGAAAAAGCGCGGCAGCATACCTTCGCATCCCCGATTCACGGTATAATCTAAATGATACCATTTGGCAAATACATCTGTTTTGACTGAAATAAACCGAAATGCTCCGCCCATTAATCCGGTCATTAACCTGGATTTGCCGGAGCCGGCAGTACATAAACTGGACAATGGCATACTGCTTTTTGCGATGGATTTTCCCGGTCAGGAAATCCTCAAGATAGAGGTGGTTTTCAAAGCCGGTCGTTCGTGTGAGGTGAAAAGACTCACCTCCCGCACCACGGCGCGACTGATCAGAGAGGGCACTTCACGAAAAAAAAGTGCTGAAATAGCCGAGTTTTTTGATTTTTACGGTGCTTCTGTGAGTCTCCCATCCAATCTGGATACAGCCAACGTTATTCTGTACACCCTGTCCAGATACGCTTCAGAGGTGATACCGGTTTTCGCTGAAATTATCAGGGATCCAGTTTTCCCTGAAGAAGAACTCGTAACCTATCAGCGTACGGGCATACAGGAGTTGGCAGTAGAACTGGAAAAGGTGGAAACAGTTGCCTACAGGAAAGTTACAGAGCTTATTTTCGGTGAAAACCACCCTTACGGCTACAATTCCGTTGAGGCTGATTACCAGGCCCTTCAGAGTGCCGATCTGCTGGCATTTTACGACAACTGGTACCACCCCGACAACTGCTTTATCGTGGCCTCGGGTTGTGTTGACGACAAGATTATTGCCGCCTTGAATCAGTTTTTGGGTAAAGACTGGAGCACAGTGGCAGACAAGCCTGGTCAGCCACTTGTAAGCCATACTGACACAAGCGGCAAGCCGGCTAGAATTCATATTTCACATCCGGGCTCATTACAGACAGCCATCAAGATAGGGCGCAGAGCTTTCGGCCGGAATCATCCGGACTATGATGGTCTGTATGTGCTGAATACCATACTTGGTGGTTACTTCGGCTCACGGCTTATGACCAGCATACGGGAAAAAAAAGGGTTTACTTATAATATCTACTCTACCCTCGACGCCTACCTGAATGATGGCTGCCTCTACATAGCCACGGAGGTTAATACAGAGAATACAGCATCGGCAGTGCGCGCAATTTTGGCTGAAATGAAAAAATTGAGGGAAAAGCCTGTGCAGATTGAGGAGTTGAGTATGGTACGCAACTATCTGCTGGGTATGTTATTGAACGGACTGGATGGCCCGCTCAATGTCTCGGATGTGGTCAGGGGGCTGCTCGCGGAAGGACTCCCTCTGAGTGTATTCAGCCGACTGGTCAATAAAATAAACAGTATCACTCCCGAAGAAATACAGAATCTTGCCTTCAGGTACCTGAACCCCGAAGACTACTGGATTGTGACCGTCGGACAGGATACCAGTCCGCCCCGGAAAATTCAGCGAAAAAATCCGCAAACAGATTGATTGTAAAATCTGCAAAAATTTGTGTACTTTTGCGGAAATTTGTCCGAACAGCCGGATATTGCAGCCAGAATCAAAGGCATACCTGCCGATTCCCGGAAACCGTTTTTCACTATCATAAACAGAGTGTTGTGTTCAATCTTTTTAATTTCTTCAAGCAGGAACTTGCTATTGACCTTGGCACCGCCAATACCCTTATCATGGTAGATGACAAGGTGGTGGTGGATGAACCTTCCATCGTCGCTATTGATCGCCGTACAGGAAATACCATTGCCGTGGGGCATCGCGCCATGCAGATGCACGAGAAAACCCATGAGAATATCAAAACTGTACGTCCACTCAAGGATGGTGTAATAGCCGACTTTCAGGCTGCCGAGGCGATGATACAGAGCCTCATCAAGATGGTGGGCAGAAAGAGCAGTCTTTTCAGCCACCTCAAGATGGTTATTTGCATTCCCAGTGGAATCACTGAAGTTGAAAAGCGTGCAGTATTTGATTCGGCAGATCACGTGGACAGCAAGGAAACATACCTTATTCATGAACCAATGGCTGCAGCACTCGGTATAGGTCTCAATATCGAAGAGCCCATTGGCAATATGATTATTGATATCGGTGGTGGCACTACGGAAATTGCGGTAATTGCGCTTTCGGGCATTGTTTGTGACCAAAGTATCCGTATCGCCGGCGATGAGTTGACGAACGATATCATGAGCTACATGAAGCGTGAACACAATATTCTTATTGGAGAGCGCACGGCCGAACAGGTTAAAATTAATGTGGGCTCGGCTCTGCACGAACTCGAAAATCCTCCTGCCGATTTCCCTGTGAATGGCCGTGACCTCATGACCGGGATTCCCAAGCAAATCAAAATCAGTTATCAGGAGGTCGCCTATGCACTCGACAAGAGTATCTCCAAGATCGAGGATGCCGTACTCAAGGCGCTGGAGCTGACACCTCCGGAACTTGCCTCGGATATTTATCGCACCGGTTTGTATCTGACTGGCGGTGGAGCTCTTCTTCGCGGGCTCGACAAACGTCTGGAAGCCAAGACAAAACTTGACGTTCACGTACCTGAAGATCCGCTCCGTGCTGTGGTGCGTGGCACCGGTCTCGCACTGAGAAATACCAGCCAGTACTCCTTCCTTATTGACAGGAAAAGTGTGTAAGACGGTAACCGTCGTCATTTTCATCAAGGCTAAAACGCCAAACAACTGTTTCTATGGGTCGGCTACTTCAACTCCTGCTTCGAAACGGCGGCTTCGTCACGCTGGTATTCGTGGAGTTGTTCTGCTTCATGCTGATTGTTAACTACAATACCTCTCAGGCAGTTATCTGGGCCAACACCACCGATATTTTCGGCGGAAGGCTCATGGAACGACGCCAAAGGGTATCCGACTATTTTTCTCTGCAGGAGCGCGCAGACAGTCTGGCTAATGTAGTGGACAGCCTGCAGGAACGTCTTGCATACGCACGATACGTGCAGGTGCCCGTGCGCGATACCTTTTACCGGGTAACTTACGACTCACTCACAGGTTCCGATTCTATTCGAAGGAAGTATGTCCGCCCCCTGTATGAGTACGTTTCTGCGAGGGTAGTGGAAAATTCTGTTACCAGTGTGAACAACTGGCTGCTGATTAACAGGGGTAAAAATGACCGTGTGGAACCACACACAGCTGTAGTGACTCCCGATGGTGTGGTTGGTATTGTGCGGCATGTCAGTGACAATTTCTCCATTGTCATGTCGGTTTTACACAGCCAGACACGAATAACAGCATCTGTTGAAGGAACCGGCGCTTTCGGTTCCCTTGAGTGGGATGGTAATAATCCGGAAGTCATGTCGCTTAGGAATATTTCCAAGCACTTCAAAGACAAAATTTTACCGGGCGCCCGGGTGGTCACCAGTGGCTACTCCCTGATGTTTCCCAGGGATATTCCGGTGGGTATTGTAGAGGCTCTTCCCACAGAAGACAGCGAGAATCCGCACTTTCTTGAAGTGAAAGTGCGACTCGGCCAGTCTATGTCGGATGTCAACGACGTATCTGTGGTGCGAAATCTGTTTTCACCCGAAATTGACAGTCTGAAATCTAAGATAAAGCGATGAATTCCAGCATTTTCCCGAATTTCTGGCGTTTTCTGGGGCTGATACTGGGTCAGGGCCTGCTTCTCAAACAGGCCGTTCAGACTGTTGGGTCTGCCTACTTCAATGTTATACTGTATCCGATATTCATCCTGCTGCTGCCTGTACAGCTGGCTGCACCCTATCTGGTGCTGCTGGGTTTTGCCGTGGGTATCTCGGTCGATATGTTCTATCAGACACCCGGCGTGCACGCCAGTGCCGGTGCATTCGCCGGATTTATCCGCGGACTGGTCTTTGCTGCTTTTGCACCCAAAGGAGGATTCAATGCCAAGGATCCCATTTTTGCTCCCCAGTATGTATCATGGCAGACATTCCTCTCCGTTTCGGGGGTTTTCTTCTTCCTCTTTCTCTTCTGGTATCACTCGGTCGAAGCGTTTACCTTCGTTTATTTTGCTTCGATAGTGTTAAAAACGGTGTCATCCTGGAGTGTTACCATGATCTTTGTAATTCTGTACGCTGCACTTTTCAATCCCAAACAATAAAGCCGGCCAGCTGAATTATGAAATCAGGTATCTATCGTCAAAAAAATATCCAGCTGGTGTTCCTGATCTGCGGGGCTCTCCTCGTATTCAGGGCAGCTCAGCTTCAGCTTTTCGATGATTCCTTCCGACGGAGAGCTGACTCGACCACTATAGAAAATCTGACTGTTTATCCCCCTCGTGGACTGGTTTACGACAGAAACGGGGTGTTGATAGTAAATAATGAAGCTACTTACGACCTGATGGTAACTTACAGTCAGGTCAATCTTCAGGAAATGGACGTGCCCAAGTTCTGTGCAATTCTTGGTATCACAGAAACAGAATTCAGGCAAAATCTTGTGAAAGACTGGAAAAGTGGCAAGTATTCCAAATCGGTTCCTTATGTATTTCTGAAGAAAATGACCCCGCAGACATGCGCGCGCCTGCAGGAAAGTCTTTATGAGTTTCCCGGTTTTTTCGTACAGGTGCGCAATATCCGCGGCTATCCGGAGAGTGTGGGTGCCCACGTTCTCGGCTACATCAACGAGGTGGATCCACGCGATATCGAAAAATCAAAAGGCAAGTATGAAACGGGCGACTATATCGGAGCTGCAGGTATTGAGTCCGCTTATGAAGACTATCTGCGTGGCAAAAAAGGCGCAACGGCTCTCCTGAGAGATAATCTGGGCCGAATTGTCGGAAAGTACAAGGAGGGCGCTGAAGACAGCCCTGCCGAAGCAGGGCACGACCTGATTACATCTATTGACGTCAGGCTTCAGGCCTACGCCGAATACCTGATGCAGAATAAAACCGGGAGTGTAGTGGCCCTCGATCCCAAAACGGGTCAGATATTATCTATGGTCAGTGCTCCCACCTACGACCCGAATCTGCTGATTATGACGCAGGATCGCGGACAAGAATTCAGCCGACTGCTTACCCACCCCCTGAAGTACTTCTTCGACCGCACAGTTATGGCAAAATATCCGCCCGGCTCTATCTTCAAAACGGCAGTTTCTCTGGCCGGCATGCAGGAGGGTGTTATTAGTCCCACAGGCGGATTTGGCTGCAGTGGAGGCTATTACTACGCTGGAAGAACCTATAAATGTCACCACAGCGGTCACCTTAACGGAGTAGTTGACGCACTTGCACATTCCTGTAATACATATTATATGGTGAAGTACAGGGATATCATAGACAAGTTCGGATACTCCAATCCCCAACAGGGGCTCGACCTCTTTAACAAGTACCTGAAGGAATTCGGGTTCGGACAGAGACTGGGTATTGATTATCCGAATGAAAGTCCGGGAAGTTACCCCACCTCCACTTATTACGACAAGATATACCCGAAAAAACTCGGGGGTTGGCACTCGCCAACGATTATGTCGTGCGGCATCGGCCAGGGTGAATTGCAGCTGACAACCCTTCAAATGGCCAATTTTGCGGCCTGTATAGCCAACAGGGGATACTGGTATGCGCCTCACCTCGCCATGGCCTTCAAGGATACCACCAGCATTCCCGACCGCTTCTTTCAGAAACATGTAGTAAGTGTGGAAGCCCGCCACTTTGAAACCGTTGTAGAGGGAATGGCGCAGTGCGTTGAACGCGGTACAGCCCGTATTGCCCAGATAACGGGTATCTCGGTATGTGGAAAAACCGGTACAAGCCAGAACCCGCACGGTGATGACCACTCTGTATTCTTTGCTTTCGCCCCCAAAAATGACCCTAAAATCGCCATTGCCGTTTACGTTGAAAATGCAGGCTGGGGTGCCTCTTACGCTGCCCCGATCGCCAGTCTGATGATTGAGCACTTCCTCAACGATACAATAGCCGCCGACAGGAAACCGCTCGAGGAAAAAATGGCAAAAGCCAATCTGACTGACAAGTATATCGCCAATAAAGAATCAGCTAAAATCAGATCCAAAGCACCTGCTCCCAAACGCGACTCCCTCCCCAATCCGGATGATACGCCGCTTGATGAGTCGCCTGCAGCCGTAACTCAGCCACCAACCCCTGGCGCAAATCGTCAGAACAGGCGCTGATTTGGGCCCTTCTCCGAGTCAAATTTTGCCAATAGATTCATTATTGGTATAATTCCGTCCTTTTATTCGTTCGGCAAACCAACTTCGGTTTATATTTGAGCGGATTATTATGCAGCATAAAATGAAAGTAATTTTATCCCTTGCAGCAGCGTTGCTGACAACCGCCGGTCTCCTCGCGCAGGCCCCCGTTAATGATGCCTTCAACTGTGCCACCATGATTGACTTCGGCGTGGCACCGCATTGTACATCAACGATTTACACAAATGAAAATGCTACACCCAGCATAATTGCCACGGTTGATACGGTCTCCTGTTTCAACAGTGCAGTTGCACAACGCGACGTGTGGTTCAAGTTCACCTGCTCCGATACGCTTTACGACTACCGTATTACTATCAAAGCTGCCGGTATTGACCCGATCGTGAATCCGGAAATTGCTATCTACCGCGGCGATTGCGTACTCAACGGACTCGGAGAAATCGGCTGTGCAAGCGCGCAGGTGGGAGAAGACAGCCTCTTTATTGATTTGTTCAACCTCACACCGAACGAAATTTATTATATACGTGTAAGCGACTGGTCGGCAACCGCAGCGCCAAACTCTGGTGGCTTTACACTCTGCGTAGAAGAGATTCCGCCCATCCTGACAATTGGCGACGGAGGTTCTTCTCTCTGCTCCGGTACCCTGTACGATTCGGGTGGCGCTACAGGCGACTATGGAATCAATGAAAACTACACTTTCGTGATTTGCCCCGATCAGCCTTCGGAATGTATCAGCTTCTCGCTGGAGTATTACAATCTGGAGCCCAGCCTTCCCGGACAGGCCGGCGCTGGCGATGAACTGAATTTCTTCGATGGCCCCACCGCTAACAGTCCGTTACTCGCATCGCTCGACGGCAACGGTTTTCAACCCGAGTATATCGCCGGCGGCGGTGGTGTCTGCTTTCAGGTACAGGCTACCAGCGGTTGCCTGACGGTCCAGTTCAAATCAGACAACTCTGTGCAGGAATCGGGCTGGAAAGGAACCTGGTCGTGCAGTTCCGATCCTTGCATCCCCAAGGAAAAAATTCAGATTGATACGGCAGCCAATTTCACAGATATCCAGAACGCCGTATCAACCGGCGGCGCTATGGTTACTGTAACAGGCGTTAACTGCCCGCAAGGTGGTATGGGTACATTTGCCTACCCTTCGGACAATAACGACCTGGAGCTTGAAAAAGGCCTGCTTCTCACTTCCGGCTCCGCTCTCGGAGCCATCGGTCCGAATAATTTTGGCGGAGAAAGCACACAGAACGATCCGCTTTTCACCGCCGATCCGGGCGATGCAGACCTCCAGTATCTCTCCGACGAATTTGGCGGCGGC
>JAJTFM010000016.1 GCA_021298575.1 Saprospiraceae bacterium | reverse complement strand
CAAAAGGCAGGTATATCAGCTCTTTGTCCCGTCGGGCAGCCTGATCCGGAACTATACACAGATACTTGTCATTCGGCGACATCAGTATATTGCCGCTGCCGCAGTGTATTTTATAAAGATGCCTGGTACCCTGCACCATCAGATAGCGCCCTTCGAAACGACACTGCGGGGCAATCTTAAGCCGGGGTATCATTTTTTTCAGGGCCTCAAGACGCACCTCTCCACTGGCCGACAACTCCTCGGCAAAAGCATAGCGATTCCAGTAATCTCTCAGTCGCTGATTACCCGAATCCTGCCAGTTGGGATCATTCCCGATACTGCATACTCCCACAAACAGATCAACATCCCGCATCAACTCGGAAAACACAACAGGTGGTACGTCCGGCATATTCACCTGACGACCCTGATAACTGAAACGTACCTGATCGGTATATACGTACTGGTAAATTCCTGAATCAAGAGTGTCGTCCAGATCATTGGTCTCTATCCAGAATTCAATGCGGTATTCCCAGGACGGTACGTCCTTGTGCGGGGTGACAGGATTGTAAAAGTCTCCCTGTAATTTATAGTGCCAGCCTCGCAAACCACAAAGCGCAGCAAACTGATGCTGTCTGAGTACGTGGGCGGCAAATCTGTTTGAATAGGAGCTGGTGCGTATTTCCGGGGGCGTAACCACGTAAACTTCCCGGTACGCCTGTTTGAATGGCTGGGTAATCTGTCGCTCTTCCAGCCAGTTGCGCCAGGCCAGCACATCGCCAGCTTCTACCAGTATCGGGTGCCATAATGTAACACGGGCATCAGATGGAAAAACATCTGCTATTACACCTTCCGGACTCTGCCAGTTACCTTCATGGAAAATCGCATCAATTGTTTTTTTTCCGTACTCCAGTCGCCAGACAAGCCGGCGACCAATGAATTTCAGAACCGGATGATTGAGCAGCCTGTCGGCCAGCTGGGCACAAGTCCAGGTTCTTTTCTCCAGCCACGCAGATTCAAGCATGCGGGAAATCCCTCCCAGCGCATCTTTAATTTCACTCTGCCGCGTTACAAGTGCCTTGTACGCTGCAACCTGTTCTTTTTTGACGGATGCAGGAGCTGATTTCAGTGTTTTCAGACTACCCCTCTGCATCCATCTGATCAAAACACTGGCATTATTTTCAATACTGAGCACAGCTTCGTATTCCCCGAAATCGAAAGCAGCCATACCATTCTCATCCAGCCCGAAGTCCGGTATCCCGATCTCCATCAATGCTCCAGGAGTCAGATTATCGCGTGAAGCCAGTTTTTGGAGTACTTTTTCAATTGTACCCCTGACAGTTTTGTTCGCTGCTCTCTTCTGCTGCCGCAGGATATGTATAACACCCGAATTATTGGGCATTAACGCAAAGGCATGGATACAGGCATTTCCGGTTTTCACAGAAAGCGGACCTATACCAGGTACTTTTTTAAACGACAAGTCTGCCAAATCGGAAAGTGCCTGCCTGATACCGGGTTCGTCTGAAAGATTCCGACCTGCAAACCAGATAAACGGAGAAACCCAGGCGGGAATATCCGGTTTATACCTCCACATATTCTGCTGATTCGGCAGGTTTTTATGGTCTGACCGAAGTAGTTCGCACCATTTTTCCAAAAAAGGGACAGTTTTCTCAGCCAGACAGACCTTGTCAAGATATCCGGTTATTTCTGCTACTTCTTTATTCCACTTCGGCGAAGGGGCACTTTTATCGCTGTAATCAAGACATAATTTAAGTAGCTCCCTTACCCTGGTATTATTCACCGCCAACAACTGACCCGTAACCGGAGCAAACTCCCCGTAATACCTGTCGGTAAAGAGCTCCCTGTACAACCCGTCAGAGTTGGTGGCTGAGGGAGAATTCAGTTCATCGAGTGTTTTTTGCTGAAATGCCGTCGGATGAGCAGCCTTCTTCTTCAGCTTGATATACAAGTGTTTCAGGGAAAGGGCAAGCAATTCCCTTTTAATGAACGCGCCCTCTTTGTTTATAAAAGTTGCAAATAAATGAGCCAGCTCAAATTGCGCATCTGTATTGCGCATCATCTGAATATGCTGAATAAAGGAGGCCCAGCTGCCTTCTGTTTGTCCGGGGGCATTTTTATGAGTTTTTTCCACGAATCCAGCTGTTCCGGATGATGTACGGTACCCGTTGACATCTTGTCCGAAATATCAGAAATCAGGCTCCCTGTGTTATCTCTGCCAGCGAACCGATCCTTTAATATCTGTAATAAACTGTACTTAGCCACCCACCAGAGGAGTTGTTTTGACGAAGGTAACAGTTGTTTTATCCGTCATTCTGAGCGGCGCCTCCAGATTTTCCACCTGTATATTGTCCACCAGAACAAAATAGGCGTTCTGCTGAAAAGCCTTGAGCGCCCTGTATCCATGAGCCTCCGGATCAGGCACTTCTCCGGGTTTGCGCTTTTCCCTGACACCATTCAGCGTACGCTCTCTCTCATCCATCTCGAAGGCGAGTGCCATGAACCGCTGATGTTTTTCATCCTCCCGTCTTCTGATTTCCTCTTCCACACGCAGCATGATAATTTCACGAAGCGTCATTACTTCCGAACCGACAGGAACAGATATCTCCTGAATCAGTTTACCCGTCAGGGTTTCATCCTTGAACGTGACCGAAAATGCCATAAATAATTTATTTTTGGAAAGGTAGGAATTAATTTTAAAACAAAATCAGTCATTAAGTAATTCCTCCAGTTTTCCGGCGCCTTTCAGGAGTTTCAATACAGAAAGCTTGTATCCGAAGGCCTGCTGCCAATAATTGGTGACAGCCTCTGAAAGAGCAGTCTGGGCATTGAGCAGATCGGTAAGTGACGCCACCCCTTCCTTGTACTGAAGCAAGAGTTTATCTGTTATTTCCTGTGCCAGTGCCACATTATCGCTCTGGGTACGAAGCGCCTGCAAAGCGTTTACCAGCTGAGTACGTGCTACGCTATACTCGAGTCTTTTTCCTGCAGCGAGCTGTCTGCGGTCCTCGTCGAGTTTTTGTTCTTCGATACGAAGTCCCATCGCCTTGTTATGTACACGAAAGCCGTCGAGCAGCGGCATTTTGAGTTTTACACCCGCAGCTGCCATACCGTACCATTCTCTGTCTGGACTGAAAAAGTTGACATCCGGCTGGAATGACTGGGCGGCGGCGGCGCCATACAAATGTACGGTAGGAAATGATTCGGCGTGAGCAGCTCTCCGCTGTATGCGGGTGAGTTCCATCTGATTGGCCAGCAACCTGTATTCTGTAATAGTTTCCTCTTCCAGGCGAATACCCAGCCAGCGCAGAGAGTCTGCCGCAGGCTGTTCACTGTCGTTGACCAGATCCAGTGGTTCTTCGTAGGGAATTCCGCAGTAGAACTGCAATGTTTGCCGAAGGCCACCGATAGCAGCCAGCAGATTCTGGCGCTGGGTTTCCAGATTGGTGCGCGCCACCCGTATGCGTTTCACATCTGTCGGGATAGCAAATCCGTTGGCCAGTTGCAATTCGGCCATACCGCGAAGTGCATCCAGCTTGTCAATGTTGGCATTCACCGCCCGCAACAGCTGCTCCGTTTGAAGTGCCTGATAATAGACTGTCGCGGTGTTGAATATCACTTCCTCGCGCGAACGCACCAGCATCAGGTCACTGATACCGCGGGTGACATCCAGTGCCGGCGACTGGCGCCGGGCGGCCTCATTCAACAGCGGATACTCAACAGTCATTATTCCAGACAGCTGAAAAGGCTGACCAAACTGAACAGGGAAGTAGGTATCCCGACCCCTGCCAAAAGGCTCTCCGGGCAGTATCTGTGTGGGTAACAACGGATACCAGTCAAAATTGACACCCATATTAACATCGGGTAATGCTCCGCTCCGGGCCTCCTTGACCTTTCGCTCCAGTGCCTGGCGGTCCAGTTTGTTTTTTTTGATCTGGTTATTGTTTGCCAGAGCCAGCTCCAGACTTTCATTCAGACTAAGCCGCTTGGACACCGACTGTGCAGCAGCAAACTGCACGACAATTATGGTAACAGACAGGAGGGAAATCAGACTTTTCATCTCGCTAAGGTACGTATATACTGTTTTCAGAATGGCGCTTCTCATTACGCGCCCGACAAATTTCATAATTTGTTTTCTTCTTTCGGTTATTTTTGCTGCACCACAGAAAAATCAGCCATTAATTTTATTTCAAAACCAGATTTCAGACTATGTCACGCAGTAGAATTGCCGGTATAGGTTACTACGTGCCCGAGAGGGTGGTAACCAATCAGGAATTATCCGGTATCATGGATACTTCCGACGAATGGATACAGGAAAGAACTGGTATCCGCGAACGCCGCTACGGAAAAAAACACGAGGAAACTACCTCGACCATGGGCGCAGCAGCAGCCAGAATTGCCTGCGAACGCGCCGGTATTGATCCCGCAGAAATTGATTTCATCGTTTTCGCTACCCTGAGCCCCGATTATTACTTCCCGGGTTGCGGGGTGCTGCTTCAGCGAGAACTGGGCATCACCAAAAACGAGGCCGGAGCACTCGATATAAGAAATCAATGCAGCGGTTTCCTGTACGGACTGAGTATTGCCGACCAGTTTGTAAAAACCGGTATGTATAAAAATGTACTTGTTGTCGGTTCTGAAATGCATTCCATGGGATTAGATTTCAGCGACCGGGGCAGAAACGTAACGGTCATCTTTGGTGACGGAGCCGGAGCCGTCGTCGTTCAGCCCTCCGATAATCCTGAGAAGGGAATCCTGACCACCAAATTACATTCAGACGGTACCTATGCCGAGAAATTGGCTTTTATCAATCCGGGAGCTCATGGCGGATACCACCTGAACAAAATGGGGGAGGAGTTCGACTACGGATATCCGCCTGCTGATACCTACGGTGAAATTTTCATCACGGAAAAAATGTTCCGGGAGGGCCATTACTACCCGAACATGGAAGGTCAGTTCGTATTCAAACTGGCAATTCAGAAGTTCCCCGAAGTCATTCACGAAGCCCTGAAAGAAACCGGACTTCAGACTTCCGATATTTCCCTGCTCGTACCACACCAGGCCAATCTGCGTATCAGCCAGATGGTACAGCGATCGCTCGGATTGCGCGACGATCAGGTGTGGAATAATATCCAGAAGTATGGAAACACCACAGCGGCATCGGTACCCATCGCTCTTTGTGAAGCCTGGGAGGCCGGTAAGGTCAAAGAGGGCGATCTCGTTTGCCTCGCCGCATTTGGAAGTGGATTCACCTGGGGCAGCGCACTCATCCGCTGGTAAACCTGTAACTCATGTTTTAAAACTTTTTTTCGTGTCAAACAAACTCAACCGCCGTACTTTCCTCCAGAATTCTGTGATGGCAGGCGCCGCACTGGCAGTACCTGCTTCAACCATTGAAAAACAAACCACAGGAACACCATTTATACTCAACGGCAAACCGAAAGATAAGCTCCGCCTTGGTTTTATCGGAACAGGTCTCCGCGGACAAAGCCACGTAGAACTGGCTCTTATGCGTGCCGACTGTGAAGTCGTGGCGATCGCCGACCCCGACCCCAAAATGGTGGCAGATACGCTGAAAATGATTGAAGAAAAAGGTCGTAAAAAACCCGCCGTTTACGACAAAGGTCCGCACGACTACAAGAATCTGCTGGAAGACAAGTCTGTTGACGCGGTGGTCATTGCTTCTCCGTGGGAATGGCATACCGAGCAGGCTGTCGCGGCCATGCGCGCAGGCAAGTACGTGGGTACGGAGGTGTGCGGCGCTTTTTCCATTGACGAGTGCTGGCAGCTGGTCAATGTGCACGAGGAAACCGGTGTCCCGCTCATGTTTCTCGAAAATGTATGCTACCGCCGCGATGTCATGGCCATCATGAATATGGTTCGCGAAGGTCTCTTCGGCGAATTGATTCACCTTGAGGGTGGATACCAGCACGATCTGCGCGGGGTAAAATTCAATGACGGCGCTTCACCTTACGAATCGGGTGTAGACTTTGGAGAAAAGGGTTTCAGTGAAGCCAAATGGAGAACCAAACACTCCATTCACCGCAACGGCGACCTGTACCCAACGCACGGCGTCGGTCCGGTAGCCATGATGGCTGATATCAACAGGGGCAACAGGTTTGTTTCGCTGACGTCAACAGCCAGCAAAGCCCGCGGCTTGCACAACTACATCGTGGATCACCCAAAAGGAGGGGCCAACCACCCCAACGCAAAAATTGAATTCAAACTGGGGGATGTGGTTACTACTGTCATCAAATGTAATAACGGCGAAACAATTCTGCTGTCGCACGACACGGGACTGCCCCGCCCGTATTCTCTCGGGTTCAGGGTTCAAGGCGAAAGAGGAATCTGGATGGACGTAAACAAGAATATTCACATCGAAGGAAAAACAAAAGCGCACTCCTGGGAAGAAGCCAAAACATGGCTTGAAAAATACGATCACCCGCTCTGGAAACGCTACGGAAATGATGCCAAAACAGCAGGACACGGCGGAATGGACTTTTTTGTGTTCCACCATTTCGTAGAGTCGGCCAAGCGAAACGCACAACCCGAAATTGATGTTTACGATGCCGCCACCTGGCTGGCCATCACTCCTCTGTCAGAAGCGAGTGTGGCAACAGGCAGCACGCCGCAGTCGTTCCCGGATTTCACCCGCGGACGATGGACCGACAGAAAGCGCAACTTCGCGCTGAATGACGAGTTCTAGTCTTTCTTGAACCAGCCTGAATAAAACAGGTAATTGTTGGCGATGCGCTGTATCTGCCCCTGAAACAACTCGGGCGTCAGTTCCTTCACGCGTTTGGCCGGCACGCCCGCATATACGCCGCCGGAGCGGCATACTGTATTTTCCAGAATAACAGCTCCGGCGGCAATCAGGCAATTTTCCTCTACTACAGCCTGATCCATCACAATGGCGCCCATGCCAATCAGAACATTGTCCTGAAGGGTACATCCATGAACAAGTGCCCGGTGACCAATACTCACATTGTTTCCGATGGTGGTTCCGCACTTCTGGTAGGTACCGTGAAGAATAGCGCCATCCTGAATATTTACCTTGTTGCCAATCCGGATAAAATTCACATCGCCCCGCACAACTGCCTGAAACCATACAGAGCACTCGTTGCCCATCACTACATCACCAATGATGGTGGCGTTTTCCGCCAAAAAGCAGTTTTCTCCGAACTGCGGTGTTATTTCACGACAGGAAACTATCAGCGCCATAATGATTCGTTTGATTGTTTATTTTTTGACCAGAAAATATACGGTACCCGCCAGGATAGCCCCTGCCGTGTTGGCGAGCATATCGTAATACTCGAAGAAACGGTTGGGATAAAATGTACCCTGTACCCATTCCATTAGGGTCCCGTATCCAGTACAAAAAAGCACGGTCCAAAGAATTTGAGCGAAACCGGCCTTCCTCCATATTCCGAGTGTGAGCCAGCATAGTACAGCATATGCGGCTGCGTGTGCCAGTTTGTCTGTAGTAATCAGTTTTACTTCGGGGAGAGGAACGCCTGGTCCGGTAGAAAGGATGGTGATAAAAATCAGCCAGACCAGGGCGGGAATATATTTTACTGTTCGTTCCATTCCGCAGTGCCTGATTTTTTAGAAGGAGCACCCGACGGTGTTTTGACGGCGGCGGGTTTGACCGAACGCTTCATTTTGTAGTAATGAAGTCCTGCGCCGAAGACCCACCCGGTTTTACCCGATGCGGTACGCACCTTTACCCAGTAGTCGGTCACTTTCTCTTCACCCATATTGATCTCTTGCGACCAGTCCGTTTTCTGATTCAGAAAAGTGACCTGCTCGTTCAATTTCAGTTGTTCTACGGACTCTCCCTTCAGGCCCGGTTCCTTCCGGAGTTTCAGGCCGTCAATAGTAACAAACAGGGGGATACCGGCCGCATCATCCGTGGTTTTGGTTGTAACCGGAGCCTGCTTTGGTTGTTCCGTTTGTTGCTCTTTCGGTTTGGAGACCGTTTCTTCCGCCTTCCCCGGAGCCGCCTTCTCATGTGCAGCAGATGAAACAGGAGCAGGTTCTGTGTCTTCCATCTCGCGAACCGTACGCATAGCTTCCGAACGTCGGTCGGTACAAGTTGAAATTCCCCACACCACCACACAACCAATGAAAGTGAAAAAGATCAGGGTCTCTATACCTGGTAACTTCATAAAAAAGGTTTTATCAAGGTTAACGCAATTCGGTGGCAAAGTTATACCCTTGGCCATCCAGATTAATGTGTTTTTAGGGTATTTATTGATCATATATCAAAGTTGCAAGACAATACTAGTCTGTTTATATGTTTTTTTCTCTGAAATTCGTGTATTTGTCAGGATTTTTCCCTATTTTTGAACAAGCTCTAAGTATTCTTTTAAAACGACAAAAAGCCAATGGATACCCAACAACACCAGATAGCCTTGTGCCAGTTGCCACAGGTGGGGGCAGTAACCGCCCGAACGCTCGTCAGCTACTGCGGCAGTGCACGCGCCGTTTTCTCAACACCAGCCAGAACCCTGCTGAAGATACCGGGTATAGGTGCTGTCATCACCAGCAGTATCCGTAAAAATGCCGACAACGCACTCCGAACGGCCGAGAAGGAACTCGCCTTTATCTGCAAAAACAATATAATTACGGTTTTTTATACTGACCCCCTCTTTCCTTCCCGATTACTTCAGAGCTATGATACTCCGGCTTTGATTTTTTTCAAGGGTAGTGATCCTGAACTTCTGAAAAGGGACAGAATTGTATCTGTTGTAGGTACAAGGCAACCTACCGAACACGGAAAAGCCAATTGCGAAGCGATGATTGAGGGGCTTGCCCGGGCAGGTGTCATGATTGTGAGCGGACTGGCCTACGGTATAGATATTACTGCTCACAGAAAATCATGTCAGATTAATATGCCTAATATAGGGGTACTCGGGCACGGGCTCGGCAGTATTTATCCGATACAGCACAAGCAGGTTGCCCAGAGAATGACAGAGAATGGCGGACTTGTCAGCGAATTCATACACGATGTAAAACCTGACCGCGAGAATTTCCCGATGAGAAACAGGATTATCGCAGGTATATGTGATGCCCTGATTGTTGTGGAAACAGCGGCGTCCGGTGGCTCCATGATTACTGCCAGTATGGCCAACCGACTGTCGTGCGAAGTATTCGCTATTCCCGGCCGGCCACAGGATCCCAAAAGTGCCGGGTGCAACTATCTTATAAGGACACACCAGGCCTACCTTGTTGAAACAGCTGAAGATGTGATTAATCTGATGGGTTGGGATGAAAGTCCGGCAACCAGGTCTCAACAATTACAACTCATACTTGATCTTGATACGTCCGAAAAGGAGCTCGTCAGTATTGTAAAAAACACCCCCGAAATAAACATAGATCAGTTGACGCTGCTCAGCGGACTTTCTCCGGGGGAACTTGCCTCTAAAATTCTGTCGCTGGAATTTCGGGGAATTTTAAAAACACTGCCGGGTAAGCGATATGTAGCAATCAATTAATACTCCGTTCAGATTACATCTTTATTTTAGCGCCATGAAAATCTTTGT
Source organism: Saprospiraceae bacterium (assembly GCA_021298575.1). GTDB lineage: Bacteria > Bacteroidota > Bacteroidia > Chitinophagales > Saprospiraceae > M3007. The sequence continues at coordinate 95,480 of JAJTFM010000016.1, read as the reverse complement.
CACTGTATTACTGCTTCTCATGCCGCTTGTCGGCACCCGGACGGAAACGACCTCAGTTAGTCCGAAGCCCAAAAACATCATCCTGCTGATTGGTGACGGGATGGGTTTATCGCAGGTAAGTGCTGGCTACTATTACAACGGTCAGAAGTTGAATCTGACCTCTTTTCCGGTAACCGGCCTGGTAACTACCCATTCACAAAGCCACCTGATTACCGACTCGGCTGCGGGTGGTACTGCCATTGCCTGTGGTTACAAGACAACAAATGGAACTGTTGGTATGGATGCCAGAAAGAAGAACTGCACATCTATTCTTGAACTGGCAGAGGGAAAGGGTATGGCCACTGGCATCATCGCCTCTTCCAGCGTAACCCACGCAACGCCGGCATCCTTTGTGGCGCATGTACCCAGCCGCTCGGAAATGGACGCTATTGCCAAATTCTACCTGACTACCGAGGTAGATCTGGTTATCGGCGGAGGTATGAAATATTTCCGCGAGCGTTCCGACAACAGGGACCTGTACGATGAACTGCAGAAAAAGGGATATCTGGTGAGTAATTTTCAGGAGGCTGGTCTCAGGGATATATCTCCCGATCAAAATAAACCATTCGCGTGGTTTGGTGCAAGGGAGGAGCCGGAGTCGGTTGCCAAGGGCCGAGACTGGTTGCCCTACGCTGCCGGAATAGCACCCTCCTTTTTGAAAGGCCGTAGCGACAAGGGCTTTTTTATGATGCTGGAGGGTTCACAGATTGACTGGGCGTGTCACAATAATGATGGTCCGGGAGCAATACAGGAAATGCTCGACTTCGATCAGGCTATCGGAAAAATCCTGGAATTTGCCCGGGCAGACGGGGAGACACTTGTTATTGTCACCGCCGATCATGAGACTGGCGGACTGGCACTGGAACAGGGAACCGGACCGGATACCCTTTCTCTGGGCTTTAATACCGGGGGGCATACGGCCTCACTGGTACCTGTTTTTGCCTTTGGGCCCGGCGCTGAAAATTTCGGTGGCTTTATGGACAACACCGAAATTTTCAGCAAAATGAAATTTCTGCTCGGGCTGTGATGTATTACTCTGTGGTATCTGCCAGCGATTTTATTTTGAATGCTGATTTCGGATCGTCAAGAATACGATCCGTTCTGAAGATTACCGTTTTCTTTTCTCCGGCAAGCAGATCAAAGTAGTTATCGCCAAATGATCCGTTGACCTCTGTGCTGATATACACATTCTTTGCAAGGCGGTCGGCAGAGAGCGTAATGGCATATCCTTCATTTACCTGTTCCACTTTTTGCTCAATACCCGGTTTTGGAAGTGTCATCTTCTTCGGTGGAGCGGGGTAGTATAACCTCCTGTAAATAATATTTGAAGAACTGTCCTTCAGTATAATTTCCACCACTGCGTTTTCCGGCTTGTGTTTGTTGAGTACCGACTTAAGAGTACCCTGCCAGATCATTTTACTGGTATCGGGGTTTATGTGTGTGTCTATTTGTGTAATATCGCTGAGTGTTTTTCCCTCAAAACTGTGTGCATGTACATGCAGCGTCAGGTGGGCTGTATCCAGTTTATCATTGACTCCATATATCTTCAGAATTTCACCATCCATAATGGGCAGTGCAGCTATTGGACTAAATGCTTCCCGGGCATAGTAATGAAGAGCCTTCCATCGGCCAAAGCAGTCAATACCCGACCATGACGCCACCTGCCATACATCGTTGAGTTGCCAGTAGAGAGAGCCCATACAGTATGGTTTATTTCTCCGGTGAGCTTCAATAGCAGTTCTCATTCCTTCTGCCTGCAGGAGCTGGCTTACATACACGAAGTCTTCGAAGGATTTGGGGGTGATATAATCCCGCTTCATATACTCGGCAATCAGAGCGTTACCTCGTGGGTGTTTCTGGTGCAGGAGCATCACTTTGCTGTCCAGCTTCCTGTCTTCGGGCAGGGTAAAAGACTGTATAGTACGCCACTCAGGAAAACTCTGAAATCCGTATTCGCTCATAAAGCGAGGTACTTTTTTGTTGTACATATCGAATGGTTCTTCGTCGTGCCAAACGCCCCAGTAGTGCGAATCGCCTTCTGTAAGCGACTTTGGATTACCTCTGCCATATTTGGGCGAGCTTTCCCAATAGGGTACTCCGCCGCCGTTTCTCTCTACGTATGTTCTGAGCAGGTCATTGAAAAGTATCTGGTAGTCGCGCCATAACTGGTTTCGCTGCGCCTCATTGAACTGCATTTGCCATCCCCAGTGATGCCAGGCTTCATTGTTTTCATTATTACCACACCATAGTGCAATACAAGGGTGTTGCCGGAGTCTTTCGATCTGTTCGTTTGCTTCTTTGGCTGCTGTTTTAAGGAATGATCCATTACCCGGATAAAGTGCACAGGCATACATGAAGTCCTGCCAGACAAGAATACCTCTTGTGTCGCACAACTGATAAAAGATATCATCTTCATAAATACCACCACCCCAGATTCGCAACATATTCATATTGGCAGCCACAGCATCATCGAGCAGTTTTTTATAGCGCATGGGGGACACCCGATCCTGAAAAATATCCTGCGGGATATAGTTGGCTCCTTTGGCGAATACAGGCTTGCCGTTTAGTCTGAAATAAAATGACTCCCCCTTTGTATCCTTCTCTGTGACGAGCTCTATTGTTCGTATGCCCGCCCGAATATCGGCCTTGTCCAGCAATTTGCCATTCTGTTTTATATCCAGCTGGAAATCGTAGAGATGTGGTTCTCCCATTCCGGCGCACCACCAAAGTTTGGGTTCGGGCACTTCGAAAGTAACGGAGTCTTCGTGTACTCCTTCATAGAACCGACGCTCCTCCACCGATTTTCTTTTAGCCTCTTTTGATACAACGGTTACGTTGATATCTGCATCGCTCCGGTATCTGAACCGGGCCACCATTTTGGCAAGTTCGGGTGTAATACTCTGTGTAGTAACAAATACATTCTCCAGGAGAACATCATCCCATGCGAGTATTTCAGGGTTTTTCAGAATACCGCAACCTACAAAACGAGGCCCCCAGTCCCATCCGTAATGGAACTGGGCCTTACGGCTCATGGTACGCTGACCACCCGGGAGTTCGTAGCCCAGCGCCTTCCATGCCTCTTCTGTTTTTTTGAGCGGGCTCTCGAAGTAGAAATGGATAACATTTCCGGTAGGGCGGAGCAGCCTTTTCACATCGGCATTCCAGGTGCGGAACATGTTATCCGTTTCCAGGATCAGCGTGTCGTTCAGGTAAATCTGGGCGTACGTATCAATTCCTCTGAACACCAGTTCGATATGTTTTTTCTGCAGGACATCGGGAGGCACATCGAAGTATGTCTGAAACTCCCAGTCTTCCTTTTCTATCCACTGAAGTTTTTCTTCGTTATCTCTATAAAATGGATCTTCAATCAGGCCATTTTTAAAAAGGGCTGTGTGAACACTGACTGGCGCTTCGGCAGGTTTCCAGGAAGAAGTGGAGTCGCTGGCCTGGCGGAAGCCCCAGTTGTAGGCCTGAACAGACTGGCGGGTGGAGACGAAACTCCTTTGTGCCTCAGACAGCATAGGAAGTAAAAGAGCGATGACAAGAATTGTGTATTTCATGGGGCGAAGTTATATCTTGATCTGTGAGGTAGAAAAGATATTGATCAAATATTGAGAATAAGGATTCATAAAAACAGGCGATTGTCGGCAATACACCCATAATTTTACCGCATGAAAAATCGCACGTCATACTGGTTTATTATCCAGATAATCTGTTTGTTTCCGGAGCATATCCTTTCGCAGTACAACTATTTTCAACTGGAAAAACTGCCGGACAATATCAACTCCCCCTATTCTGAAATTACGCCTGTTCCGGGCAGAGACGGCCGAACCCTTTACTTCACGAGGGTGGGACACCCTGATTTCAACCAGACTCTCCTGATTGACAGTATTGACATGTCGGTAAAACTGGCTGACAAGGAATACCTGTCGTTGCTGTCTGAAGTTTATTCTCAGATATCCGGGAAAAAGGTTTTCAATCCTGTACTGTCTGCTTTCAATCAGGATATATGGATTGCCCGGGCCGACTCATTCGACTTCACCCGGACAGAGCATCCCGGGTATCCATTGAATAACGCACTCCCGAACAGCATGGTAACTATCACGCCTGATCCGAACTCCTTTTACGTAATCAATCAATTCCAGCGAAACGGCAATATGGATCGGGGGTTCTCCAGGGTATCCAAAACGCCGGATTCGATTGGCTGGAGTTTTCCGATTTCTGTAGAAATTGCCGATTACTATACTATCACATCAGATGTCAGTCTCACCATGAGTTTTGACGGAGAAATACTCATTTTATCCGCAGCGCGATTCGACTCCCGGGATATGGATCTGTATGTATGTTTTCGGGAGGGACCCAACAAATGGAGTTCTCCCAAACACCTCGGAAATATCATCAATTCTGCATACCGGGAAACGACGCCCTATTTATCGGAAGACAATTCTACTCTCTATTTCTCTTCCAACAGGCTGGGCGGCCTGGGCGGAAACGACATATACACAACCCAGCGACTGGACAGTACCTGGCAAAAATGGTCGCCACCGGTTTTGGTAGGGGAGCCCATCAACAGCAAATACGATGAGAGCCAGCCATATTTCAACATGACTTCCGGGTATCTTTACTTCTGTTCCAAACGGGACGGAAACTCTGACATTTTCAGGGTCAGGATTGCTCCGCCACAGGCGACAGAGTATGAAATCATAGGGAGGATTGTAAACCGGTCAACCAATGAACTTGTTCCGGGAGCAATCATTACTTACAACATGGAAAAAGGAGTTCAGAACCAGATCATTGCTACTGACGGAACATTCAGAATAAAAATCCCCAAAGGAGTAAAAACCACTTTTGCTGCAAACTATCCGGGATATGCCGGCGAGATTAAGGATGTACTACTCCGCCGTGACTACTATTTTTTCAGGGAGCAATACCTGGATCTTTATGTGGACCTGATGCGCGTGGATGCTAAAATAGAGCTGAGCCCCATATTTTTCAAACAGTCCACAGCGATCATCCTTGAAGAATCTTTTCCGGAACTCGACCGGTTGTTTATGACCCTTGCCAAATCGCCGGGAATGCATGTACGAATAGAGGGCCATACTGACAATATCGGAAAAGCAGAAGACCTGATACGCCTCTCTACTGAACGCGCAGAATCAGTAAAAAAATTCCTGGTAAAAAAGGGGATTGCCGAATCGAGAATAGCCGCCATCGGACTTGGCCCAAAATCGCCCATCAACGACAACTCCAGTGAGGAGCTCAGATCAAAAAACAGACGTGTGGAATGTTACATCACCAGATTGTGAAACGGTCATTGTTCCACGTGGAACAATGACCGTTTCACAATCATTTTTTGTAATCCATAATATTAATTTGACTACCACAGAGTTCCAGGTCGTGCGGGTCGTTAGACGCAATGATTACGAGTCTGTTGTCGGTTAAAAAATCCTGAACAAGTTTTTTGTACCATGCTATACCCTGAATATCGAGATTGGTAGATGGCTCATCGAGGAGTACCACTGAGCTATTGGAAGCGAGTGCAAGAACAAGTTTCAATCGCTGCTTCATACCCGATGAAAAGTGTCTAATTTCCTTATGCCTCGCCTTTGGGTATCCGAGTGTTTCAATTATTTTTTCTGTATCAAAATCCGGAGCAAGCGGTTTCATGTTAACATGGAATCTGATTGCCTCTTCGAGTGTAAGTTCCTCAATTAACTCAATGTAGGGCGCTGCATAGGAGATGTTCCGGAAAACATTTTCCGGTGAAACCTTGTCCCCTGAATTCAGAAATGATATAACTCCTTTGGTGGGAGAGAGGTGGCCAGACAAAACCTTCAGGAGTGTGGACTTGCCGGATCCATTTGATCCAAGAATAGCATAGGTATTGCCCTCTTCAAAGCGACATGACAAGCCCCTGAATATCCAGTCCCGGAGATATCGTTTTCCCAAGTTGTCAGCTATGATATCCATAGGAGTTATTTTGACCGGAAACCTTTCATCAGGCCCCTCTTGGCCCCTCTGACAAAATCAACAATTCGGGTGCGATATTCACTTTCGGGGAGTTCACCCTCGATGATACTCAATGCCCTGGAAACAGCATACCCTTTAACAAACAGAACTCTATAGACATCCTCTATAATTCTCATTTCATCGGAGGAAAAGTTACGGCGTTTTAGTCCTATGGTGTTTATTCCGGCATAAGACAGTGGGTCCCTTGCAGCAGTCACAAAAGGAGGCACATCTTTCAAAACAACAGAAGCGCCGGCAATCATGGTTTGCTCTCCTATACGGACAAACTGATGAACACCCGTCATCCCGCCAATAGTTGCCCATTCGCCGATTTCCACATGCCCGGCAATAGTTACGCCATTGGCCAACACAGAATCATGGCCGATATAACAATCATGTGCTACATGTACATAGGCCATGAGCAGACAGTTTTCTCCTATTCTGGTATTGCCTCCGAATTTGAGATTACCCCTGTTCAGTGTGCAGAATTCACGAACAATCGTACCGCCACCAATTTCCAGTGTAGCAGGTTCATCAAGCATAACCTTGGTTTGAGGTGTTGCGCTGATAGATGCCCCATTGAAGATACGGCACTCATCACCTATCCGGGCGCCGTTGTAGATATGCACGCCGGATCCGATATGGCAATTGTCGCCTATTACGACATCCTCTTCGATCGTTGTGAAGGCACCAATCTTTACATTCTTTCCGATCCGGGCCTTGGGGTGAATATCCCTCATGGTGGTTTGTGAGTAATCCATTAAGTGAATTTGGTTGGGGCCAGCTATTTTTGTTCTTCCGGGTTTGGCTTGGCACGTCTTACAATCTGGGCCGTGAGTTCTCCTTCAGAAACAATTTTATTGCCCACATAAATAGTACCCTGCATGTGAACAATCCCGCGTCGAATCGGTTCGATAAGTTCCATTTTTAGAATCATGGTGTCACCTGGCATCACCTTTGCCTTGAACTTGGTGTTATCTATTTTCAGGAAATAGGTGTCCCAGTTACCCTGGTCGGGCTGACTATACAAAGCAAGAATACCTCCCGTTTGGGCAAGTGCCTCAATTTGAAGCACCCCGGGGAATACAGGATTATCGGGAAAATGACCCTGGAAGAACGCTTCGTTAATAGTCACATTCTTGATGCCGACAACATGCGTACTGCTGATTTCAATAATTTTATCAACAAGCAGGAATGGGTATCGGTGCGGCAGCATTTTGGAAACACCATTGATATCCAGTACAGGTTCCTTTTCATGGTCATATTTTGGAACCCCCATCAGCTTCTTCTTTTCCATCATATCCTTTTTCAGGATTTTGGCAAATTCCGTGTTGGCTGTGTGGCCAGGCTTGGTAGCCACTATCTTCCCTTTGATAGGTTTCCCAACCAGTGCAAGATCGCCAACCACATCCAGCAGTTTGTGGCGGGCTGGTTCATTCTGGAAGTGAAGCTTGATGGTATTGAGAACACCACCCTGCGGATCAATATCCAGATTGGGGCGATTCAGTTTTTTAGACAAATTTTCAAGGTCATCCGGCTCCATCTTCCGGTCGGCAATAACGATAGCATTATCGAGAGCCCCCCCCTTGATAAGACCCATATCAAGTAATTTCTCCAGTTCGTGTAAAAACACAAAAGTTCTGCATGGAGCAATCTCTGTTTCAAAGTCATTGATATCAGACAGGGCGGCGAACTGCTGGCCAAGTACACTTGAGTTAAAGTCTATCATCACCGTAGCCTCGAAATGATCCGAGGGTAAGGCCATTATTTCGGTACCGGTTACTTCATCCTTGTAAGAAATCGGCTCGGTAATTTCGTAGTAGTCGCGTTCTGTATCGAGCTCTACCAGACCAGCTTCTTTCAATGCATCCACAAATAGCTTGGCAGTACCGTCCATAATAGGCATCTCAGGTCCGTCTATCTCAAGCAGGACGTTATCAATACCCAAACCGACGAGAGCAGATAAAACATGTTCAACTGTAGAAACCTGGGCATCACCAATCTTTAGTGTGGTGCCTCGATTCGTCGAGTAAACATATTTTACATCTGCCGGAATGACCGGCTGATCTTCCAGATCTATGCGTTGGAAACGATATCCGTGATTTGCCTCTGCGGGCTTGAAGGTTAGAATCACACTCTTTCCTGTATGAAGACCAACGCCCTTTACAGTTACCTGATTCTGAATGGTAAATTGTTTCATGATGTAGTATTTGCACCTGCAAAAGTACGACAGCAAAATTTGATTTGCCCGAATTTTAATAGGCCGGATTCCTGCGTGTGTACAAGGCATGCCCTTACCTTTGCAGCGATGGAACAAAATGAAATAATTCAGAAAGCAGCTCATCTCATTGAGGGCCCATTTGACCTCACAAAAATAACTGTTTACACAGAAGATGACCTTGTAATGGCACTGGCTGAACGTATAGCAGTCATGCTCGAAAAACAACCCGAACAACTGATGAGCCTGCTTTACAGACTCGATGTACTTGAAAACAAGATAGTACCAGTTATGCGACCTGATGCTCCCGAACCCGCCAATATTGGTTTGGCCCGTCTTGTTGTGGAAAGACAAAAACAAAGAATCGAAACAAAAAAAAACACACGAATTGATCCGCTTGAAGGTATGGATGATTGGAAGTGGTAGGGCAAAATAAGCATAACACCACCTGAACATTAATTACCTTTGCAGCGTTTTCCAAAATAAAACTAAAAAGATCATGCAAGCCAACGGTACAGATACAGCGATCAAACGCTCAGCCAGAGAAGATCGCTACCAGCACCACGACTACTATCTTCTCGATGAATTGCTCTCACCCGAACACCTGATCGCCCGCGATGCCGTCCGGCAGTGGGTCAAATCGGAGGTAAGTCCAATCATAGAAGACTATTCCCACCGCGCGGAATGCCCCACACATCTTTTCAAAGGCCTGGCAGAAATAGGCGCTTTTGGCCCCTCACTCCCCGCAGAATACGGCTGCGGAGGTATGGACGAAATTGCCTACGGTGTCATCATGCAGGAACTGGAACGCGGCGACTCCGGTATCCGGTCCATGGCATCGGTACAAGGCTCTCTCGTAATGTATCCCATTTATAAATTCGGTTCCGAAGAACAACGCCGTCACTACCTGCCCAAACTGGCCAGCGGTGAAATGATCGGATGCTTCGGACTCACCGAGCCGGACGCCGGATCCAACCCCGCCGGTATGATTACCAATGTGAAAGATGATGGCGACAGCTATATTCTCAACGGCGCCAAGATGTGGATAACCAACTCACCCGTTGCAGACATCGCTGTAGTATGGGCAAAAAATGAAGACGGAAAGGTTATCGGCCTGATTGTCGAAAAAGGTATGAAAGGTTTCTCCGCTCCGGAAATTCACGGAAAGTGGAGTCTGCGCGCCAGCATCACCGGCGAACTTATCTTTGAAGATGTTCGCGTCCCGAAAAAAAATCAATTGCCCAATGTACTCGGAATGCGCGGCCCGCTCACCTGCCTGACCAAAGCACGCTATGGCATAGCATGGGGCGCTATTGGAGCTGCACTCGATTGCTATGATTCCGCCCTCCGCTACTCCATAGAACGCGAGCAGTTCGGAAGACCTATCGGCGGATTCCAGCTGACCCAGAAAAAACTGGCAGAAATGATTACCGAAATCACCAAAGCCCAGTTGCTCACCTGGCGACTCGGAGTACTGGCCAACGAAGGAAAAGTAACTCCGGCTCAAGTCAGTATGGCAAAACGGAACAACGTTATCACTGCGCTCAATGTAGCAAGGGAGGCGCGTCAGATTCACGGCGGCATGGGTATCACTAATGAGTACCCGGTTATGAGACACATGATGAATCTGGAAACCGTACTCACTTACGAGGGAACCCACGACATACACCTGCTCATCACCGGGCACGACGTAACAGGCCTGAATGCTTTCGGGGGTTAAACAGACTTCCTTTACAAAATGAAACGGGCCGATGGTATCAAACCACCGGCCCGTTTCATTTTGTATAAACTTGTATCATCGCTTCGCGGACATCCACTCCTCCAGCCGGATGAAATTGGCGAGGGCTGCCTCGTCAACCACACCAGCCAGATTTCCCTCTTCGTTCAGAACAGCGACAACACCATGCCCCTCGTAACGAATCCGCCTGTGCACTTCCGTCAGTGAATCACTGATCAGAACTGTTTGCGGACGATGAGCATAATTGATGACCTCAGTTGTGACGTCCGGCTTTTTCATGGCGTGAAGAATACTCTCTTCTTCAAGCACACCAACAAGGTTTCCATCCATGTCAAAAACAAGAAAATGGCGCTCAAGCCCATGACGGAATAACTCGATAGCTGTCATCATCCAGTCATTCGCGTTAATACGGGTAAACTGAGTCCTCACAAGATCGCGGGTAGTATATCGGCTTAGCAAATCCTCCAGCTGTACCATGGCATTCTCACTCCGGGCACCATATATAACGAAAAGACCTAATACAATTGTCATGAAGGCATTAGTCCAAATACCATAAAAAATAATCAGTCCGGCAATTACCTGACCCACCATGGAAGCAATCCGTGTAGCTTTGGGTCTGCCTGTTTTCATAGACAATAATGCCCTGAACACGCGTCCTCCATCCATCGGGAAAGCTGGAATCATATTGAAAATAACCAGTACAATATTCAAAATAGCCAGATTGATTGCGAACTGAAGCGTTTGAGGAATTTGAATACCGGTCTCTTCGATAATTTCATTTCCCTCTTCGGCTGATATGACCAGATTGGCCATCAGTTCGATATAGGCAGGATCTGTCAGTAACCAGATACCCAGTATGAGCAAAATAGCGATTACCACATTAACCATTGGTCCGGCTATTGCAACCACAAATTCCTGCATGGGCTTATCCGGCATCTTCTCCAGACGAGCAACACCGCCAATAGGCATCAGCACAATATCCTGCGTTTTCACGCCATAACGCCTCGCTGCCAGGGCATGACCATATTCATGTAATAACACACATACAAAAAGCGACATGAAAAGTGCCGTATAGGTAAGCGTTTCCATGGTTGTCATTCCCTCCGACTGTGCGTTCCAGAGAATGAAAACAAATATGAAGCCGAAAGTCCAGTGAATGAAAACTGGTATTCCAAAAGCAGTAAATATCTTGAGTGCGCCGCGCATGAGCTGAAAAGCTTTTCAGGTGAATTGTTATAATGGGCTATTCCTTTTCCGCAATGATGATATACTGATAATCCAGAGACTCCAGATCAACCTGTACGACTTTAAACCCTGCGGATACGAGTTCACGACGAACATCATTCAGTGTAATCCTGAAATGGTCTGGTGGTCCAACCGGAATATCATTTTTCTTGAAATCCACAATCAGTAGTCTGCCCCGGGGAGCAATTCCTTTGTACAGTGTTTTCAGGTACTGAGTCCGGTTGTCAATATAGGCATACGTGTTGACAATAATAACGGCGTTTGCTTCTCCTGGTCTGAGCATCGGATCATCCGGTTGAGCCAGTCTTGACTCGAAACGATCTCTGTATGATTCAGGAAGCCGCACTTTCATGCTGTCGAGGAAAGATATGAATCCCGGATCAATATCAATTCCGATTACTTTTTCTGCTTTGGGTGTCAGACGAAAAGCGAAGTATCCTGAACCGGCTCCGATATCTGCTACGATTTTTCCATTCAGATCACCGAGCATGGAAATTACCATTTCCGGTTTTTGCCAGATATTCCTGTCCCTGTTTTCCGAATCATTGAACAGGTTTTCGATAGAGCCTGAAGAATCGGCTGTTTCCTGACTTCCCTCCCGGACGATTTCAGGCGATTCGCCCGGTTGACTGGCGGTCTGGTTTCTGCAGGAAAATAGAACTGTTGCAAAGAGCAACGAACAAGAACAGATGCTGAAGCGATTCATAGGCACGGTACTAGAGAAGCAAAGGTAGCTAAGAAACGAACAGATTATCACTCACTTTTCCAATCAATCCTTTTTCGGAAGCTACGTCCATCATATATTTTATAGCTCCTTTGCCGGAGTCCCCCAGATCAATAGTATAATCGTTCACATAAAGACCAATATGCGACATCATTACATCGTCTTCCATGGCCTGTGCATAACAACGAACAAACGGCATTACCTCATCCCTGTTACTGAAAGCAAATTCTACGCTGCGTCGCATAATCCGGTCAACCTTTCTCTGTACATCGTCGGGAAGGTTTCTGTTCACCACTATTCCACCCAAAGGAATCGGGTATCCGGTTGTTGATTCCCAAAATTCACCGAGGTCAATAATCCTGACGAGGTCCTTCTGTTCATAGGTGAATCTGTTTTCATGGATAATCAGTCCTGCATCGGCATCACCTCTAAGCACGGCATCTTCGATATCGGAGAAAAGAACGGTGTGTTTATTGACCGCCTCCGGGAATGCGAGGCCGAGCAAAAAATTGGCAGTTGTCATTTTGCCTGGTATGGCAATTCTGGCACTTGTGATTTCATCGCTCGTCATTGGCTTTTTGGAAACAAGCAACGGGCCGCAGTTATTTCCCAGAGCACTTCCGGCATTAAGCAGAGCGAAATTATGCGTCAGATGGGCAAATGCGTGATAGCTCAGTTTGGTTATATCAATATCTCCGGCAAATGCCCGCTGATTCAATGCCTCCACATCTTCCATAAAAACATCGAACTCAATTCCTTCTGTATCAATCTTTCCGTGCACCATGGCATCAAAAATGAAAGTGTCATTCGGGCAAGGTGAGAATCCCAGTGTCAGTTTTGAATAGTCGCGATCCATGAGATATAAACGAATAAAAATACGAATCGTTGAAAATTTTGCCTGAATAAGGATGAAATACCTTCCAAAAAAACGCCCCCGGGACTATTGTTCCGGGGGCGTTTTTTTGGAAAGTCCTCAGGGGGCCGTTTCCGGCTTTTGTTCATCTGTCCTTCCGTGCATACGATACTCCACATTACCCAGTACCCTGACAAGTGAATCTCTGACCACGTTAAACTCCTGAAGGACGGCACCCTTGATTGGTTCCGGTTGCGGAAGATTCAGTCGCAGGTGATCAACTTCCACACCGTTTTTCCAGAAGCGGAAGCAGCAGTGCGGTCCGGTAGCCAGTCCGGTGGAACCAACATAGCCTATCGTTTGTCCTTGTACCACGCGGGTGCCCGGGCGGATGCCCTTCGCGTGCCTGCACATGTGGAGATACTGAGTCTGATAAATAGCATCATGTCTGATTTTTACATAAATACCATTTCCGCCTCTTCTGCCGGCTTCCACTACAGTACCATCGGCAACTGCCATAATGGGAGTTCCCTGGGGTGCGGCATAATCGGTACCCCGGTGAGCCTTGTGATATCCGAGTACGGGGTGAAGGCGACGAAGATTATATCTACTCGAAATACGGCTGAACTTTACGGGCGACTTGAGAAAAGCCTTTCTGGCTGGTCTTCCTTCAAAGTCGTAGTAATCACTTTTTTCTCCTTCCTTCTCAAAATTAAAGGCATAGTATTCCTTTCCATCGCGTTCGTAAGCTGCAGCAATAATTTTACCTGTACCAACAGCTTCTCCATCAATATAGTGCTGTTCAAAAACAACTTTGAAACGATCACCCACTTTCTGATGATAGAAATCAACAGAAGAGGCCAGCACGTCAATCATCCCGTCAGCCAGTGCATCAGACAGGCCGTTATCGGTAAGCGCCTGCCAGAAACTGGTTTCCAGCACACCTGAAGCGGCTATTATTTCAGTTTTTACTTCTCTTTTGATAGTCTTTACTTCAAAGGGGGGCTGCAGCTGGAAAATTGTATATTGATACGGTGATGGTTCATATACCATAAACTGCGGAGAGGGATTGATTCCCTGTGTAAGAAAGTGCAGTTTGTGTCCTATTCTGAAAGAAGATATATTAAATTTGTCTTTACACTGAACTACCAGCTGATTCACTTGCGGATAAGTCATACCATGTCCCATAAGAATTTCACCGAGTACGTCTCCGGGCCTGAGTTCCACCTCATCCATGATATAATCGTCGAGATCAAATCCCCAGCGTTCGTTGGCAGGCAGTCCATTCAGAGATGTAAGTTTCAGTGGATTTGAAATGGCAGCAGCCTGATTGCCTCCCAGTTTCTGCTGAAGCAGAATGGCGAGTGCCGCCAGCACGGCGAGTGAGCCACCCAGATATAATCTTTTTCTTGTGGAAAGAAAAATCAACACCCTCCGGATCAAAGACCCGGGTCTTTTGTCATTTGTCTTCACAGTTATGCTTTGATTTTGGTGAAAAGGCTGTAAAAAACCTTTCAAATCATTCATTAAATGCAAAAATAAAAAAGGATATGTTTATTTAACCGTTTCAGACATAATTTATGGATTTGTTAAGAAGTTAAAGTACGACCAGAGTTAACATGTATTCATAAAAATAAGATGAATCATATTAATCCTGGCACAAAATAGCCCTACGTTTGCACCCTGAAAATATATCTGACCTGAAGATGATCAAGCTATTCCGACTCGCTGCGTTCGCACCTCTATTTCTTCCAGCCACCATGCCGGCCCAATCGGCGGCTATTGTTCCTTTCCCTTATGAAATCAAAAAGGAGATAACCGTTGACAGTGCCGTGGTTGTATCTGCCCACCCGCTTGCCACCAAAGTGGGCATTGAAATTCTCAAAAAAGGGGGTAATGCCATAGATGCGGCCGTTGCCGTTCATTTTGCACTCGCCGTGGTGTATCCGCAGGCAGGTAATATCGGCGGCGGAGGCTTTATGCTATACCGAGATAAACTGAGTAACGCCTACTGCCTGGATTTTCGGGAAAAAGCACCGGCGGCCGCCCAGGAAAAAATGTATCAGGATTCAGCAGGTCAGGTACTCACCAAAAAACTTCAGCAAGGAGTACTGTCATGTGGAGTACCCGGAGCTGTTGACGGAATGTATGAAGCCCACAGGAAATACGGACGCCTCAAATGGGGTGAGCTGATTATGCCCTCTGTAGATCTTGCTGAAAAAGGATTCCAGATTACCGAGCAGGAGGCAGAAGGACTTAACGAACAAAAAATGCTGTTTGTGAGAAATAGCAGTCTGATGCCTGTTTTCATAAAAATGGAGGGCTGGAAAGCTGGTGACTGGCTCATACAGAAAGACCTCGGACAAACACTTCGCAGAATAGCAGGAGAGGGCAGGGCCGGTTTCTACGAAGGCGCCACCGCCACCCTGATTCTGAGAGAAATGGAAAAAAAAGGCGGAATCATCACATCAGAAGATCTCAAGAACTACAAAAGCGTATGGAGACGTCCGCTCGAGTTCGACTGGAAAGAACTCCGGATAGTTACAATGCCTCCACCAAGCAGCGGTGGTATTATCCTTCGGCAGCTCATTGGTATGACCTCCGGATATCCGCTGAAACAATATGGTTTTCACAGTGCAGAGTCCATTCACGTAATAGCTGAAGCAGAAAGGAGGGCTTTTGCAGACCGGGCAGTGCACCTGGCAGATCCCGATTTTTACAAAGTGCCCCAGACCACACTGACTGATCCTGCGTATCTGAAGAAAAGGATGGCCGATTTTAAAGCCGATACCGTTTCAGCGAGTACAGATATAACGGCAGGTGTTGCAAAAGAAAGCGAAGAAACCACCCACTTCTGTGTTGTTGACGCCGAAGGCAATGCTGTTTCCATCACCACCACACTGAACGATAGTTACGGAAGCAAAACAGTTGTCGGCGGTGCCGGTTTCATCCTGAACAATGAAATGGATGATTTCAGTGCCAAACCGGGGGTACCCAATATGTATGGTGCCGTTGGAGGAAAAGCCAACGCCGTGGCTGCGAATAAAAGACCTCTCAGCAGCATGACACCCACCATTGTTACCCGCACAGGAAAGACATGGATGGTACTCGGCACGCCGGGTGGTACTACTATACCTACCACCGTATTTCAGGTGTTGCTCAATGTTGTGGAATATGGAATGACCCTTCCGGAGGCTGTTCAGGCAAAACGTTTCCATCACCAGTGGAAACCTGATCAGATTACCATGGAGGAGGGTTGCCTTTCTCCGGAAACCGAGCAAGCTCTCCAGAAAAAGGGACATACCGTAAATCCAAGGGAGAGCATTGGCAGACTGGAAGCCATAATGCGTTTGCCAAACGGAAAATGGCAGGGGGTGGCCGATAACAGGGGAGACGATTCGGCGGGAGGTTACTGACCACACAATTTCAAAAACTATATACCTAACCAAACCATGCAAGAAGTTTTCATTATTTCAGCAGTCAGAACCCCGATAGGGAGTTTTGGAGGATCATTGTCCGGCATACCGGCAACCAGGCTCGGTGCAACCGCTATCAGGGGGGGGCTCGAAAAAGCCGGCGTTCCAGCCGATCAGGTCAACGAAGTTATTATGGGTAACGTGGTCAGCGCCAACCTCGGACAGGCGCCGGCCCGACAGGCGGCGCGTTTTGCCGGTTTACCCGATAATGTACCGTGCACAACAGTCAACAAAGTATGCGCCTCCGGCATGAAGGCCATCACCTTCGGCGCACAGTCCATCATGCTCGGCATAAATGATATTGTCGTTGCCGGCGGTATGGAAAATATGTCGCAGATACCATATTACATACCCAATGCCCGCTGGGGTTACAAATATGGAAATGCAGAACTGATTGACGGTCTCGCCAAAGATGGCCTCACTGATGTTTACGACCAGAATGCCATGGGTGTTTTTGCCGACAGAACTGCAGCAAAATATGGCATCACCCGGGAACAACAGGATATGTATGCTATTGACTCCTACAAAAGAACAGCGGAGGCAACCGGAAATGGTTATCTCGCATCAGAAATAGTACCGGTTGAAATACCCCAGAAAAAAGGAGATCCGATCAGAATACTGGACGATGAAGAATACAGAAAAGTAGTATTCGACAAAATTGCCGGATTACGCCCTGCTTTCACACCCGACGGTACCGTCACTGCTGCCAACGCTAGTACCATCAATGACGGTGCCACGGCACTGATACTCGCCAGCGAAGCCGCCGTGAAAAGACTTGGACTGAAGCCGATTGCAGTAATCCGCGGATTTGCCGATGCTGAGCAGGCTCCGGAGTGGTTTACAACATCTCCGACAGTGGCGGCACCCAAAGCCCTGAAAATGGCCGGACTGAACGCTCAGGACATCAGCTATTTTGAAGTTAATGAGGCATTCTCTGTGGTTGCACTGGCTTTTGAAAAGATAATGGAAGTGAATCACGAAAAAAACAACATTTTTGGCGGCGCAGTTTCTCTCGGACACCCGCTCGGAGCTTCTGGAGCGCGCATAGTAACCACTCTTTGTAACGTACTGCAACAAAAAGACGGAAAATACGGTCTGGCAGCCATCTGCAATGGAGGCGGAGGTGCTTCGGCACTGGTAATTGAACGTTTGTAAAAATGTTATGAGTCAGCAAAAAAGAATTCTGCTCCTCGGTTCCGGGGGCCGCGAACACGCTATCGCATGGAAACTATCCGGAAGTAGCCGGTGCGAAAAACTGTTCATAGCCCCCGGGAACGCCGGCACCTCTGCGTGCGGCGAAAATGTGGCAATCAACCCGAATGATTTTCCTGCTATAGAAAAATTTGTACTGGAAAACAGGATAGATATGGTTGTCGTGGGACCCGAAGAGCCTCTCGTCAGAGGTATATGGGACTATTTCCATGAAAAAGAACACCTGAAAGCTATACCCGTGATTGGTCCGTCGAAAGCAGGCGCCGTAATGGAAGGCAGTAAGGCGTGGAGCAAACTGTTTATGCAAAGACACAGCATTCCGACTGCCTCATACCGGGAGTTTACTACCGACAGTGCCGGAGAAGGAATCAGTTACCTGAAACAGCACGCACTGCCCATTGTCCTGAAGGCCGACGGACTTGCTGCCGGAAAAGGGGTGGTTATCTGTCAAAGCCACAAGGAAGCTGTGAAAGAATTCCAGGAAATGCTGGGCGGAAAATTTGGTGAATCGGGTAGCAGGGTAGTGGTGGAGGAGTTTCTTACAGGAACAGAATTTAGCGTGTTTGTAGTTACAGACGGAAAAAATTACAAAATACTCCCGGAGGCAAAAGACTATAAACGCATCGGTGAAAAAGACAAGGGCCCAAACACCGGAGGTATGGGAGCCGTAAGTCCGGTACCACTGGTGGATGACATGATGTGGCAAAAAGTGGAAGAGCGTATTATCAAACCCACTGTTTCCGGTTTAAATAAGGAGAAAATAGTCTATAAAGGATTTATATTCTTCGGATTAATTGAGGTGGGTGGTGAACCATACGTCATCGAATACAACTGCCGGATGGGTGATCCAGAAACCGAGGTGGTCATGCCCAGGTTAAAAAATGACCTGGTTACTCTCTTTGAGAACTGTGCGAAGGGAACACTTGGAAAAGTGAAAATACGTACCGACAAAAGAACAGTCACCACAATTTTTCTGGTGAGTGGAGGATATCCGGGCGACTATCAGAAGGGAAAGGTAATCAGCGGACTTGACCAGGTAAAAGGCAGCATAGTTTTTCATGCGGGTACGGCAATTAATACGGCGGGGGAAACAGTCACCAGCGGAGGACGCGTAATTGCTGTTACCAGTTTCGGCAAAGACATAACCTCCGCTGTCAGAAAATCGAAGCGAAATGCGAAGGTTATAGATTTCGAGGGCAAGTATTACCGTCGCGATATAGGCAAAGACCTGTTATGAGTCAGACGTTTACCATAAAATTGCCGGTCTTTGAAGGACCCTTCGATTTGTTGCTGTTCTTCATTGAACGCGATGAGCTCGACATTTACAATATACCCATAGCCAGTATCACCGATGAATTTCTGGAGTATCTTCACCAGATGGAGTCGCTGAATGTTGATCTGGCCTCCGAATTTATTGTGGTGGCGGCAACACTCATGCGCATCAAGGCCAAGATGTTGCTCCCGAGAAAACCAGTGGACGAAGAAGGCAATGAAATAGACCCCAGACAGGAACTGGTGCAACGCCTGCTCGAGTATAAAAAATACAAAAGCGTACTGGAAGACCTGCGAAAACTGGAAGATATCCGGTCGTTCATGAATCCAAGGGGTTATGCTTCCGAGGAACTGAAGCGTCTGGCCGAACAGACACTGGCCGACACGGAGCTGGAATCCGTTTCACTGTACAAACTACTCCGCACCTTCGAGCGACTGATAAACCGTTTCGATGAAGAGAAAAAAACCAGGCGCATTCATACAGTTTACAATTACAGCTATACCATACAGGACCAGCGTCAGTATCTGACCGACCGTCTCAGGGAGGGTGGAAAGAAAGATTTTGAAGAATTATTTATGCAACTGGAGAACAGAGTTCATGCCATTATCACCTTTCTTGCGCTTCTCGAACTGCTGAATGCCCAGGAAATTATGATTATCCAGGGCAACGGAGTCAATAATTTCTGGTTGACTCTTCCTGAAAAATAAGAAAGGGCCGTATTCAGATTGAGTACGGCCCTTTTTTTACGGAAATCAACAGTTATTTGTCGGAGAGATACTGTTTTACCCATTCAGTAGTGACAGACTTTGGTCTTTCAAGCGGAAGACCGAGCGCCCTGCTCCAGCACTGGGCAGCCAGTACGCCAAGCGCACGGCTCACACCGAATATCACTGTGTAGTAGTTGTATTCCTTCATTCCGTAGTGCAGAAGCACGGCGCCACTGTGCGCATCAACATTAGGCCACGGATTTTTCACTTTGCCCAGACTGCTCAGGATTGGTGGTACTACTTCAAAGATATTCCAGACGATATTTACCAGATCATCATCTTTGATGTTTTCCTCGCAGAAATGCTTTTGGGCCATATATCGCGGGTCCGGTTTGCGCAGTACGGCGTGGCCGTAGCCCGGAACAACCCTTCCGCTGTCCAGCGTGCTTTTCACATAAGTTGCAATCTGATCTTTGGTTGGTTTCGATGTTCCGATAGTTTCCACCATTTTCTGGATCCAGCGGATAACCTCCTGATTAGCCAGTCCGTGGAGCGGTCCGGCCAGTGCATTCATTGCTGCGCTGAATGACAAGTAAGGGTCGCTGAGCGTTGAACCGACGAGGTGCGTTGTGTGTGCTGATGCATTTCCACCTTCGTGATCGGCGTGAATAGTGAGGAACAGTCGGATATACTCCCTGAATCCCTGATCGTTATAACCGAGCATGTGTGCGAAGTTACCGCCCCAGTCGAGCGATATATCGGGCAGTACATGGTCGTTGTTGTGGTAAATACGACGGAAAATGTACGCTGCAATACGAGGGAGGCGAGCTATGAGATTCATTGAATCTTCATAGGTAGCATCCCAGTAATCCGATTTTTTCATACCGGCTGCGTATTTCTGAGCGAAAACAGAAGTTTTCTGCATTGCCAGAATGCCCACAGAGAATTGAGTCATGGGGTGCGTATCAACGGGCAGCGCGTCTATGGTGCGGAATACGTAGTCGGGGATATTGGAGCGTTGCACCCAGTTATCGGTAATCCATTTTACCTGTTCTCCGGTAGGAATTTCACCGACCAGCATCAGCCAGAACAGTCCTTCTGGCAGTGGTTCCTTACTATTGGGAGCGTGAGGAAGTTTTTCTCTGAGTTCGGGGATAGAGTACCCGCGGAATCTGATTCCTTCTTCAGAGTCGAGGAGTGAAGGTTCCCAGATCATACAGGTGATGTCGCGCATACCGCCGTACACCTGATCCAAATTTACATCGTCAACCCTGGTGTTTCCGTGTACCTTCAGAAGTTCTTTTACTTCGTTGGCTGTTTGCTGGGATTTCTCGTAGAATAATTGTTTTAACTGATCCATGAACCGATATTAAATGCGTTTGGGCGAAAGATTTGCAAAGATAAACCAGTAAAGGATTGATTTTATTGATTAATTTGCTATAATTAGGTGATTTTACTTATTATTACAAAAAAGAGCTGAAACACGGGTGTATCAAGCGTTACAACCTGCATTTCAGCTCCGTCATCTGCTGTTTATTGCTGGTGGTTCAAGTTCACCAGTTTACATCATCTTCCGCATCATTTTTGACATTTTTGCTGTCATCCTGGCGGTCTTCTTCTTCTTCTTCATCGCGGTTCTGACTTTCCCATTCGGCCTGACGGCGATCGAATTCCTCGTAGTCGAAGTCTGGCATCAGGTCATTTTTAACATGATCAACCACTTCATTTAGAGAAGCGACAAATCGGTTGAAATCTTCCTTGTACAAAAAGATTTTATGACGACGGTATCCGAATCCATCTTCTCTTTTAGTACTTTCTGTGATGGTGATAAAAAAGTCTTCACCTTTTGTTTTGCGTACATCAAGGAAGTACGTGCGGCGCTTGCCAGCGCGTACTTTTTTGGAAAATACACTTTCTTCAGCATCGCCCCGTTCGCGGTCGCGATCGAAACGGCGATTATCTCTGTCGCCAAAGTTGTTACCGCGGTCGCGGAAGCCACCGCCACCGCCGCCGCGCTGAAAACCGCCGCCGCCGCCACCATAGCCACCGCCGCTATTGTTACCGCGGTCACGGAAGCCGCCCCGGTCGCCATAGCCGCCACCACTATTTGATCCGCGATCGCGGTCGTTTCGGTCATTCCGGTCATTTCTGTCACCCCGATCGTTTCGGTCATTCCGGTCGCGGAAGTTTCCATCTCGCTTTTTAAAGTACCCGTATTCCACTTTACAATTAAGTTTGGTTAGTGAATTTTTTTAAACAGTCGCCTACAAAGGTAGATTTTACTTTTAATCTGCATTGAAATTTTCAAATAATTTCTTAATAAAAGCAATTTTATACAAATCAGCGCTGGAAAACTACTTTGCCCCCCACTATTGTTTTCAGAACTTCGGCCTTCAGAAGGGTTTCAGGTGTACATTCGAGCAGATTTTCCGACAGAACAACTATGTCTGCAAGTTTGCCTGGGGTCAGAGACCCTTTTTCATTTTCCTCGAATGCGGCGTAAGCGTTCCAAAGTGTGTATGAAAGCAGGGCTTCCTTTCTGGTCATGGATTGTTCAGGATAAAATTCGAGTCCGGTATCTGTTCTTTTACGGGTGATGGAAGCATACAGGCATGGTAACGGATCTGCCTCCTCTACCGGCGTATCTGTTCCGTTGGCAATACGTGCGCCGGAATCGAGCAGACTTCTCCATGCGTAGGCACCTGTTCGCGCGCGATGTTCGCCGAGTCGCTTTACGACAAAGGGTGCATCGCTGGTACAGTGAATTGCCTGCATCGCGGCGATTACTCCCAAACGACCGAAACGCGGGATATCGGCCGTATCAATATGCTGGGCATGTTCAATTCTCCAGCGGTCGCCTTTTTTACCTGTAGTATTGAATGTACTTTCGTAAATATCGAGTACTTCCCTGTTTGCCCGATCGCCGATAGCGTGTACACACAGCTGGAGGTTATTATCCAGACAGGCTTTGGCGAGCATTCTGATGGTATCAGTTGGAGTGGTATTTTGTCCGGTAAATCCGGGTTTGTCGCTGTATTCATTCAGGAGCCATGCGCCATACGATCCGAGTGCACCATCGAAGTAAGCCTTCACCGCGCGACAGGTGAAATGCCCGCTGGCAATTCCTATTTGCGGATAGTTTTTCAGTTCAGGAAATTCGTTTTTCGAGGGTTGAAAAATCATGGCCCAAAGTCTTACAGACAATTTTCCTGATTCAGCCATAGTTCTCAGTTGCCGGAGTTCCCACAAACTGCTGGCGGCATCCTGGAAAGACGTGATACCGAGGCTGAGGCATTTTTCGGCTGCAATAGTTGCTGTTTTAATCAAATCTGCTTGTCTTTCGCTTTCAGGGCGCCTGTTTTTCCATTCAGAATAGGGTTTGTCTATAAGAGCCATTGCATTTTCCTCAAAAACACCGATGGCATTTCCTTTTACATCACGCACAATACGACCACCTGAAGGATCGGGAGTTTCTCTGGAGATACCGGCCAGTTTCATAGCGGCAGCATTTGCGATGAGACCGTGACCACTGGCATGGTACAGTACTACCGGGTTATCTGACGTCACTGCACTCAGTGCATCGTGATAAGGATAGCCGTTCACAGTGATGCCAGGATCCTGATTCCATTTTTCCTGATGCCAGCCCCTTCCTTCTATCCATTCGCCGGGTTGTGCTGATTGTACTTTTGATTCAACCATTTCTACTACTTGCTGCCAGCTTGTAGTGTGCAAAAGATTTAAATTCTGAATACTTTCTCCCAGACTCAGGAAGTGACCATGCCCTTCGATGAAGCCCGGCATGGCGAAGGCCCCATCGAGATCAATAATCCGGGTATTATCGTCTGCATATTTGAGAATATCGTTGTCACTACCCAGGGCAAGGATAGTATCGGCAGAAACGGCAACGGCTGTAATCTGCTGGTAATTTTCATCTGCTGTGAAGAATCGGCCGTTTTTCAGGATGAGATCGGCGTGTGTTTTTTCAGTCTGTGAACATGAAATCAGGAAGAGAGAGAGGAAAAAAACAATATTTTTCATGATGAAATCCGGTTTATAAAAATGCCCACGTTGCCGGAGCAGCGTGGGCAGGGCCTATTACAATAGAATGGTTGCACAAATCAGGAAACTGATTTCTCGGCAGTTACTTCGTTGAGGAATTTTTCGAGAATGTTATTGAAATCATCCGGTTTCTCCATCATGGGAGCGTGTCCGCACTGATCGAGAAAAAACAACTGCGAATTTTCTATCAGGTCATGGAATTTTTCGGCAACGAAGGGTGGCGTTATGGTATCCTGTTTTCCCCATACCAGCAGCGTTGGTGCCTTGATCTGATAAAGCTTGTCGCCCACGTTGTGGCGTACAGCTGTCTTGGCTGTTGCTACTACCCTGATAGCCTTTCCTCTGTCATTTACAATAGAAAAGACTTCATCCACCAGTTCTTTGGAAGCCACGGCAGGATCATAGAATGTTTCAGCCGTCTTGTTTTTTATATATTCGTAGTCGCCCCGTTTGGGAAAGGCACTGCCGAAGGCGCTCTCGAAGAGACCCGAACTGCCTGTCAGTATAAGCGATGAAACTTTTTCCGGGTGTGCAATGGTGAAGAGGATCGCGATATGTCCACCAAGCGAGTTACCCAGTACATTGACCTTTTCGTAGCCTTTAAACTCTACGAACCTGGAGACTGCATCCACCAGTCCGCTCACCGAGACCTGAAAAATAGGCAGATCGTAAATGGGCAGAATTGGCACGACTACATTGTACTTGTCAGCGAATTTCCCGATAATTCCCTGAAAATTGCTGAGTGCTCCGAAAAGGCCGTGAAGAAGCATGAGGGTTTCTCCGCTACCTCCCGATTCTATATATCGGAACCCATGTTCTTCTTTGATGTGTAAATCCATGAGTGATGGTTCGAGTGAATGGGCAAAAGTAGGAAAACCCTTTCATAATCACACAGACTTTGCTCTTTCACTTGTTCGGTAAAATGACCAAAGTATCACTCCGATTAGTAAAACGGCACATGCCTGATGGTAAACCCCGAGGTCAACAGGTACGGAACCGATACAATTAACAAGTGTGACAACACCAAGCGTTATCTGAACAGCGAGCAATCCGAGCAGGAGTGACCAGAAGCCTCTGTCGGCAGATGCTCCGGGGGTTCTCAACCCCTTCCATGAAAACCACAAAACAATGATTGTCAGTATGTAAGCCGTATTTCTGTGCAGAAACTGAATGAGTGCCGGCATGAACGGATTGGTATCATATTCCAGGAAACTGCTCAATTGCCAGTGTCCTGGATCCAGCAGCAAGGCAGGTAAATATTCACCCCGCATATCGGGCCAGGTGGGATAAAAAAGCCCGGCTTTTGCACCCGACATCATGGCTCCGAGGGCAATCTGAAAAAAAGCAATACCGAGCATAATACCCGATAATTTATTTCCGGAAGGTACTCCGAGTACCCTCGGACCGGGCCTGAAGGCGATGAAAGCAGTCCAGAGCAGGGTGCAAAAAATGATTACCCCCATACACAAATGCAGCGTAAGGTTGTAGGCATTCACCCATGGCCGTTCGCGCAAACCGCTTGCTACCATAATCCAGCCGAAGAAACCCTCGAGTCCGGCAAGCAGCACGACAGCAATCAGCCAGTTCCGTAGTTCCCGGGTGAGCATACCCCGCCAGAGAAAGATCGGGAAAGGAATGATAAAAACGAAAAACATGAGCCTGGCCCATAGCCTGTGGAAATACTCCCAGAAGTAAATGAATTTAAACTCATCCAGCGACATACCCTTGTTGATTTTGTGGTATTGCGGTGTTTGCCGGTACAGTTCAAACTCGGATACCCAGTCGGCATCGTTGAGCGGAGGAATAGCGCCTGTCACGATTTCCCAGCGGGTAATACTCAATCCGCTTCCGGTGAGCCTGGTAACGCCGCCGATAACTATTTGCATAAAAATCATGACGAGGCCGGTAACGAGCCATATTTTTACAATACCCGGAATCCGGTCGGGCAGAGCCCATGCGAAAGTACGAGAGGACATGTTCTTTTTTTTGAAACAAAAGTAGTGCATCCGGTTTTGAAGTTTCCCCACAAGCAACCTTTGTTCAATGAATTTTAGATAGTTTAAAAATTAAAGGCCTGCGGCCATCATCAGGGCTGTGGATTTGTGGAAAACCCTGTAACTCAACAGCAGCAACCGTTTACTCAGACAAGTTACCCGTTTTATCCACATATTATCCCCCGGAGAATTCCCCGCCTGATCAATGAGTTAGAGGTTTATGCACACCGACGTGGATAACTATTGGCAAAACGGCTGTTTGTCTTTTCACAAGAACAGCGAATGTGAATAAGTGTTTGTAAAGCGGTGGTTGTTAACAGGCTGGCGGAATTGTTCGGGTGTGCTGGTGTTCCGATGTTGATAACTGTGGAAACCAGAGCACTTATCCACACAGGATATCCACATTTTGAATAAGTTAATATGTTGATTTTGTTGTATTTACGAATTGAATAAAATTGGCATGTTGGCATCTTTTAAAACAAAAAATATTGGCCTGTAAATGGCTCATAATGAATGATATAATACTTGAAAGATATTTAAATCGGATGAAATCGGGCTTTATGTATGTAAAAAACGCACTATCCGGTCTGGAAAAATTGTTTTAACTTGATATCCTGTAAAATCAACCACAAAATTCGTGCCCGATTTGGAGAAAAAACACTTGAGGGCCGGGGGGTAAGAATCAATCCGCCTTTGCCATACAAAAGATGGTGCGCGGGGAGCAGTCGCCGGGCCGGGCACTGGTTTTCGATGACTTTCATTCTTGAACAAATAATCGGAGGAATCATGGTACCTTTGCCGCTCTTTACACACCTTTAATTATGTACCGTTCACATAACTGCGGAGAACTCCGCCTCGCCAACCTCAATCAGGAAGTCACACTCAGCGGGTGGGCCGCCACCATACGCGACAAAGGCGCGCTGCTGTGGATTGACCTCCGCGACCGCTACGGCATCACCCAGCTGGTTTTCGACGAGAACTATACGGCACCCGAACTGTTTGAAATTGCCCGCTCCGTCGGCCGCGAATTTGTGCTGCAAGCCACCGGAACTGTTATTGGCCTCCAAAACACCGCCCTTCACTATCCAGGATGATACCGACGGCGGCGATGACCTTCGGATGAAGTATCGCTACCTCGATCTGCGCAGAAACGCCGTGCAGAAAAACCTGATTTTCCGTTCCAATCTCGCGATTGAAACCCGGAAATACCTGGCCGAGCAGGGATTCATCGAGGTGGAAACGCCGAACCTGATCAAAAGTACTCCGGAAGGCGCCCGTGATTTCGTGGTGCCGAGCCGCATGAATAAAGGACAGTTTTATGCGCTGCCGCAATCGCCGCAGACGTTCAAACAAATCCTCATGGTGGCTGGTTTCGACAAGTATTTCCAGATTGTGAAATGCTTCCGCGACGAGGATTTGCGCGCCGACCGACAGCCGGAGTTCACGCAGATTGACTGTGAAATGTCTTTTGTACACCAGGAAGATATCCTGAATATGTTCGAAGGACTCACCAAACACCTGTTCCGTTCGGCACTCGGTATCGAACTGTCCGACTTCCCGCGCATGACTTACGACGAGGCCATGCTCCGCTACGGTTCCGACAAGCCCGATACCCGCTTCGGCATGGAGTTCTGCGACCTGACCGATGTGGCCAAAGGAAAGGGTTTTGTGGTGTTTGACAGCGCTGAATCCGTTATTGCTATTAATGCAGCCGGCTGTGCCGAATATTCCCGCAAACAGATTGATGAACTGACCGAGTGGATAAAACGTCCGCAAATAGGTGCCAAAGGACTGGTTTATGTGAAATTCGAGGCCGATGGATCAGTCAAATCATCGGTTGACAAGTTTTACTCCGCCGAAGAGCAGCAGGTATGGCTCGAAAGAGCCGGCGCCAAACCCGGCGACATGCTGCTGATTCTCTGCGGTGAAGACGAAAAAACCCGCAAGCAACTCTGCGAACTCCGTCTGGAGATGGGTTCGCGGCTCGGTCTGCGCGATCCGCAGAAATTCTGTCCGCTGTGGGTGGTTGATTTCCCCCTGCTCGAGTGGGACGAAGAGGCCAATCGCTTCTTCGCCATGCACCACCCGTTCACTTCGCCCAAACCCGACGATATTGTGAAAATGGAGAGCCACGACCACACCCTGCTCAAGTCCATGCGCGCCGACGCGTACGACCTTGTGCTGAACGGTGTTGAAATCGGTGGTGGCTCCATACGTATTCACGACCGCGATCTGCAGGCCCGCAACTTCAGGCTGCTGGGCTTCACTCCGGAGGAAGCGGAGGCACAGTTTGGATTCCTGCTCGGCGCCTTCGAGTTCGGAGCGCCGCCGCACGGAGGTATTGCCTTCGGTTTCGACCGCCTGAATGCCGTGATGAACGGCGCCAACTCCATCCGCGACTTCATCGCCTTCCCCAAGAACAACCAGGGACGCGATATGATGATTGACGCACCGGATTCGATCAAACTGTCGCAACTGGAAGAACTGGGTATCCGCGTGGTAGCCGACAAACAGTAAGACACCATATATAATGCGTCAACTACCCAATGCACTCACACTGGCCAACCTCTTCTGCGGTTGCTGCGCGCTGCTGTACACCCTGTACTGGCAGCCGGAAACTGCCGCGTGGTTCACAGCAGCCAGTTTTGTGTTCGACTACCTCGACGGTATGGCGGCACGGGCATTGAAAGTAAGTTCGCCGCTGGGCAAGGAACTGGATTCGCTGGCAGATGTGGTCAGTTTCGGGGTAGTACCCGGGGCAATGATTTATCAGATGCTGAGCGGTAGCGGAGTCGGGGAAACGGGCGTCGTGACAGCGGCACTGCCCGCCTTTGTGTTGTCGGCGTTTTCCGGACTCAGGCTGGGCAAATTCAACCTTGACACGCGGCAAACGCATTATTTCCTGGGCCTGAGTACGCCGGCAAGCACCGTGCTGGTACTCGGACTGGCCCTCTCGGTGCATCACGACCGGTTTGGTATGGCGGGTATCATTTCGGGCAATCCGTGGATGCTGTACCTGCTTGTTGTTGTGCTTTGTGCGCTGCTGATCAGTGAAATACCCATGTTCGGGATGAAAATAAAGAGTACAGACTGGAAGAGCAATGCCGTCAATGCGGCATTCATTTTGCTGTTTGTTATCCTGTTTTTGCTGTTGAAAGAACTGGCACTCACAGCGATCATCGTTTTGTACATCCTGCTTTCTGTGTTTTGGACATAAAATCAACCTTACAAGATGAAATTCATCGCTGAAATTGATATCATGCCACACCGTGAGCTGCTTGATCCACAGGGAAAAGCCGTGGTTAACAACGTCAAGCACCTCGATCTGAGCGGCATACACGATGTGCGCATAGGCAGGCACGTTACCATGACACTGGAAGCTGCCACGGAAGCCGAGGCCCGCGAAAAAGTGGATACCGCCTGTCGCAAACTGCTGGCCAACCTGATTATGGAGACCTACACGTACTCCATACAGTCGCACTGATCCATGCTGTACATCATCCCCACGCCCATAGGCAACCTCGAGGATATCACGCTCCGGGCGTTGCGCATCCTGAAGGAGGTATCTGTGGTGCTGGCGGAAGACACCCGTACCAGCAAGCGGCTGTTTGATCATTACGGTATTACCACGCCCCTTCGTTCATTTCACGCGCACAACGAGCACGCTGTGGTGGAGCGCGTGGTAGAGGAGCTGGCGGCTGGTGCCACCATGGCGCTCATATCTGATGCCGGAACACCCGGTATCAGCGACCCGGGGTTTTTACTTTCCCGGGCCTGCCACAGAAAAGGCGTGAAAGTGGAGTGCCTCCCGGGTGCCACTGCGTTCGTTCCGGCGCTGGTAGCCAGCGGACTGCCTTGCGACACTTTTCATTTCGAGGGATTCCTGCCCCACAAAAAGGGTCGCCAGACCCGCCTGAAGTACCTGTCGGCACTCCAGCACACTTTTGTCCTCTACGAATCACCCTTCCGGTTGCTCAAATGCCTGGACGAACTGATTGTCCACTGCGGGGCCGGGCGCCAGGCCTGTGTGGCCCGCGAGCTCAGCAAACTTCACGAAGAAGTGGTGACGATGAGTCTGGAGGAGCTAAAAGCACACTTTACGAAGAAAGAAGTGAAGGGAGAGATTGTGGTGGTGGTGGGAGGACATGACCCACGGCCTGACGCATCCCACGGCTGAAGCCGCGGCTTTACGGCTACGTTGGCGTGAGTTTGGCCTGAAATTTGTACCTTTGCATAAATCCCCGATATCCGTATTTTATCTCGTTAGTTTTCCACTATAAATACCGGAAAAATGGCGATGCCACCGGTTTTATCTTACGCCAGCTACCTATGCAGACGATAAACATATTTCTCGCATCCTCTTCCGAGCTGAAAGCCGAACGCGACGAATTCCGGTTGTACGTGGGTACACAAAATGATATCCATCAGGAAGTTAAAAAAACGGTGCTGCATGTTGTGCACTGGGAGAACTACATTGACGCAGTTGCCCACGGAAGGCCGCTTATATATACCTACTTCAAGGGAAAAGCCGGGGAGCTGGAGGAAGCTGCCGGAACGGACGAGGAAGCCGCCGGGCTGCTCCAGTTCCGGCGCAGGCTGGAAGATATCAAACACTACTACAACCAATTCTCCGAAACGAGTGACCTGAAGCTGCAGTTCCGGACCCAGCTCGACCTGCTGGAAAACAAGGGGTATTTCCTGCCCGATGAATTGTACAATAATCTCGTGCGGAACGCGGGCGACGAGCCCGGACAGGCGCTGCACAACAGCAGGGGGCTGTGGGTGAAAAACCTGCGCAATGAACTGCTGAGACAGGGTGCCGTGGTGGGTGAAACAGCCGCCGAGGTATTTCAGCACTACGGGTGGCTCGTACAGACTTTCCTCATCAAGTTGTGTACGGGGGTTGGCGTTAAAACCGATGCGCGCCGCCTTTCGTTCATGGCGGAGGCGTTTCAAAGTTCGATGCGCTACCTGTGCTGTATTCAGGCCGCTCAACTGCTGGAATCGGGCCGGAAATACGAAAACATGACCGCGTTCAGTCAGTTCCTCCAGATGCGGGGCGACGAATACATGACATTTGATTATTTCGCCCTGCTGCGGGAAACCACGGCCGCCCTGCCCGATGGCAAGGGGTTTATGCCGGAAATTGCCCGGATTGTTGACATACTCTCCGATCCCGATGACGACCTGTCGGGGGTAGTGAGTTTCATGGATATCCATCGGCGCAGACTGATCGCGGGCGACATACCGGAGGATGCCGATATAGGCGGTCTGCTCGATCAGTACCTTACGGCACTCGTGTACTGGGTGCGGACAATATCCTTCCTGTCGAAATACAGACTGATCAGTGTGAAGGACATCAACCTGATGTACAGGGCAGGTATGGGCCGGGAGGAATCGAAGTACCGGCACACCTTCGGCGAATTGCACGGCGTTTACAGCGGCGACACCGGAAACTGGCAAAACCAGTACGTGCAAAATAATTACACCTTTAACCAGAGTGTACTGCTGGTGCGGGGCAATAACATACAGAACGCCCTCCTCGGTAAAAATGACATACTTTCGCTCTCGCCCCTGCTTGCCGACAAGAGCGTGATGCTCGAAAATATAAAACAGACCCCCGAATTGTACTATTTCACCGGCCGTGATGTTTCGGGGGCCTACCGGTATGCGCATTACAACAACGAGCTAAGTATCCGGGGGTATGACGCCGGAAAATCGAACAACTTTATGCAGGTGAGAGTCACCAACGAAAACGCTCCCCTGCTCGATGAGCTGTACGAATACATCGTTAATGCCTTCAAACCCTTCAAAAGACCGGGCGTATGAACACAGCATCTCCTTTCAAGTTTCTCGATTCCTATGACAAGGACGACGAGGCCATCTTTTTCGGTCGGGAAAAAGAGACCGGTGCTTTGTACGAGGCACTCAGCGGGGTCAAGCACCTGCTGGTTTACGGACCGTCCGGTGCGGGCAAAACGAGTCTGATCGAGTGTGGTCTCCGGAACCGGTTCTCTGATGCCGACTGGTATGCGCTCACTATTCGACGGGAGAAAAACCTCACAGCCTCTGTTTACCGAACCATTAACGACAAGCTGTACGACAAGATACTCCTGAACCCGGAAACGGGTCTTCCGGAGGATCCCGAAATTGATTTCAGCAAGGCGGCAGAGCGACTGTTCGAGGAATACTATCAGCCTGTTTATCTGTTGTTCGACCAGTTTGAAGAGCTGCTCATTTCGGGCGAGGAAGCAGAAAAGCGGGAATTTTTCACCCTGCTGGACAAGCTGATACGCTACCGTACACCCTGTCGCGTACTGCTGGTCATGCGGGAGGAATTCATCGGGCACCTGTCGGAGTTCGAGCCTCTGTGTCCGGGTATATTCAGAAACCGTTTCAGGCTGGAAAAGATGAACCGGGACGGCGTTCGGGAGGTAATCCGCGAAACCCTCGATTCTCCGGGGTACCGGGATCAGTTCAATTCGCCCGAGAGCGCAGCGCTGGCCGAAAGCATGCTCGGGAAGCTGCCCGACAAAAACCGGGAGATAGAGCTCACGCACGTACAGGTATTCCTGAGCGAGTTGTGGGGGCGTGCCTGCGATGAACAGAAAGGAGCTGCTTCACTACCCGTACTCGAGCGCTCGCTGGTGCGCGAGAGCGACAGCCTGGAGGGCGTGCTCGACAGTTTTTTGAAAGACCAGCTGGAGTCGTTGCGCAAACCTTTCGGGGACAATGCGCCCCTTGAGACCCTGGCTGCGATGATTACCGGGCGGCGCACCAAACTGCAACTGAGCGAAGCAGAGCTGGCGCACGATCTCGCTGAAAAGGAAGTGAAACTGACAGCACCCCTGCCGGATTTGCTGGAAGAACTGGAGAAGAGGCGGATATTGCGCAAAATACGCTCGGGCGAACAGACCCTGTACGAGCTGAGCCACGATATGCTGGCCCTCGTGGTTGGTCGCAACATCACCGATGACATGGCCAAGCGGGAGAAGGCCGCCGAGATATACCGCGTGATGGAAGAGAAGAAAGGCGAATACCTCTCTTCAGATGACCTGAATTTGATACAAGCCTATCAGCAGTATCGCGCGTTGCCGCCTGCGCTTGATGCCCTTGCCCGAGCGTCTGAGCGGCACTGGAAGGAGGAGTCTGCCCGTATTGAAGCGGAGCGGGAAAAGCGCCTGCGCGAGGCCGAGGAGCAGGCGAAGAAAGAAGCCTCGTTGCGTCAGGAGGCGGAAGCAGAGAAGCAAAGAGCCCAGGAAGCCCTTGTGCAGGCCGAAGAGGCCCGCCGCCGGGCGACGCTGTTTGCCCGTGGAGCGGGATTGCTGGCGGTGGTGGCTGTTTTGCTGGCGGTATATGCGGACAGGCAGAAAAGCAGTGCACTGGCGGCAGAAGCCGAGTACAAAAAACAAAGCGTCAGGGCGGACAGCAGTGCCCTGGTGGCGTCTGAGCAGCGTGATATAGCCCGTATAGAAAAGCTGAAGGCTGACAGCAGTGCTGTGTTGGCTTTTGAGCAGAAGCAGCTGGCGGAGCAAAAGTCAAGAGAAGCGGAGATAAACCTTGGTATTGCGAAAAGAGAAGAGGCTCGTGCGCTTGTTGCGCTGGAACAAGTAAAGAAGGAGAAGAATGCGACGGAGGAGCAGCGGAAGCGGGCGGAGTATAACTATGCAGAAGCACAGAAGGCGACGGAATTGGCTCGGGCTGCGGAGGACGAAGCGAAGCGGAATCTGGCGTCCTTGAAGCAGTCAAATGAGGCAATTGTACGAAGTTTGTTAAAGAACGCCCGGGAGAATATGCACGACCGCCGTTATCAGGAGTCTTTTGAGAAGATCAAGTCGGCGGGGAGTTTAGGGATTTTGAAGGGAGATATAGAGGAAGCATGTCTTAATAATATAGACATTTTGTTGAACAAAGATGGATACGGTGGCATGGCGATATCGCTACTGTCGTCATCAGACAGCCTTATGAGTGAAGGAGGAATTGAAGAAGGATACATACGGATATCGAGAAACCATATATTGAACATGCGTCATGACAGTGCACTGATAGCTGCTCGTTTTGCAGTTGAGAAAGGCACTCAGTCAGCGTCTGTGGTTGCGTTGTATTTCGAGTTATCGTACTGGTACTGCGAGACAGGTTCTTTGGAGAAGTCTTTTGGTTTGCTGGATAGTGCTTTTCAGTTACGTGGTGTTCGGCTGACAGCTACGACAGCGGATACGGTTTCCTTGCATCGTGCGATGCGAGAGCTTGATTTGAAGCAATATGAGTTTCTTCACGATCGTTATTATCCGAAGATGATTAACATACCCGGCGGCACGTTTAGTATGGGTAGTCCGGAGTCGGATACCCTTTCCTCTGATGACGAACGCCCTGTACATCGAGTGACGTTGTCGTCGTACAGTATGTCGGAGACGGAAGTTACGGTATATCAGTTTGGGTTGTATTGTGCGTTATCGGGTCGTGATATCCGAGATTATATTGCGTGGCCGAATAGCGGTGATCACCCTGTTGTGTATGTTAGTTGGTATGAAGCAGTAGAGTATGCTAACTGGTTGAGTGAACGTCTGGGCAAGCGCCGGGTGATTATTGGAAATGACTTAGAGGGTTACACCATGCAAAGTGGTAGTGGTTATCGTTTACCGACTGAGTCTGAGTGGGAGTATGCTGCTCGTGGCGGTAATAAAAGTAAAGGAAGAATTTACGCTGGCAGTAATGACCTGGATTCTGTTGGGTGGTATTATGCGAACAGTGGAGGTCGTACGCATCCTGTTGGTAAGAAAGTGGCGAATGAACTTGGATTGTACGATATGACTGGCAATGTATGGGAGTGGTGTTGGGACTGGCACAGGGGTTATAAATCGGAACCACAGGAAAATCCTGTTGGTGCTGAAAATGGCTCGAACCGTGTTCTCCGCGGCGGCAGTTGGTCCGACGACCCGGGGGACTGCCGGGTAGCGTTTCGGAACGGGTTTTATCCGTACAACCGCCTCTACGACATTGGCATCCGCCTGGTTCTCGTCCCGTAGTCAGTCTGCTGCCCTTTCCGGCTTTACTTATGAGCTGAAGAGAGCGGTGGAGAGAAACGAGCGAGGGGCGGAGGGACGGAGCCCCTGTGCGTTTCTCTCCTGCCGCGAACGGTAATGGGGGGATTCAAACCGGCGAAGCCGGTCGAAAATTTTCAAAGATGTACAAGCTTTAAAAATGAATCAGTATGCAGATCAAACTCTTCACCATATCTGTTGGCGACAACGGCAGTGCGCTTCAGGAAATGAACACATTTCTTCGGGGTAACAAGATCTTGAATATCAATGAAAACTTTGTTGGCAGTCCTGACGGTGCTTACTGGTGCTTCAGCGTCAGATATATGGAGCGAGCGGGCAATCTGACTGAGTCCATTGCGGATATATTCAATCTTTATCTGGCCTGGTACAAGGCAAAGCGGGGCAAGCTGTTCGGGGACAAGGTTCTGGAGTATGGCCGTAATCTGCACACAAATCTTCGTTTGTTACAGGATCAGATATTGACTGGAGACGCAGAAACAGGAGATTATCAATATTTCACGGTTTACGACCCCAAGAAACGTCAGATATGTGCGGCACCGTTTCCGCAGCGGGTGCTACATCATGCTGTCATGAATATATGTCACACGTATTTTGAGCGGCATCAGATATCCGACAGTTATGCGAGCCGTCCCGGTAAAGGTACCTATTCCGCCCTTGACCGGGCTCGACAGTTCAATCGCAGGTATGATTATTTTCTGAAACTGGATGTGCGCAAATATTTTGACAGTATCAGCCATGGCGTTGTACGCAGCCAGCTTGGTCGTATGTTCAAAGACTATACCTTGCTTCGTTTATTTGACAGGATACTTGACAGTTACGAGGTGGAGCCGGGGCGTGGCGTCCCGATTGGCAATCTGACGAGTCAGTATCTGGCGAATCATTATTTGTCACCAGCCGATTATTATGTCAGAGAACCACTCCGGGTTCCGGCATATGTCCGGTACATGGACGATATGGTTTTGTGGCATAATGACAAACGCGTACTTTTACAGGCGGGGCTTCGGTTGCAGGATTACATTTCCGAAAAACTGAAACAGGAGCTGAAGCCATTTTGTCTGAACAAAAATATTGCCGGGTTGCCTTTTCTGGGGTACGTTTTGTATCCTGATACAGTGCATCTGGCCTGGCGGAGTCGCCGCAGGTATCGGCAAAAAATAAAGAAGTATCATTTGTGGCTCGAGACGGGTCTCTGGAGTCAGGAAGAATTTCATAATCATGCGACACCATTGACAGCATTCACCAAGTACGCTGATGCGTGTATCGAGGGCTCGAACCGTGTTCTCCGCGGCGGCAGTTGGAACAACAACCCGGAGAACTGCCGGGTAGCGAATCGGAACAGGAATAATCCGAACAACCGCAACAACAACATTGGCTTCCGCCTGGTTCTCGTCCCGTAGCTCATAAGTAAAGCCGGATGGCTGCTGCTGAACAGATGCATGACCCCGACTGCCCGTCCTTTTGGCGGGTGGCAAATTTTTACAGCACCCGGTACCAGTAGGGTGAGCGGGATAGCCACTCCGGCCGTTCCGGGTGTTTTTTCATTTTACCGTTGCGTCTTTATTGTCTGACTCTTGATTTGCTGGTAAAGGATTACCATGATTGTAGGTTCGGGAGGTGTCAGGGAATGACTCCGGTCTTCTATGTTTCCTGCACAGACGGTTTCACTCCTCCGGGGCTTTGTGTGCTTTGTGGGTGCGTTTTGCTATTAACATGCCGCTCCTCCGGAGTTGAATCGCGATTCAGAGAGTGTTTTTGGGGGTAATTCTACGAGCTTGTTCAGGATTCTCTCGCCGAGTCAAAAACGGCTCATTTTTCGCCATTTTTCTTGTCGTATCATGGGGAGGAATTCTTTTTTAAAGAAATCCCGAAAACGACGCTCTTCCGGTGTTTTTGGTTCGTAATTCATGCTGTTATAGTATTTTGTTTTGAATTCTTCCGACACGCTAACGTGCATATTTGTCATGCATCTGGCGCGGAAGGTGTTTCCGCGGGTGTTTTCTTTTGGGCATTGAAAGGGATTTTTAGGTGAGTTGAGATGAATTCTCTTCAAATATACCGTCTTTTTTTGAGAATAGCAAGAGCGAAGGGGAACATTTCTGTTGCAAGACACCGGAGTGGCTCCATTGTCTGAACCTTGATTTACAGAATGAAAGAATTGCCCTGATTGCGGCCGTGCGGATGGTGTCGGTGAAAGACGCTGGCGTACCGAGAATAATGCGACGCCAGCCCTGAAGGGGCGAAATAAATTAGTGGGGGTGTAACCCCTCGAACGCGGAGAACGAATACCGGAATCACACTACGGGGTTTACGCCCGAATAATGTGTGAAGGGTTCGGGTTTGGAGCGTGGCATTTCGAGTAGGTGTAGCCTTTCGTTCGTGTCGAGTGGCCCATTAGTGTCGAGGGGCTGTACCCCACCGTTAGTGTATTTCGCCCTTACAGGGCTGTTTTATGGGCGGTGTGGGTTTCCTCCTTGCAGTCGGAATTGCCCCCTATTCCTCCTCCATCAGCCGCTGCTTTTCCCACAGCTCGGCGTAGTATCCGCCCTGCGCGAGCAGTTCATCATGGGTGCCGGACTGGACGATGCGGTGGTCTTCGAGGACAATGATTTTATCGAACTGAAGCATGGAATAGATCCGGTGGGTGATGATGATGGCTGTTTTGTTGGCCAGTGCTGTTTGCATGTAGAGGCAGTCGTCGAGGAGAATGATATTGGGGTGTTTGGCGAAGGCGCGGGCGATGCTGACCCGCTGCTTTTGTCCGCCGGAGAGCGTGACGCCCCTTTCGCCCACGATGGTGTCATATCCGTCGGAAAGTCCGGAGATATCGTCGTGGACAGCGGCGCTTTTGGCGAAAAACTCGGCTTCTTCTCTGGTGACGCCCTCGCGGCCGAAGGCGATATTTCCGAAAACCGTGTCGGAAAAAAGGAACACATCCTGCGGGACATAACCGATTTGCCGGCGCAGGTTGTACAGGTCGTGGCGAGCGATTTCCTGATCGTCTATGAGAATCTGTCCGTCGGACACGTCATACATGCGCACGAGCAGGTCGGCCAGCGTGGTTTTTCCGCTGCCGGTGCGGCCGATAATGGCCATTTTTTGTCCGGGCTCGAGCGTGAACGAAATACCTTCCAGTGCTTTTATACCCGTATCCGGATAAGTGAAGGAGACATTTCTGAATTCAATTTTACCGCGCAGGGGTGCTGCCGTTTCGGAAGAGTTACTGTTCTGTATGGCGGGCTCTGTTTTCAGAAACTCGTTGATGCGTTTCTGGGAGGCCGACGCCTGCTGGGTCAGGGAGGCAATCCAGCCGATAGCCGTAACCGGCCAGGTCAGCATGTTGATGTAAATGACGAACGACGTAATATTCCCGGCAGTCAGTTTTCCTTCAATTACCAACAGGCCGCCAACATATACGGTGATGATGATACTGGCGCCGATGAGCAGCGACATGAGCGGAAAGAAAAAAGCATCCACCCGAATCAGCTCGAGTGAGCGGCGGCGGTACTCTTCGCTCTGGTCGGCGAACCAGCGACCCATGGCTTTTTCCTGTACATAACTTTTCACCACGCGTATGCCGCTGTAAACTTCCTGAGCTGTGCTTGTCAGTACGGCCAGTTGCTGCTGTATTTTTTCACTGCGCTTGTTGATAATCGAGCTGACCCAGTAGATGGAAAGGCTGAGGAATGGAAGTGGGAGCAGCGACCACAGGGTGAGTTCCAGGCTCACACTGACCATGGAAGAGATGGCGAGGATGAACAGGAAAATCAGATCGAGTCCGTACAGTATGGTAGGTCCGAGGAACATGCGCACCTTGGAAACATCCTCGGAGACGCGCGACATCATATCGCCGGTGCTGTTTCGCTTGTAAAAAGCCAGATCGAGCCGGGTGTAGTGAGCAAAAATCTCCTTTCTCATATCATACTCGATTAGGCGGCTCATCACAATGATCGTCTGACGCATGAAATACATGAAGAGTCCCATCAGGATGGCGAGAGCTATTACGGCGGCTCCGAAGAGAGCAATCTGCCGGCCGAGTTCCGAGAAGGCTTCGGGGTGCGCTTCAATGCCGCCGTGCTCCTTGTAGAACCGGACGCGTTCTATGACTGTATCGAGTGCCTGTCCGATTACCTTGGGTTGCCACACGCGGAAAGCGTTGGCCAGTCCGACGAAAACAGTTCCGAGCAGGAATCTCCAGCGGTATCGCCAGAAGAATTTTTTGAGATAAGAGAGCAGGTGTTTCACGTATTACCCGAATGGCCTGTACAGGCCGGTGAGAGGAAAAAGAGTGTTTTCACAAAAGAAATCAGTGCAAACTAACAAAAAAACGCCGGAACTGTTCCCTTTTACGTGTAAAATAAGTCTTAACAGACATTTTTTCATAAATACCGATAAATTTACAGCCGGATACGGAAGCAGGCCCTGTCTGTTATACCGTATCTTTCACCATCAAACTGCATCAATTTATGGAAGCTTATATTGTAGCCGGGTATCGCTCGGCGGTGGCAAAAGCCGGAAAAGGCGGGTTCAGGTCTTATCGTCCTGACGATCTGGCAGTGGATGTGATACGTCATCTGGTGGCCAGCGTGCCTCAGCTTGATCCGAAACTGGTTGACGACTGTATTGTGGGCTGTGCCAATCCGGAAGGAGAGCAGGGGCTGCAAATGGGCCGTATCATCTCCAACCGGGCGTTGGGCAAGGATGCGCCGGGAATGATAGTAAACAGGTATTGTGCCTCCGGACTGGAAACCATCAGTATTGCCGTGGCCAAGATCAGGGCCGGAATGGGGCATTGCTTCATTGCGGGGGGCGCCGAGAGCATGTCGCTCATACCCATGACGGGCTACAAACTGGCGCCCAACTACAATATTGCCTCACAGACCCCCGATTATCTGGTAGGTATGGGTCTGACAGCCGAGGCTGTAGCCGCCAAATGGGGTATTTCCCGTGAAGAGGCGGATGCTTTCAGCGTACGCAGTCACCAGCGTGCGGCTGCCGCGATAGATGCTGGTAAATTCAGGAATGAGATCGTTCCGGTGAGCGTCCCGGAGGTATGGGTTGAAAACGACAAGAGACAGGAGCGGGCATATACTGTGGACACAGACGAGGGCGTACGCCGCGACACCAGCGTTGAGGGACTGGCCAAACTGAAACCGGCCTTTGCCCAGGGCGGCATTGTAACGGCCGGCAACTCGTCACAGACCTCTGACGGAGCGGCCTTCGTGCTGGTCATGTCGGAAGAGATGGTGAAAAACCTGGGTCTGCAGCCCATAGCGCGCCTTGCGGCCTGTTCTGTAGCCGGTGTAGAGCCGATACACATGGGCATTGGTCCGTGTGCGGCCATACCTAAGGCATTGAAGCAGGCGGGTATGCAACTCGACCAGATAGAGGCTGTGGAACTGAACGAGGCGTTTGCAGCTCAGGCGCTGGCCGTTATCAAGGAGGGATGCCTGAATCCCGACATTGTGAATGTGAACGGGGGCGCTGTGGCACTGGGTCACCCGCTCGGGTGCACGGGCGCGAAGCTGACCATACAGATTATCAACGAAATGCGCCGGAGCAACCAGCGTTACGGACTGGTGACAGCCTGCGTGGGTGGCGGACAGGGCATTGCGGGTATCATAGAAAGACTGAACTGATTATGCGTCACTGGCAGATAAAAGCATCGCTTTTCCTCAACTATTTCGTGTTTGCCATCCTGCTGAACAGCGTGGGTACGGTCATTCTGCAGGTACAGAACAACTTCGGCGTGTCAGAGGGCTCGGCTTCGGTACTGGAGGCCTTCAAGGATCTGAGTGTAGCGGCGGTGTCCTTTCTGCTTTCATCGTTCATCACGCGAATCGGGTACAAACGGTCCATGCTTATATCACTGGGATTTGTGGCGGCGGTATGCTTTATGATACCGCTGGTACCGTCTTTCTGGGCCACCAAACTGCTGTTTGCTGCTGCCGGATCGGGGTTTGCGCTGATCAAGATGTCTGTTTTCGGTACGATTGGCCTGATTACCAAAGACGAAAAGGAACACATCAGTCTGATGAACTTTGTGGAGGCGGTGTTCATGACGGGCGTATTATCCGGCTATTTTATTTTCAGTGCGTTTGCCGACGATACCAATCCGTCGAGTACCGACTGGATGAACGTCTATTGGCTGCTTGGCGGCATCACACTGGCGGCATTTTTTCTGTTGCTGACAGCCCCGCTGGATGAATCGCAGGCAAAACCGGTCGAAAAAGAAGCCGGATTACAGGATATAACGGCCATGTTCAGACTTCTGGCGATACCGCTCGTGCTGGTATTCATACTGTGTGCATTCTTTTATGTACTGATTGAGCAGAGCATCATGAGCTGGCTACCCACCTTCAACAGCAAAGTGCTGCAGTTACCCACCACCCTGAGCATACAGATGGCGAGCATCATGGCCGGAGGAACGGCACTTGGCCGGGCGCTGGCGGGGCTTGTTATGAAGCGCCTGAACTGGTATGTAGTACTGAACGGGTGCCTGTTGCTGGCTGCGGCCCTGGTATTTACAGCCATACCATTATCGGCGGGAGTAAACGGAGCAATGGCTACCGGATGGGGCGATGCACCGCTCGCAGCGTTCATATTTCCGATGATAGGATTCTTCCTGGCGCCGATTTATCCTGCGATCAACTCGCTGATACTGAGCGGACTCCCGAAGCAGCAGCAGGGACTGATGTCGGGACTCATCATAGTATTTTCAGCCTTGGGCGGCACGACAGGCTCCATCATCACCGGACACATATTTGGCCGGTTTGGAGGAGAAAAAGCCTTTTATTTTTCTCTTTTTCCGATAACAATAGTACTTGTCGGGCTCTATTTCTTCCGGAAACAATATCGGGGCCAGGCATCCTGAACAAGCTCCTGTTATCAGACCAGAAAAAAATTATATGGTCAATGAATATTTTGATATAACCACCCTTTCGCCGTTGTACGAAGACGTACAGAACAGCGGAATATTTGCGGATTCCAAGTTTTTTGTTGACTGCATACTGCGGACAGACCCGGATGCAGTACTCCGCGTTTATGAAAAAGAAAAGACAGAGGCTGGATTCGATTTGTTGGCCTTCGTGTTGCGCCATTTTTCGGTACCGGAAACCCCGGAAACGGGCTATCTGGCTGCCGGAAGACTGATAGGTCAGCATGTAGATCAACTATGGGATGTGCTGCTCCGGTCGCCGGGAGTAACAGAAGAAAACTCCACCCTGATACCCTTGCCCAATCCGTACATAGTACCGGGCGGGCGATTCCGCGAGGTATATTACTGGGACAGCTATTTCACCATGTTGGGGTTACAGATATCCGGGAAAGAGGAAACGGTGCAGAACATGGTGGATAACTTCGCTTTTCTGATAGATCACATCGGTTTCATCCCGAACGGAAACCGGACCTACTACCTGAGTCGTTCGCAGCCGCCGTTTTTTTCACTGATGGTGACACTGCTTTCGGAAATGAAAGGAGAAGAAGTATTGATACGTTACCGGCCCGAACTGGAGCGCGAGTATGAATTCTGGATGTCGGGAGAGAGCCATGCGGAGGAGGGAGCAAAATACAGAAGACTGGTTACACTTCCCGGCGGAACGAGTCTGAACAGATACTGGGACAACAGGCCGGAGCCCAGGCCCGAGGCTTATGCCGAGGACGTGCACACTGCATCGAAGAGCGATGCACCGGTCGAGGAAACCTTCCGGCACATTCGTGCGGCGGCCGAGTCGGGCTGGGATTTCAGCAGCAGGTGGCTGGCCGATCCGGGCAGACTGGAGACCATACAAACTACCGATATACTTCCGGTGGACCTGAACTGTTTGTTGTATTTTCTGGAAAAAACACTGTTGCACGTACACCGGCAGCTGCCTGACCGGGTGCCGGCCGACGTATTCAAAGAGCGCACCAGAAAGCGCCGCCAGGCCATACAGGATTATTTCTGGGATGAGGATGAGGGATATTTCTTTGATTACAACCACGTAAAAAACAGCAGAACCGGCGAGTGGACCCTCGCGGGCGTTTTTCCGTTATTTTTTGGTATTGCCACAGAAGAACAGGCCGCCTCTGTAGCGCGCCATCTCGAAGAAAAGTTTTTACGGGCTGGCGGACTGATTACCACTATCCGGAATACAGGGCAGCAGTGGGATGAGCCTAACGGATGGGCGCCGCTGCAATATATTGCTTGTCGGGGGCTCATGCAGTATGGCTATACAGACCTCGCCGACCGCATCAGGAAAAACTGGCGCAACATGAATGAGAAAATATATGCGGATACTGGAAAAATGATGGAGAAATACAATGTTACAGACCTGAACCGGCCGGGTGGGGGCGGGGAATATCCCAATCAGGATGGTTTTGGGTGGACTAACGGCGTTTACCTTGCGTTGCCCTATCTTTGCCCTCCAAATTCACTCAAGAAATGAGTCGTTCCAAACGTACGCAATCAATTTTGCAATTCGGTCTGTTCTGTGGCATACTTCTGTTTGTCAACATACTGGCCAACATATTCTACACCCATTTCGACCTGACGGAAGAGAAGCGCTTCACGCTTACGGATCCCACGCGCGAACTTTTGCGCGGGCTGAACGATCAGGTTTACGTTCAGATACTACTCGACGGAGAGTTTCCGGCCGGGT
Source organism: Saprospiraceae bacterium (assembly GCA_021298575.1). GTDB lineage: Bacteria > Bacteroidota > Bacteroidia > Chitinophagales > Saprospiraceae > M3007. Next base: position 52,235 of record JAJTFM010000016.1, on the reverse strand, counting down.
TCAAGCGTTTGCAGACAGCCACCAAAGAGATGCTGGATGATTTCCGTTCGGAGACAGGCTACCTCGATTACCGTTTTGAAGACCCGTCGGCAGGCAGTCTGGAAGAAGTGAACGGCCGGAGGAAAGCACTGGCCGAGATTGGCATACAGCCTGTAAACCTGCGCGTGGCTGATCAGGGAGAAACCACCCAAAAACTGATCTACCCTTTCGCGATATTTCGCTTTGGCAGCAGACAGGTTGTGGTAAAACTGTTGGAAAACGAATCAGCTACCCTGTCGCCAGAGGAAGTTATCAACAATTCGGTCACCCTGCTGGAATACAAATTTGCCAACGCCATCAAGAAAATACAGGCACCTGCGCGGCCGGTTATCCTTTTTACCAAAGGTCACGGAGAGCTGGACGAGACCAGGGTTGCGGACCTCGACAGAAGCCTCCGCGCATTTTACGATACCGACCGTATCAGCCTGGACTCGGTGATACAGGTGAAACCGGAAGACTGTGCGCTGATGATCATCGCCAAACCCACACAGACCTTTTCGGAGAAGGACAAGTTCAAGATAGACCAGTACGTGATGAATGGTGGGCGCATACTCTGGCTGGTGGACAGGCTCAGTGCGAGCCTGGATTCCATGCAGCTGACCAGCAGATTTGTTCCGTCGGACTATCCTTTGAATATAGAAGACATGCTTTTCAAGTACGGAGCCCGGATACAACCGGATCTGATACTTGATCTGGAGTGTAGCAAAATCAAGCTCGTTGTTGGTCAGGTGGGCAACTCGCCCCAGTTTGCTCCCTTCCCGTGGTATTATCACCCGGCGGTACTGCCAGCGAGCAATCACCCTATTGTGAAGAACCTCGACCGGGTAGATTTGCGGTTCTGCTCTTCCATTGATACCATACGGACGAAAACGCCTGTAAAGAAGACAGCAGTACTTACCACCAGCCGGTACAGCCGGCTTCAGTTCAGTCCGATAGACCTGAATTTTGAAATTCTGAAATACCAGCCCGACCCTGAAAAATTTGACAAGGGAAAGCAGACTGTGGGGTTGTTGCTGGAGGGAATATTCCCGTCGGCCTACGAAAACCGCGTATCAGGAGAGATGCAGGCCGGATTGGAGCAGCTCGGACTTTCCTTTAAAAACGCCAGCGTACCCACGCGCATGCTGGTTATCAGCGACGGGGATGTTGCGGCCAACCACATTCGCAATGCCGAGGAAAAACAGTGGCTACCGCTGGGATACAACCACATGGACGGAGCTACCTATGCCAACAAAGACCTGCTGCTTAATGCGGTGGAATACCTGATAGACCCTACCGGCGTGATAGAAGCCCGTACCAAGGAGGTAAAGCTCAGGCTGCTCGATACGGTGAGAGCCCGGGAAGAGGGTAATTTCTGGAAAGGAATCAATGTGGGTTTGCCACTTTTCCTGCTTGCCATACTTGGCTGGACGTTCAACTGGCGCAGAAAAAGAAAATATGCCCGTTGACCATGATCAAGCGCGTAGTAAAAATGACCTTCCGCGAGGAAGATACGGACAAGTTCATCCGCGATGTTTTTGACCTGAGCAAGCAGAAAATCAGGGCATTTCCCGGTTGCCGGCACATGGAACTGCTCAGAGATACCCGGCATCCGAACGTGCTGTTCACGCTGAGTTACTGGGATGATGAAACAGCACTTGACCAGTACAGGAATTCGGAACTTTTTGCTGAAACATGGGTTAAAACCAAAGCATTGTTTTCAGACAGACCGCAGGCCTGGTCGCTGGAAGTACTGGATACTCCCTGACAATTTTCTTAATAATCCACAATATGATCGTCTTATGCACACTGAATCTATAGGCAGATTAATACAGTCTGTGTCCTTTCACCACGAACTGGTGACGAACGGACTTTCTGCGGGCACACTGGATGCCATTGAAAAAGCATCGGAGACAAGAAGTTTTCGCGACGGAGACGTCCTTTATGCGCAGGGTGCCGTTCCGCGTGGCGTATATCGTTTGAAATCCGGTCTGGTAAAAATATCAAGCAGCACTCCCGGCGGGCACCGGCAGCTGGTTTATGTGTACAAGACCGGCGATTGGATGGGGTATCGTCAGAATTTCACGTCAGAATTATATCCTGTTGAGGGAATGGCAATAGGGAGTGTTGAGACAACATTTATTCCGGTGGATGAATTCGTCAGACTGGTGAAAACGCATCAGGATTTATCGTACAACCTGTTGCTCACTCTCAGTCAGGAGTTTTCTGCCTGGGTGAACAGAACCGTTTATCTGGCCAAATTTCCGGTCAGGGTACGGCTTGCCATAGGTCTTTTATTTCTTGATGCGCAATTCAGGGGTGCCTGCAGTAATCCTGTTTCCATTTTATTTTCGAGGACTGATCTGGCAGACATGATAGGTGCCACTATAGAAACGACAGTACGGGCACTGGGTGAGTTCAAGGACAACGGCTGGGTAGATGCTCGCGGCAGAACCATACAGGTAAAAGACAAGAACGCCCTTTTTCAGTCCGTCGGAGAGTTATAGAGTCTCATACTTTGACCTGCTTTCAGGATTCACAGGTTATCCGCCGGAGGAGGTGCCAGTTGCCAGTTTTTTCAGATATTTGGGCCTTTTCATGTAAAACCATCACAGAAATGAACAAATTTATTTCCACTTTGCTTCGAACGGTTGGTGTATTCGCTGTGTTTGCGGCTCTCCAGTACGTCATCATCTGGTATCTGCTAGCTCCGGCGGGACTGATTGCCGGGCTGTTTATGTATAAAACAAGTGACGACCGACCGATGTCGCTCGGGCTGATTATCGGGAGCATACTATTTGGCATATTTGCCTATGCCATGTCGCAGATATATCCGATCAATTAAGTTATAGCGTTCGTAAATACGGCGCATTTCACATCAAATCACCGTACTTTTGCGGCGGTAACTAAACCGCGTTTTCATGATTCAACGTATTCAAACCGTTCTGTTGCTCCTGGCGGCTGTTCTGCTGGGATTACAGTTTATATTTCCGTACGCGGAGGCCGCATCCGGTCTTTCCGGCTCCTTTGGCGATGGTGTATTCAGTGTGAACGACCGTGCAGGCCTGCAAATCAACACGGGTCTGGCATTTGCACTGGCCGTGATTGCTATTTTTCTGTATAAAAACCGTCCGGCGCAGTCGCGTATCACCACTTTGGCCATATTTGCCAGTACCGTGCTGGCGGTGAGCGTTGCCACGCAGTGTTTCATACTGATTCGCGAGGCAGGTTCAGAGGTGATGAACATCCATTACCAGCCGGGTATAGCCCTTCCAGCCCTTTCTGTTCTGCTGCTGTGGATTGCCAACAGATTCATCAGGAAAGATGAGGAACTGGTCAAATCGTCAGACAGGCTCAGGTAACCCCGTTTATTAACAGAACACAACTTGCAAAACATGACTTCGCGACAGATACGCCGTCAGTTTCTCGATTTTTTTGCTTCCAAAGAGCATAAAATTATTCCCTCTGCGCCCATGGTGGCCAAGAGCGATCCCACACTCATGTTTATCAACTCTGGTATGGCGCCACTCAAGGATTTTTTCCTGGGCAACCAGACGCCGCCATCGAAGCGCATAGCCGACACGCAGAAATGCCTGCGGGTAAGTGGCAAGCACAACGATCTGGAGGATGTTGGGTTCGACGGCTACCACCATACCATGTTCGAGATGCTGGGTAACTGGTCTTTCGGCGACTACTTCAAGCAGGAGGCTCTTCGCTGGTCGTGGGAATTGTTAACCGGTGTGTACAAGATACCGAAAGACCGGCTTTATGTGTCGGTTTTTGCGGGTAACGAGGCCGAGGGCGTTCCGTTTGACCAGGAGGCGTATGACGTCTGGAGTACTATGCTGCCGACTGACCGTATTCTTCGTTTCGGTAAAAAAGAAAATTTCTGGGAAATGGGCGATACGGGACCGTGTGGCCCCTGCTCGGAAATTCACGTGGACCTGCGTACCGATGAGGAGCGCGCCCGCGTGGACGGGCGTACGCTCGTGAATGCCGATGATCCTAATGTGATTGAGGTCTGGAATAACGTATTCATGCAGTTTGTGCGCAAGGCAGATGGATCACTGGAAGAACTTCCTGCCAAATCTGTTGATACGGGTATGGGTTTCGAGCGTTTGTGTCGTGCCGTACAGCAAGCCAGTTCCAACTACGCTACCGATTTGTGGTTACCCATCTTCAATTTGCTGGGAGATCTGAGCGGACACAAATATCAGGACACCTACCCCAATACGGGAGCCGATCCGGCCACGCTAAAGAAAGATATTGCCATGCGTGTGGTAGCCGATCACCTCCGTGCGGTCAGCTTTGCGATTGCTGACGGAGAGTTGCCATCCAACACCGGCGCCGGTTACGTCATCCGGCGCATACTTCGCAGGGGTGTGCGTTATTATTACTCATTCCTCGAGCTGAAGGAACCGGTGCTGTACCGCTTGTTTCCAGTACTGGCCAAAGAGATGAACGATATATTCCCGGAACTGGAAGCCCAGCAGGATTTCATCGTCAGGGTATTGCTGGAGGAGGAGAAATCATTCCTGAGAACCCTGGAATCCGGATTGAAGCGATTCGATCAACTTGATATAAAGGATAGTACTGTTGCCGGCACCCAGGCATTTGAATTGCTCGACACGTATGGCTTCCCGATAGATTTGACCCGTCTGCTGGCTCGCGAAAAAGGGCTTGTCGTAGATGAGGGGGGCTTTACTCAGGCGCTGGCCGAGCAAAAGGCCCGTTCCCGCAAGGATGCTGCCAAGCAGGTAGGCGACTGGATGGTTTTGCGCGACGAAGCGGATGTAGCCTTTGTCGGATATGACGAACTTGAAACGGAAAACAGTCACGTCACCAAGTACCGCACGGTAAAGGTGAAGGAGCAGCCACAGTATCAGATTGTGCTGAACCGGACACCCTTCTATCCGGAAGGAGGCGGTCAGGTTGGAGACACGGGCTACATGGTATTTGGCGATGAGCGCGTGCGCGTGCTTGATACCAAAAAGGAAAACAACCTGGTCATACATATTCTGGAGCGACTGCCGGAAAATATGGATGCCGCTTCTGTGGTGTGCATGGTGGATGAACGGAAACGCCGTCTGACAGAAAACAATCACTCGGCCACCCACCTTTTGCACGCTGCCCTCCGTCAGGTACTGGGTACCCACGTACAGCAGAAGGGATCATACCTCGACGATCAGACACTTCGCTTCGACTTCCAGCACTTCCAGAAAGTATCTGACGAAGAGATTGCGCGGATAGAAACCATTGTGAACCGCAAAATTCGTGAGAATATAGCTTTGGGAGAGGCTCGCAGTTTACCCATTGAAGAGGCAAAAAAGGCAGGAGCCATGATGCTTTTCGGTGAAAAATACGGAGAGACCGTCAGGATGATCACATTCGATCCGGAATATTCGCGTGAACTGTGCGGTGGTTGCCATGTTAAAAATACAGGCCAGATAGGTCTGTTTAAAATCACGGCCGAAACCGCAGTGGCTGCCGGGGTACGCCGTATTGAAGCTACAACAGCCGAAGGAGCCGAAAAATGGATTGACAAACAACTGGAGCGCCTGTCGGTATATGACAGCGCCTTCAAGAATCCGAGAGATCCGGGCAAGGCGGTCGCCGATTTGCAGGAAGAACACAAGCGGCTGCAGAAGCAGATTGAGCGATTGCTTCAGGAGCAGGCCAACGGACTGCGCGACGGACTGAGGGTTCAGGTGCAGCAGATAAACGGTATTAACTACCTTGCACAGGTGTTGCCGGTCAACGATGCCAATGCCGTCAAGACCCTTGCGGCCGAGCTGGAGCGTGAGCTGGGGAATGCCGTTATTGCCTTCGGGTCTGTTTCCGGAGACGGCAAGCCATCGCTTACTGTCAAGATCAGCGATAACCTCGTGAAGGAAAAAGGACTTAATGCCGGTACCATGGTGCGCGAGCTGGCACAGAAACACCTGAAAGGTGGCGGCGGCGGGCAACCGGGCTTTGGGATTCTCTCACCGAGTCAAAAACGTCTCATTTTTCGCCATTTTTCACCTTTTTTCAGTTACGTAGCTCCGGCTATGCGCCTTCAAAAATGCAAAAACTGACAAAAAATCAGCCAGTTTTTGCCACCGGCAGAGAATCCTGAACAAGCTCTGATAAAACGACAGGGGCGCCGGACTTGACCGACGCCCCTGTTTCATATTCAGACGGTTACTTTCGTGGTTACGCGCCGGCACGCACTTTCTGCGTGATAGCAGATGCTGATATAACACCAACCTGACGCCACACCTCCTTCCCGTTTTTAAACATGACAAGCGTCGGGATACTCATAATATGATATTGGCTGGCCAGTGACTGATTATTGTCCACATCAATCTTGATGATACGGATCTCTTCGCCCATATTGGTTTTTACCTCCTGCAGGATGGGGGCCATGACCTTGCATGGTCCGCACCAGTCGGCGTAAAAATCCACCAGAACGGGTGTTTCGCTGTTGACAATGTCTGAAAAGTTGACTTTCATGTGTTTGTACAGTAAGTTTTATTCTGCGATAGATGCAATCAGGACATTTTCCCTGATTTGCACCGGGCATTTGAGCGAGTTGGAAACCAGGCAGTAGCGGTGCGCCTTTTCAACGGCGTCGAGTATAGTCGGGCGAAGCGATTCATCGGCGATCATAATAGTCGGATAGACAGTAATCCCGGTGAAAACGGACTTGCCTTCCACGCGCTCCACCGTGCCTTCGGCCTCGCAGGTGATACCATCGAATTCGAACTTCATTCTTTTGGCAAAGAACTGAAACGTATTGATGAAGCAGCCGGCCGCTGCGCCCAGTAGCAGTGTTTCAGGTGACCAAAAGCCTTCTTTTCCACCGAATTCGGGTGGGGTGGCAGATTCGATTCCAGGGTCCACATCTGCTGCATTGAGCAGGGTAACGCCGTTATTCAGGAGCCCGGCTCTGAGTCTGAAAATCATTGGTTGTTCCATGACTGTCGTTTTATGGTGAATCACCGGATCTTGCTGATTCGGCGGATAATTGCATTGACAGTACAAAGGTGCGGGGCGTTACGGAATCGCGACGGTGACAATAGTTACAAAGGAACATGATTTCAGAGAAGAACTCAGTTCATATTATAGTTCACGCCGAGGCGCACAAACCTTCCGGGCTGGGGGTTATAAATCAGGTCATCGGGCGTACCGCTGGCATCAAGTCCGGCGTGTTCGCGGTCGAAGATATTCTGGAAGTTACAATATACCAGAAACTGTTTGCTGAGAAATACCCTTGCAGTGAGATCAACGGTACCATATTTTCCAAGTGTTTCCGGGCGGGAGCCAAGCTGGTAAAGATTCCTGTATATAACTGATTTGCTTTTGGATTCACCGATATGTGTGTAGGCGAAGTTCAGTTCAGTTTTTTTGTTGATTTTTATATAGTTGCGCCACTGAACAATCCATGCGGGCATATTGGGGATAAAGTTCAGGTCGGGCAGGTTATAGCCGTGAAACTCTTTCCCCTGAGAGTACTGTACATAGAACTCAGACCTCCCCGTTATGGTAACAAACCTGTCCGATTTTCCGGAAAAACGAGCATTCAGCAGCGTTTTGCTACCGATTCTGGAAACAAGTTGAGCGCCGAGAATAGTGCCGGCTTTCCCCGGCGCGTTCATGTAGCCATAATACCATGTGGAATTGTCGCCGGGCAGCAGGTATCCCGGCCGGTAGAGATTATTTGATTGTTGCCAGAAACCGAGTATTTCTGCGCCGCTTCCATCAGAGGCATTGTAGCGGATCCCCAGTTCTGATCCAAAAAACGACTCGGTGGTAGCAGACCCTGCGTTGGCAGTCAGTCTGAATACAGGATTTTGTGATTGATCAATGATAAAAGAGTTAAAGTTGCCATACAGAGAACCGTTTCTGAATCCGGATGATGCATTGGCGCGAACAATCCAGAAACTGTCAATCATATAAGACACACCGATTCTGGGATCAACCCGGATATTTTGGCCGGATGCGACATTCAGCGAGCCACCGCCGATGAGGTGGAGTTTGGGGCCGTGATAATCGAGATGAGCAAAAAAATTGCCGTCGAGCAGTATTTCAGTTTCGGGAGTAATAGCCAGCGGCAGATTCGGGTTCAGCGAGCCGTCCAGGGAAACCGATACGGGCACCTGATAATAAGCGCCTGCCGGGATACCGCCTCCGCCGTGGATTTGTCCGCCGGCGTGCAGGCGTGTTTTTGTTCCGACGGAAGCCTGAATACGCGATTCGATACGAATATCGGCACCATTTGCAACGGTATATCGTTCATCGGAAGCATACCAGTTGTAAATCCTTTTCAGGAGTTCGGCTTCTTCCTGAGGCGACATGCCGGGTTGCCGGCGGGCGACAAAATTGGCTGAACTCAGGCGGTCGAATACATAATTTGTAGTGGAGGAGTTTCTGATCTGGTAACTTTCCAGTGCAAATGTGTTGTAGGTAGTCCATCGGGAATGTGTTCTCCGGAAACCCAGAGAGAACGTTTCCAGTCGCTCTGCGATTCTGTTAGACGGATTGGCGTAAGAAACAGCGAGTGGGTTGAGTCCGAGGACACTTCTGTCGAAGCGAGCGAGCCGGTGGTACGTAAAGTGCAGGCCCCGCCAGGTCATATCCACCCCGAACAAACGGCTTTCGTGCGACAGCGTATTGGTTCGTGCGATACTGTCTTTGGCTGAAGAAACGCCCCGGTAGTTATTATTCTGGACGTAAAGATTTGAGTCGAGGCCGAAAGGCAGGTACCTGTTTGTATTGAACAGTTCCGGATCGTAATAGTAATCTGCGTTGTCGCGGATTGTACTGCTGCCATAGATACTGTATCTGAAGATATTCCGGTCGCGGCCCAGTTTGCCGCCGAACATGAGATCGAGGCTGTTATAATTAAATCGTCCGAACGACAGATCGGCCTGGGTATAAACCGGGCGTTCGGTTTCTTTCAGTATAATATTGATGACCCCTGCGCAGGCTTCCTCGCCATAAGTGGGGCCGGATGGTCCGTACACCACTTCAATTCTTTTCGCTTGCCTGACGGGCAGCTGGGCACCGATAGACATACCTGGCGCAACAGCTGCCTTGATGGGTACATCATTAATCAAAATCTTCATGTACTGATTACCGGATACCCCCCGGACCATAAAAGTTTCTCCTTCCAGGGCATTACCGGGTTGAGATACTCGGATCCCGGGGGCTGCGCGCAGGACATCGCCGAGCGTCACGAACCCATTCTGCAATATTTCTTCGGCTGTAATGACCCAGACAGAGAATGGCTGCTCGTTGGCCTTCTCGGGGCTTCTCGTTGCGGAGATAACGACTGTCTCGTTCCGGGACAGGTCGATGTTCATGACATCATTTTCATTCAGGCGCTCGGGAGTGAGCCTGAGGGCGTTTTCCTCCTGGGCAAAAGCGAAGAAGGGGAGGAGAAAAGGAATCAAAATATGGTGTACTTTCACGGCTGCGGGTAATTTAAAAGCAAAAGTAACCCGTTACAGTTTACCGTTTGGCGAAATGCCGTTAGATTTGCGAAGTACAAAAAGCAAAAACACCACTCATGAGGTATATTCTTTTCTTTCTTTTCCCTGTTTCTCTGTTTGCACAGAAACAGATTACGCTGGAAGATATCTGGCAGAAAGGAACATTTTCGGCCAGGGGGGTACCCGGATTCAATTTCATGAAAGACGGCGTGCGTTATACCCGGCAGGAGGGAAGTGCCATTGTGGCGTACGATTTGCGTACTGGCAAGGCCACGGATACCATAATGAATGCAGCCAGCCTGAATAGTGCGTCAGTCGGCTGGAAGAATACCTTCGACAGTTATCAGTTTTCAAGTGACGAGTCGAAGATGTTGCTTTCTGTGGGAAGCAGCCAGATTTACAGATGGAGTTCCGAGGCAGACTATTATGTACTCGATCTGACCAGTCGCCAGCTTGTCAGAATATTTGAGGGAGGAAAGCAACGAGATGCAGTTTTCTCTCCGGATGCAACCAAAGTGTCGTTTGTATCTGGAAATGATTTGTATTATAAAAACCTGGCCACGGGAGAACTTGTACGCATAACCACTGACGGGGCGCGGAATGCTATCATCAACGGGGCATCCGACTGGGTGTATGAGGAAGAATTTGAACTTGTGAGGGCATACCAGTGGAGTCCCGACGGAAAACACCTCGCATTTATCCGTTTTGACGAGCGTGAAGTGCCGGAAATGAAAATGGAGATGCACAAAAACGGGGCATATCCCGAGCAGATTACCTTCAAGTATCCGAAGGTGGGAGAAAAAAATGCGGTGGTTGGAGCATTTATATACAACCTTGAAGACCGCAGGATGTTACCGGTGGCCATTCCTGACCGGGTTTCCGTTGACGGCCGGTTCGACGACTATATACCGAGAATAGCATGGACACCGTGGGGAAAGCTGTGCCTCACCTGGATGAACCGCCACCAGAACATACAGCGGCTTTGGCTTGCAGAAACACAAACCGGATCCTGTCAGCTTCTTCTGGAGGAAAAGAACCAGTACTACATAGACCTTCACGATGTTGATTTCCTGTCGGATGGCACCGGATTTATCATACAGAGCGAAAAAAGCGGGTATAACCACCTGTATCGCTACGATATAAGCGGGAAACAGGTTGCAACCATTACCAGAGGAGACTGGGAGGTTACTGCTTACTACGGACTTGACGAGAAAAACGGGCAGATTTATTTTCAGGCAGCCATGAAAGATCCGTCCAGAAGAGAGATTTATGCAGCAAATCCGGGAGGAGACAAGTTGAAAAAGATTAGTCAGGAGGAGGGAACCTGTTCGGCGCAATTCAGCAGCACCTTTGATTATTACATCCACACATTCTCTTCAGCAAACAGGCCACCGGTTTACAGCGTTTGCGACCGGGAGGGCAAAGTAGTGCGGGAACTGGAGAAAAACACAACATTGCAGGAGAAGATGTCTGAATATGGGGTTTTGCCTGTGAATTTTTTTCAGTTCACCACGTCGGAAAAAGTTTCCCTGAACGGCTGGATGATTCGTCCGGAGGGCAGTGAGTACGACGGGAAACAACTTCCGTTACTCATGTTCGTTTACGGAGGCCCTGGCAGTCAGCAGGTAACCGATGCCTGGAAAGGCACCAATTACTGGTGGTTTCAGATGCTGGCGCAGCATGGGTACGTGGTTGCCTGTGTTGACAACAGGGGCACAGGCGCGCGCGGGGAGACTTTCAAAAAAATGACCTACAAACAGTTGGGTCACTATGAGGTAGCCGATCAGACAGAGGCAGCGAAATACCTGGGCACACTTCCGTATATTGATTCGAAGCGTATCGGAATATTTGGCTGGAGTTACGGTGGCTATATGTCGAGCAACTGTTTGCTAAAAGGTAAGGACGTATTTAAGGCGGCTATTGCTGTGGCGCCTGTTACCAACTGGAAGTGGTACGATTCGGTGTACACAGAACGTTACATGCAGACATATCTGGAGAACAGGGATGGTTACGAACAGAATTCGCCAGTAAACTTTGCCGAACAGCTTCAGGGTAATTACCTGCTTGTACACGGGATCGCCGACGATAACGTGCATTTTCAACATTCTGCGGAGATGGTGAACAAACTCATTGCTGCGAACAAACAATTCGACAGCATGATATACCCAAACAGAAACCACGGAATCGGGGGAGGAAATGCGCGGATACACCTTTACACGATGATGACCAGATTTCTCGACGAGAAACTGAAAGGATAGTGTCGAAAAGCATGTTTTCAATATTAATTCCACCGGCCGGAGCTGTCTGCGAATGCGCAGTATGACAAACCGGCTTACCTTTGTAGTGTTCAAAAAATAATAGTGTCATTGTCGCCTACGCTGCTTGTTGATATTGCCGTTGGATCCGTGCTGGCTCTGGTCATGTTCGGCGTGGGCTTGTCGTTGACCTTCTCCGATGTGGCCCGGGTATTCAGAAAACCCCGGGGATTTGTTACGGCACTGAGCGCACAGATGCTGGGCCTGCCAGTTATAGCGTTTATTATTGCGTTACTTGCACCTGTTTCGGATGAACTCAAGGTAGGTTTCATTATTTTGGCGGCGAGTCCGGGAGGGGCTACATCCGGTTTTCTCACCTATTTATGGAGAGGAAACGTGGCATTATCGTTGTCACTCACCTCTGTGAACAGCCTGCTCACCCTGTTTTCCATTCCGGTGGTTGTTAATCTGGGGCTTCATGTCTTCATGGAAAAGTCCAGTGACCTGCATCTACCGTTTTGGGATACATTCGCCCATATCTTCTTCATCACCATAATACCTGCGACCTTCGGAATACTTATCCGGCGAAGATTTCCGCTCACTGCAGAAAAAATAAGCAAGCCATCCAAGTACATCATGTTGTCACTGTTGGCAGTGGTTTTTGCAATCAAGTTATTTGCCGGAGAAAAACACGGGGGATCGGGGCTTACGCCGGAGGATTTTATAATTATCACTCCTATTGCGTTGATTCAAAATGCCAGCTGCCTGTTTTTCGGGTATTTTGCCATGAAAAGGATGGGGCTCCCGCATTCGTCACGTATCACAGCTGCGATGGAAAGTGGCGTACAGAATACCACCCTGGCATTCCTCATTGCCAGCACCATGCTCGGGAATCAGGAAATGGTGAAGCCGGCGCTGGTATATTCCATGTATTCTTTCTGGACAGCCTGCATATTTGCTTATACAGCCAACAAAATATCAGGTTCAAACGCAGATATCAATCTTCAGGACTACTGACGAGTTTATAAATTACTATTCTGGACGGACTCACGTCCAGGTCTATGGCCAGCGTCTGAATATTCAGCAAGTACAAACCATCCCTGATTTCACCGGGTACATAAATCATTTCAGTAATAGTGCAGTCCGTTCTGGTATTTTCGGGGTATTGCCAGAACGCCTTGTGACCCAGCAACTCTCCGCCATCCACCTCCCTGTCTACAGAGGGCAGATCAATCAGCAGATGTCTGATACCCTTTTCAACAAGAAAAGATACCGCTTCATGGTGCAGGTACGGCGGGTTGGAGTCTGACCAGTTTGTTGTCTTTTTATAGCTATCATTCGGCATAGTTCTGATCAGCAGAGCACTGATTCCGGGTTCCGGGATACAGCTTTCGAGTTGTTCTCTCAGAATAACCCTGTCGCCGTTATCGGTATGTTGCGGATACACGCTAACAAGAACAGCAGGGAAGTGAAACTGCTTCAGACATTCGCTGAGGACATATCTTTCTGTGGCTATATGGCCTACACATTCCGTGTGCGTTCCGTTGCCGTGCGGGTTAATTTTCACATTGAAAAAATTGACAGATCCCCCTTCTGCGGTGCTGCCAACAAAGTTTCCTGCCCTTACGGGAGAGAATTCCGGCATTGGCGCCCAGAAACAGTTGGGGTTTTCCGGGCCATTTTTCAGGGGAATAGTCAGGTCTATGGGTTCCGAGAGGTTGGCAGACAGCGATTTATGGCCCAGACGAACAGTTGTGATCATAGTCAGAGTGCGTTAGAGATGGCAAAAGTCGCACAACCTGTTATTTAATAACAGATAAAAATTGATTAAAATAAAGACAAACCGAAATTGACAAAAGACAGAACTAACTGACAGGCAGGCTGGGTTAAAGCCATAAATAATTGATTATTAAACACTTGAGAAAAAAATTTATCTGATGTCACCATATATAGTCGGCCAGATCACCTGTTAAAATGATGACGATCAAGCTATGTCTTAAGAGCCGTCACCGGGGGTTAGGGTTGGGTACGGGTACTTTTGACCAAAATTCAGACGAGATGAAAAATCAGATTGCATTTTTATTCCTTTTGCTGGCGTCGTTTGCGAGTGCGCAGCAAAACTATCGCGCCATGGGAGGCAATATCAAGATCAAGGGTACATCCAATGTTCACGAATGGGATTGCAGCGGCTACGAGGTTCGCGCCAGTGGCTCCCTGACAGCTGACGAATCGGGGCTTAAGACAATTAACTCCCTGTATGTTGAGATACCGGTCAAGGCAATCAAAAGTACCAAAGGATCTATTATGGACAACAAGATGTATGATGCACTCAAGGCAGACGGCAATCCCAATGTTGCCTATTCTCTGGAGCGGGTGACAGGCATTAACAAACGCGGAAATGGTTACGATATCAACACCACCGGATACCTCAAAATTGCCGGCACATCCAGAAAAGTGGACATGTACGTGTGGGGGCAGGTCGGTGGCGACCAGAGTATCAGCTTTAACGGCTCCAAAAAAATCAAAATGACAGACTTCGGCATCAGTCCTCCAACCGCCCTGATGGGAACCATGACCACCGGTGACGAGGTGGAAGTGATCTTTCAGGTGACGTTGAAACAATAAAAACAATCAAAAACGACCTTTCTTATGAAAAACGGTTATTTTATCCTGCTTTTTGCGCTGCTTTTTGGTACACAGGCCATGGCACAGCAGCCCGCCATTCAGTACGCCCGTTCATGGGACAAAGATGGCATCAATGTTTTTGAACCATCCAAGAAAGCGGAACAGCCGGAGTACACCGGGTTCAAGCTGCGCATTGGCGGTTCCTTCACACAGGATTTCCAGTCGCTGACGCACTCAAACAATCCTGTTTACGCAAAGGTTTCAGCAACCAACGCAACCAACAAGAACCTGCTTTACGGCGTAATCAAGACCGAAGACAGTACTTCCGTTACGCTGAGAGGTTTCAATCTGGCGATGGCTAACCTGAACTTCGATATCCAGATTGGTGATGGTGTTCGCGTGGCACTGGAAAACTACATGTCAGCCCGTCACCACAACGAGTTTTGGGTAAAGGGTGGTTATATCCAGTTTGACAAGTTGCCGATGTTTGGCAATCCGAAGTGGTTCTCCGATTACATGCGTGTGAAAATCGGTCACTTCCAGCCCAACTATGGCGACATGCAGTTCCGTCGGTCGGATGGTGGTAATACCATGTTTAACCCGTTCTGTGAAAACCTGATTCTCGATGCGTTCGCAACCGAGATTGGTGGTGAACTTTATGTATTTCCTGCCGACGGTTTCATGGGTATGGTTGGTATGAGCTCCGGTTTTATCAATGGCAACATTGAAAAATACCCGGACGCCGTTAACTCCAGCGGAGTGGTTCCCACTAAAAAAACTCCGTCAATTTTTGCGAAAGTTGCCTACGACAAGACATTTAATGATCTTCGTTTCCGCCTGTCTGCATCTTTGTACAACAACCCGAATATCCAGCGTAACACACTGTATGCCGGCGACCGCACAGGTTCCCACTATTTCATGATAATGGAACCGGCACTTCAGTCAACGGGTGTTGCCTCTACAGCTACTGCACAGTTTACGTCCGGTCGTTTTAATCCGAATGTATCCAACAGGGTGACTGCTATCATGTTTAACCCGTTCGTCAAGTATAAAGGACTTGAGGTATTCGGTACTTATGAAATTATGCAGGGTGCTGTTTACGCAGACGTTACTGATGGTCGCTGGAATAACCGCAAATTCAATCAGCTTGCCGTGGAAGGTCTTTACCGCTTTCTGAAAAATGAACAGGCTTATGTAGGTGCACGCTACATCACTATGTCTGGAGAACCCGGTGGTACGATACTGAATGCGGATGGTTCTTATGCAACCATAACCATTTCCCGTACAGCATTGGTGGCGGGCTGGTTCCCCACGAAAAATATGCTTCTGAAAGGCGAGTATGTTTTTCAGCAGTATAACGATTTCCCGACTGCCGACTATCGAAATGGTGGCAAGTTCAATGGCTTCATGGTGGAGGCAGTAATTGGCTTCTAGGGTTCAAATGACTTTTGTTTCGGCGGGCGCCTCTGAACCGGAGACGCCCGCTGTTTGAAAAACCCCATCAATAGGTCATGAAATACAGACGAGTCCCAGGATTTTTAAATACAAGTCTGGTGTTTTTTTGTCTGGTACTCCTGAGTTTTATCTCGGACAGTAACCTGTCAGCCAGGAAGAGAGTCAGAATCGAGGATCAGAGTCGCTTGTACCTTCAGGGAACATCCAATGTGAATTCATTTACCTGCGACTGTGAAGACCGGTTTGAGGCACAGCTGATAGAAACCGA
Organism: Saprospiraceae bacterium; assembly: GCA_021298575.1. GTDB lineage: Bacteria > Bacteroidota > Bacteroidia > Chitinophagales > Saprospiraceae > M3007. Next base: position 36,138 of record JAJTFM010000016.1, on the reverse strand, counting down.
ATCAGGTAATGGGTATTCCCGTTTCAGGAATGCCGGTCTGGCGCTCAGAGTGAAGAGTCTGAATTGTAAAAACCGGAAAATAGACACAGATCTTCAGAAAGCACTGATGGCCGACCAGTATCCGAACATTCAGGTTACCCTGTTGGATACGTGGCAAAGTTCAAGGTGTGCCGATGGTTCATGTTACGACTGGTTTGACGTTCAGGCAAATGTAATAATCACCATCGCACAGGTAAACTCGAAGGAGTTTATCAAGGCGAGAGCCAGGATGCTCGGTCCGAACAAGTTTCAGTTGAAAGGCGAAAAATGGCTTAAAATGAGTGTCTTTGGAGTCGTTCCGCCAGAGGCAATGTTCGGAATGATTAAAGTGAATGACGATATTTCATTTCATTTTGACCTGGTCGTAACTGTTGACGAACACTTATAGAACCCCAAATACTTCTGGTACAAAAATCAACTTCGGATTATGAAAAGATTTCTGATGAAAGTGATTATTGGTGGCCTTACACTCCTGCTTTTGAGTGTTTTGGCCCTGATGATTGTCGTAAAATTAATGCCCTGGCTGGCAGAGGAGTATTACGACCCGATGTTCGATCTGGATATGAACTCATCCAAAGGCTGGCTGTTCTTCGTACACCCGTTCGTTCTCAGTCTCGCACTCGCCTGGTTCTGGCGTCGTTTCAAAGGCCTGTTTCACGGTTCCTTCTGGTGGCGCGGATTTGAAGTGGGAGTAGTCTATGGTCTTGTTGCCACGATTCCTTCCATGTGGATTACCTACAGCTCTCTGGCAGTTTCTCTGACCATGATTCTTACGTGGGTAGCCTACGGATTTTTCCAGGCAATTGTACTCGGCGTTATTTACGCCAAAATGAGCCCGTAACCAGTCGGGTATGCTGTTTTCCTCCGGGAGTGTAGTGGGTCACTGCACTCCCGCTGTATTTATGGCCGGCCAATCATTCGCAGTACATCGTTGAATTTGACCTACTTTTGCAGGTCTAAATTCCGAAGCACACCATGTACTCCACCGACGAACAACGACGCCTCTTCGATTTGTCGAAATCGCTGCTCCAGGGCCGGCAGGCCGATTTGTTTTCCGAACCCCCGGCACAGACAGCCGAAGACCTCCGTCAGGTTCTGCAATACCATGAATGGCGCTATTATGTGCAAAATGATCCCGTAATCAGTGATTTCGAGTACGATCTGTTGTACAAACAACTGGAGGCGCTGGAGCGCGAACATCCGGATCTGATCACGCCCGACAGTCCTACCCGGCGTATTGGCACCGACCTGATGGAAAACGCAGTACAGGTGAACCATCTGATACCCATGCTTTCCCTCGACAACAGCTACAATGCAGAAGACCTGAAGGCATTCGACGAATCGGTTAAAAAGTTGTGTAAACTCGGGGCAGATACCGACATCGAATACTGCGTTGAGCCAAAATACGACGGAGGTACCATAGTTCTGGTGTACGAAAATGACCGGCTTGTGCGCGCAGCCACGCGTGGTAACGGATATACGGGCGACGAAATTACCGCCAATATGCGTACCCTCCGGACGGTACCGCTCAAAGCGGACTTTTCCAGACACGGTATTTTTAAAACGGAACTGCGAGGAGAGGCACTTATCAGAAAGGATATTTTTGAAAAAATAAACGCTGTCCGCCTGTCTGCTGGCGAACAAACATTCGCAAATCCCAGAAATGCTGCCACTGGAGGCCTCCGCATGAAAGATCCCCGGGAGGCTGCCGAGCGCGGACTGGAAGCCTTTATTTATCAGCTTGGATATGCAACAGACGAACAGGGAAACAATGTACTTGGTAAATTCCGTTCGCACGACGAAAGTATCCATCTGCTTGGGTCACTCTCCTTTAAAACGCCACTCGTAAAAGCCAGTGCCGATCAGCACCTGCCAGCCACCAAGTCCTGCAGGAATATCGAAGAGGTAATCGCTTTCTGTCAGTCATGGCAGGAATACCGCGATGAATACCCTTATGAACTGGATGGAATGGTGGTGAAGGTCAACAGTCTGGAATTGCAGGAGCGGTGTGGTTACACCAGTCATCATCCGCGCTGGGCAATGGCCTTTAAATTCAAAGCCAGACAGGCCACCACCCGCTTGCGCGATGTGGAATTTCAGGTGGGTAAAACCGGTGCGGTGACGCCCGTTGCCAAACTTGATCCTGTCCCGCTGGCAGGGGTTACTGTGCAGAACGTCAGCCTGCACAATGAAGAGTTCATCCTGTCCAAAGACATACGTATAGGCGACCAGGTGCTGGTGGAGAGAGCAGGGGATGTCATTCCGTATATCGTGAAAAGCCTGGCAGAATTGCGCGATGGTTCCGAACGGCCTGTTGAATACCCGAAAAACTGTCCGGTTTGTCACTCGCCGCTCGTCAAACCCGAAGACGAGGCCGTGTGGCGCTGCGAGAATGCTGCCTGTGAAGCGCAGGTGCTTGCCCGGATGATATTCCACACATCGAAGGCGGCCATGGATATAGAAGGTATGGGGGAGAGCACCATAGAGCGCTTTTACAAACTCGGCTGGCTGCACACCATCACCGATCTGTATCGGCTCGAGTATGACAAGGTAGCTCAACTGGACGGGTTCGGTGAAAAATCGGCAGCCAATCTCAGACTGGCAGTAGAAAGAGCAAAGCAAAACCCGATTCACCGCCTGCTTCACTCGCTGAGCATTCACCATCTGGGTCAGAAGGCCGGAAAACTGCTGGCAGCAGAAATTGAACACGTACTCGACCTGAAAGAGTGGGATATGGAACGATACCAGCAAATAAAGGACGTTGGGCCGGTACTTGCCAGAAATGTTTACAACTTCTTCCAGAATGAACAGAACATAGCGCTCTTGCAAGAAATGGAGGCCCTGGGTGTGAATATGAAGCAGACCCCTGAAGACATGAAGGCGGATGTGAATACTGATGGAGTCTTGTATGGGAAAAGTATTCTTTTCACCGGTACTCTGTCACAAATGACCCGCGAAGAGGCAGAGAAACGCGCAGCTTCGGCCGGGGCAAGTATTGCCTCCGGAGTGAGCAAACACCTGAATATTCTGGTTGTGGGTGAAAAGGCGGGTTCCAAACTCAAAAAGGCCCAGGCACTCGGTACCGTGGAGATATGGAGTGAAATGGAATTTATTGAACGAATATCAAATTAACGGCTATGCATCCAGTTGATACACTGCAGTTGCACTTCAACCCTGACCAGATGCTCGTACTGAACGCAGCCATGGCATTTCTTATGTTCAGTGTGGCACTGGACATACGTCTGGAAGATTTCAGGAGGGTAGTGCAGTTCCCCCGGTCAATAGGCGTGGGCATACTGGCCCAGTACCTGATTTTTCCGCTCCTGACGCTGGCTATCATTGCTGTATTCAATCCGCCTGCGAGTGTTGGTTTGGGTATGGTACTCGTCAGTATGTGTCCGTCGGGCAACATGACCAACTTTCTGTCGCATTTTGCCAAAGCCAACGTGGCCCTGTCGGTGACCCTGAATGCCATTATTATTCTTTCAGCATCCTTTCTCACACCGGCCGGATTTCTCTTTTGGTCGGCGTTTGTACCCGACTCAGAGGCCGTCAGGCAAACATTCGAGATCAGTTTTAGTCAGATGGTCATCATCATTATCGAACTTATTGTCGCCCCGCTCCTGCTTGGTATGTGGCTGAACGAGAAAAAACCGGAGTTCGTTGCGAAGATCAGACCCTGGGCGCAGCGTATATCACTGCTGGTTTTCTTTTCCATTCTGGTGCTTGCCCTGCTTGGAAACAGGGATAATATTGTCAATTTCCTCGGATTCGTATTTGTGCTCGTAGCTGTTCACAATGGTGTCGCGCTCGCGCACGGGTATGCACTGGGCCGGCTTTTCAGGTTGCCTGAACTCGATTGCCGAACGCTGGCATTTGAGACCGGCATACACAATACGGCACTTGGTTTGTTGCTGATATTCAAATTTTTCGGCGGACTGGGAGGTATGGCGCTTATTGCTGCCTGGTACGGAATCTGGGATCTGATAACCGGCATGTCGCTGGCGTGGTACTGGAAAAAACGTCCGCTGCAGCAGTAATCAGGTAAATGAACATCGTTCCGCCGAATTCGGTTAATTTTGCGGCCAGAATTGAATGTCATGCTGGAAAAACTGCAAGCAATAAGAGAAAAGTTTCTGTATCTGGAGGAGCAACTGTCGGATCCCGGCATTGTAGCCGATATGGACAAGTCCAAAAAAGTGAACAAGGAGTACAAAAAGCTCCAGCCCATTGTCACAACAGCCAACCGGTATGAGAAGGTGCTGAACGATATGAACAGCGCCAAAGACGTATTGAATACCGAGTCGGACCCTGAAATGCGCGACATGGCCAAAGAGGAGATTGCCATGCTTCAACCGGAGCTGGATACACTGGAAGAGGAGTTGAAGGTACTGCTCACTCCCCGTGACCCGGAGGACGAGAAAGATGTTATTTTCGAAATCCGCTCGGGAACAGGCGGCGACGAAGCGGCCCTTTTTGCCGGCGACCTTTACCGTATGTACAGCAAATACTTCGCAGAACAGGGCTGGGAGGTTGAGCTGCTGGAAGAAAATCCGGGTACGGCAGGAGGGTATTCCAAACTGGTTCTTGAGGTGAGTGGCGACAATGTTTACGGAAAACTGAAGTTTGAGTCGGGAGCACACCGCGTACAGCGGGTACCTGAAACGGAGGCCAAGGGCAGGGTACACACCTCGGCCGCAACCGTGGCTGTATTACCCAAGATGGAGCCGGAAGACATTGATATCAGGAAAGAAGACATACGAACAGACGTGTTTCGCGCGTCGGGTGCGGGCGGACAGCACGTAAACAGAACAGAGTCGGGTGTACGATTTACGCACCTGCCCACTGGAGCTGTGGCGGAGAGCACAGAGAGCCGTTCGCAGCATAAAAACCGTGAAATTGCGATGGGGCGACTCATTCAGCAGATTAAAGAGGCCCAGTTGGCCAAAGAGGCCAATGCCCTGTCATCGCAGCGACGCAGTCTGGTAGGTTCCGGCGACCGGTCTGAGAAAATACGCACATACAACTGGCCACAGAACCGTGTTACCGATCACCGGCTGGAGGGTGACAACAAAAACTTCAATCTGGATCGTGTCGTGGAGGGAGAGTTGGGTGAACTGATAGAGGCGCTGACAATTGCCGATAATGCGGCAAAACTTCAGGCTGATGTCGCACAGTAAGACGTACTCCCGCTACTGGCGGCTCCGGAAAGCATACAGCGTGGCTGGTACTGTCATGTTCAGCTACCTGTGGCTGACCTTTATCCGGAAGTTTCGCGGACCGGCGTGGCATGAGCGTGCGTTACAGGAATTGCATATCCGTAATGCAGAGCGGGTAAAACAGGCCATACTTGAGTTGAAGGGACTGTTCATCAAACTGGGACAGCTGCTTTCCATCATGGGGAACTTTCTCCCTGCTGCATTTCAGAAGCCCCTTGAAGCATTGCAGGACCAGATACCTGCCCGGCCACTGGATGAGGTGCGCGACCGTATTTTCATGGAGTTTGGGGCATATCCCGAGACCATTTTCGCGCGTTTTGACGAAAAGCCGCTCGCCGCGGCATCTATTGGTCAGGCTCACCGGGCGCAGCTGCATGACGGTACAGAAGTGGTAGTGAAAGTTCAGCACCTGCACATAGAGCGAATTGCTGCGGTTGATCTGGAGATAATCCGCAGACTCACGGCAATTGTATCATTTTTCTATCATATCAGGGGTATGAACTATATGTACACCCAGATAAAGAAGATGATAGAAGAGGAGCTGGATTTTTACCGTGAGGCTGCCAATATGCAGTTGATAGGGAAAAATCTGGAAAGCGAACCCGGGATAGTGATACCGGAGGTGCACACATCTTGTTCCACGTCAAGGGTGATGACAACCACCTGGCACAGCGGGGTGAAGATATCTGATCTGGAGCAGATTGATGCCTGGGGTCTGGACAGAAGAGAACTTGCTACCAGTGTGTTGCGGGTATATTCGAAAATGGTGTTTGCCGACGGGGTATATCACGCCGATCCGCATCCGGGAAATATACTTGTGAAACAGGATGGCACGCTTGTTTTGCTCGATTTCGGTGCGGTGGCAGAAATCAGTCCGGCACTTCGGTCGGGAATCCCGATGCTGATAGATGCAGCCATCAAGAAAGATACCCGTGCGATGATTGGTTCGCTGAAAAAGATGGGATTCATTGCGGAGGGTAGAGAGGCAGAGAAAATGGCCGTCAAGATGATTGGAGCAATCCAGGATTTTCTGGAAAACGAGGTGCGTTTCGAGGGATTGAACCTGACAGAGATAAAAGTGAGTCCGTTCAACAACAGCCTGACCAAACTGATCAGCGATGCGGGCCTGAAGGGATTAAGCGGTGCCGTACAGATCCCCAAAGACTATGTGCTTTTCAACAGAATGGCCACCTTGTTACTCGGCTTGAGCAGCACCCTGGATCCCATGCTGAATCCGCTCGATGTAATCAGACCTTATGCCAGGCGTTTTGTATTTGGTGAAAAAGAGAGCTTTTTTACCTTTGCAGGCAGGGTACTAAAGCGTGGTGCCACCAATCTGATTGGTTTGCCGGAAGAGATAAACCGCGTGCTAACCCTTATACAGCGGGGAGAACTGGAGTTCAGATCGTTCGATATCCGCGACAGTGCCAAACTCGTTCACAGTGCGTTGAGGCAAATAATATTTCTCATACTGTCACTTTCCACGGCGGCGTTTGGATGGCTGTTAAGAAAAGATGGTGACAGTGAATTATCGGGAATTGTTTTCGGGAGTACAGCCCTCTGCCTGTTGTTTTTGTTGCTGGAAATGAGACGGGGTCGGCGACTGGAAGATTCGGAGTAAACATTTCCGGGAAAAAATCTGTTAAATTGGCCGTTATTACTTCTTGTCATGAAATTAGAGGCAGAAATAAAGAGCACCAAACCAATGTCACCGCGCGAACGTGCTGTGATAAATCTGTTGTTTACAGCCAGTTGGCTTGATTGCCGGATAACAAGAATTCTGAGGCCTTACGGACTCACACCTCCCCAGTACAACATACTTCGTATTCTGAATGGCAGCTATCCAAAGGGCCTCTCCGTGCTGGATATCAAAAACCGAATGCTCGACAGGAGCAGTAACGTTAGCCGACTGGTGGAAAAACTGCGTGTTGCGGGGTTGCTGGAGCGCAATCAGCACGATGGAGACCGGCGCATGGTGACAGTGATCATTTCCGAGTCTGGCCGAAAAATGTTGTCTGATATAAACCTGCCACATCCGGGTGGAACCATGACGGAAGCAGAGTTGCTCGAGCTCTCCCATCTGCTCGACCGGTTACGGGAGTAGAGAATAACTTGATTAACCCTTTTATAACTGATACGATGCTCAGACTGGAGCTCTTTACGCCTTGCGACGACGAAAGGCCGGTTTTTATCACTGGTAACTTCAACGGGTGGGGTGTGCGTGATGAGCAATACAGGATGACCAAAACCGGAGAGGGCCGTTACGAATACAACTTTCAGTCCGTCCCGCCATCCATTGAAGTACTTGAATACAAATATGTAAAGGGCGGCTGGGAATCCGAGGAACTCGGAGAGAACGGGTTTCCGCCCGGGAATCGCCGCACACCGGTTTCCGGCTCGTTTGTGCTGGATGTGGCTCACCGGTGGAAGACACATACACCCGGATACGATCCTGTATATTACCCGGACATACAGATACTTTCAAAGCGCTTCAATGTGCCACAGTTGCGCCGAAGAAGGCGTATTTCTGTACTTCTTCCCTGGGATTATCACCAGTCGGGACGCCGCTATCCGGTATTATACCTTCAGGACGGGCAGAACCTGTTTGAGGACGATGCTCCCTATGGTACCTGGGGTGTTGACAAGCAGCTTGCCCAATTAGCCGGAAACGGGAAAGGGTCTTTTATTCTGGTGGCTATTGACCACGGTGGTGATGAGCGTATCCGCGAGTTTATGCCCTACGAGCACCATAAATGGGGAGAAGGGCTGGGCATGGACTATGCCCGCTTTCTCGCGGAAACCTTAAAGCCGTACATAGACTCTCACTTCCGGACCCTGCCCGACAGGGAACATACAGGTATTGGCGGAAGCAGCATGGGCGGACTGATCAGTATTTACGCCGGATTGCTGTTTCCTGAAATTTATTCCCGTTTTATGATTTTCTCTCCCAGTTTGTGGGTAGCATCCAAACTGTTTCTCGAGCCAGTTCGTTTTTCACCCTTTGCAGAAACCCGCATATATCTTTATGGAGGAGCCAAAGAAGGAGCGGGCGTACTTGACAATATTTACCGGTTCAGAGATGCCATGGAAAGCAAAGGTTACGATCACAGCAAATTGAAAATCCGGGTGTCTGCTGATCCGGAGGGAAGGCATAATGAAGCGCGCTGGGGACAGGAATTTCCTGTGGCTGCGGAGTGGTTATTCTGAAAAACCCTATATTGCCCCCAATTTAACCAAAGCTTTTTTTATGAGAATAACATTTACATGCCTTTTGGTGGCACTTTTTGCTACTGTTTCTTCCACACAGGTCGTTGACACGATACTGTTCGAAAATTTCCAGACCGACAATTTCGGCGAATGGGGAACCGTTCCGTTGGGTGATGATGCCACCTGGGTCTCTTTTGATGAAGACGGTTTACCGCCTTACGACGGCGACGACAATCACCGGGCCTGGTACTTCAGTCAGTTCTTCTACAATGCCGAAGACACCATCACTGGCGAGGTGAACTACTGCGCTGCCACGCTTTCGTATCTGGAAGGTTTTGCCGTGGGTAACCGCAACTGGCTGATTACGCCTCCAATACAGGTTACCAACACCAACTTCACACTACACTGGAAATCAGCTCCGTTTCAACTTCCGCGCTACATGGACGGCTATCTGGTGATGGCAGCGGTGGGTTCAAACGACTTGTTCTCCAATGTGTTCACCGACACACTTTTTCAGGCCGCGTCAATGGATGCCATTACCGGATCGGGCAACAGTATCAACCTGTCGAACTTTTCTTTCACGCCAGGATACATTCACGCCGACAGTCTGCGCAATGATGAATATTTCGAACTTTACGCTCCCGGCGATTCAACGCTGCTGAGAGGACTTCTGGAACCGCATTCGGTGAGTCTGAGCCAGTATGCAGGCCAGACTATCTATTTGGCGTTTCTGCACAATGCCGACGACGATTACTTCCTGGCTGTGGATGATGTGCTGGTGACCCGCACACAAACCTCGGGCACGGGTGACCTGAATGCGGAGGATGTTCGTTTTGTGACCTATCCGAATCCGGTGGTAAACAATCTGAACGTCATGTATCGCTTGCAGGAAGCCTCCGAGGTGAGCGTTTCTGTGCGCGATATAACCGGTAAGACAATAATTCAGCAGTCAGCGGCAAGGCAATTGGCCGGAGAGCACCAGACGGATCTTAATTTGACGAGACTGCCATCGGGAACCTATACCGTTTCGCTGCAGATTGGCAATTCGGTTATAAGCAAAAAACTGAACAAGATATAAAAAAGGTCGCTCCAACTGCATGGAACGACCGGTTTGAAGAAAAACCACCATCTTAGGTACACTCAAATCATTCTTGTATTTCTTTAATCCTTTTTGGCGGCTGCCCCGGAGGTGAGCAAACCACCTCTGGGCAAGCCGACCGGAGATTCGGACACTCCATCCGGATCCATCATCATAGGTACAGAGCCGTTGGAGATAATTACTTTTGCATTAGGCGACTTGCTGAGTTCGAGCCAGGCTTCGAGCGCCTTGAACTGCAGTATTTCCTGCGACAGGCCTGCAGAAATAATTTTGTTGGCGTCGCTCACACCCTGAGCCTGAATACGCTTCCGCTCTGCTTCCTGCTTTTCCTGCTGCAGGACGAATTCCATACGCTGTGCCCTCTGTTCAGCCTCCAGTTTGTCTTCGATTGCCTGCGTCAGATTTCTGGGGAGAACGATGCTTTTCAACAGCACAGCATCCACCTGAATGCCCTTCAGACTCAGGGTTTTCATCATCAACTCCTGAATCCCCCTTTCAATTTCTGCGCGACTGCCGGAGTGCATGTCCTTCGCATAGTAGCGGGAAGTAACATCTGCTACCGCAGAACGGAAGACAGGGAGTATCAGGGTTGTTTCATAATCGAGACCTACGCTCCGGAGTAAATCGGGCGTTTCTTTCTTCATCACCTGATACAGAATAGATACTTCGCTCTGAATGGTGAGGCCTTCGCGGGAGGGTATATTGACGGACACCTCCAGATTTTCCGTCTGGCCATTTACCTTGATGACTGTTGTGGTGAACGGATTGAAACCGCGGAGACCACTGGTGTAAACCTCATCGCTGTATTTTCCGAATTTCCTCTTTACAGCGAACTCTCCCTGCCGGACAACCGTGCAGGATGAAAAAATCAAGGCAGCGGCTGATACAATGGCCACTATTCCGGTACAAAGTGATTTTGACATGGTTGAACTGTTTTTTTGGTGATCAAAACGCTTCGATTGTCTTGCTTGTTTTTTCGATAGCAAAACTATCACATTTTTTATAAATGCTACTATTGATAAAAGGTTTATTTTTGTGCCAGATTTTGTAAGAAATTGTCAAAAAAAGTTTTTTCGGTAAATCCGGCTTTTCAACAGAAGGGGTTGCCATGCGCCCCGGATAATTCAGTCACAGTTATGAACTTGCGCTTTACTATCCGCCCCAACGAGAAACTGGCATTGAGAGACCCGGAGTCATCGGAGCTGGGCAGAAAAATCGTGCGTCAGGGATTAATACTGATGCACAAAATTGGCTACGAGCACTTTACTTTCAGAAAACTTGCTGCAGAAATTGACACCAAGGAGGCCAGTATTTACCGTTATTTTGAGAACAAGCATCGTTTTCTGTTGTATCTGCTGACATGGCACTGGAATATACTGGAATACACAGTAATTGTCTCGCTGAGAAATAGCTATGATTCTGTCGAAAAAATCAGGGCGTTAATCCGAATTGTTGCCAATGAAGCTCCTGATCTGGACGATGAGACCGGACTTGACAGAAATGCCCTGCACGGAATAGCCATGGCAGAAAGCAGCAAAGTATATCTTATCAAAGAGGTGGATGAAGTTAACAGAGAGCAGCTTTTCAAACCTTACAAGGATTTATGCGGACGAATAGCCGGATTATTCGGTGAGTATGCTCCGAATTACCCTTATCCGCGTTCACTTGCCAGTACGGTACTTGAGATGGCACAGCTCCAGCCATATTTCGCGCATCATCTTCCGGCACTTACTGATGTTGGAAAAGATGATGATCCGGACAAGTTGATCAGTTTTCTGGAAAACCTCGTGTTTTCGGTACTCGACAAATACGCTCGGGAAAAAAGCTGATACCCGGGGAATAATGGTGAACCACAAACTCTAAATCAGGTGTTTCAACGCTCATTGTATGAACAGAAAAGATTTTCTCAAAAACAGTTTTCTCGGAGCTGGTGCGCTGGCTGTCGGAGGCAGTGTAGTAGTCAAAAACGATATTGATGAACTGAAGCCTCTGCAAATTGTGGGATTCAACCACATTCCCAACACTGATTCGAAGATTATGAACAACACCGTACTCCACAGGGCAGAAAGCCGGGGGCATGCCAATCACGGCTGGCTGAAAACTTATCATACGTTCAGTTTTGCCAACTACTACAATCCGGAGCGCATGAATTTCGGTGTCCTTCGCGTGCTCAACGACGATACGGTGGCGGCAGGAATGGGTTTCGGTACCCATCCGCACGACAACATGGAAATTATTTCAATTCCTTTATCGGGCGACCTGGAGCACAAGGACAGCATGGGCAACCTGGCTGTTATCAGAAACGGCGATGTGCAGGTAATGAGTGCGGGAACGGGGATAACGCACTCCGAGTATAACAGAAACAAGGATAAAGAGGTAAAATTCCTCCAGATATGGGTATTTCCCAACAGGCGGAACGTAACGCCCAGATATGACCAGCTTACACTGAGTCTGGCTGACAGAAAAAATCGTTTTCAACAGATTTTATCTCCCAACCCGGAAGACGAGGGAGTCTGGATATATCAGAAAGCCTGGTTTCACCTTGGCGATTTCGACGGCGGTTCGGAAGTTGAATATCGTCTGAAGGGTGGGTCCGGACAGGGCTTGTATGTGTTTCTGCTCAGCGGAAACATTGCCGTGGATGGTCAGGAACTGAATTCCCGCGACGGATTCGGCGTCTGGGCAGTAGAAAAAGTACAGATCAGGGCAAACCAGCGGTCGGAAATACTACTCATGGAGGTTCCGATGATGGGATAGTCCGGTCAGTCAATCGCGCAGGACGTACCCCTGTCCGAATAAAGTGTGAATCAGTTTCTTTTCGGCACCTTTATCCAGTTTTTTCCGCAAATAATTGACATACACCTCAATTACGTTGGTTCCTGTATCAAAGTTGACGTCCCATACTTTTTCGGCGATTTCCGATTTGGACAGTACGATTTCCGGACTTCTCATAAAGAATTCGAGTAACGCGAATTCTCTCGGTGTCAGGAGAATGTCCTTCCCGTTGCGTACTACCTTTTTTGACCCGAGATCCATTTCCACATCGGCGTATCGGAGAACAGTTTCCTTTCTGGTTGTGTTCGATGTGCGTCTGGCCAGCGCCTTAACCCTCGCCAGCAGCTCCCGGAAATCGAAAGGTTTGGCAAGATAGTCATCAGCACCTGCATCGAGACCGTCAATTTTATCGTTGATATCTGAAAGTGCGGTGAGAAGCAGGAACGGCGTGCTTATTCCGTCCTTGCGCAGTTCCCTCAGCAGCTGTATTCCGGTTAGCCCCGGCATGGTAATATCCGAAATAATCACATCATAATCGCCGTTTAAAGCGAGGCGAAGGCCCGATTGACCGTCAGTGGCTGTATTGACGTTCCATTCCTGCTCTTCCATACCCTGCCTGAGTGATTGCAGGGTTTTAATTTCATCTTCTACAAGGAGTATTCGCATGGCATATCTGTTGTGGGCAGGAAATAAAAGTACCCTACCTTTGCGCAAAATTCTGCATTTATACCGGCATTCCCGTTTTTTGCAGTAAAATCATCACAAGGTATATCTCCGGCGTCTGAAAAGCGGGTTATACCGCAAGCTAAATAAACTTTATCATGAGCGAAAACACCGAAAAAACGACGCTTCTGCGGGAGGCTTACGATGAAGCAGGTCGCCGCCTGAGTCCCAAACTCCCCTCCCATGTAAAAAACTACCTTATTGACATAGACGGGACCATCTGCGATGATGTGCCCAACGAAGAACCTGAACGAATGGCCATCGTTGAACACTATCCGGACGCACTGGAAATTCTCAATCAATGGTACGACGAGGGACACCAGATTTTCTTTTTCACCAGTCGCACCGACGAACACCGTCAGGTAACGGAAGAGTGGCTGAATCGCCATGGATTCAAGTACCACGGAGTGGTATATAACAAGCCCCGCGGCGGTAACTACCACTGGATAGACAACCACATCGTAAAGGCAACCCGTTACAAGGGCAAATTTACCGAGTTGGTTGTTGAAAGCCACAACATTGAAGTTTTCCCTGACTAAAACCGCTAACCTATGCCATTTCAGAACCAGATTGTTGCTATTTTTATTTCCGTTTATGCGGGAGCCTGCGGAAGTAACGAGTCAGTGCCGGTTAGTTCCGGCTCCGGAGCCATACCCTACAACCTGGACAAACCGGTTATTGCGCTGTCGCTCGGAGAGGAGGCACTCCGTGAAATTTCCGGATTGAGCCCTTCAAACTATCCTGGTCAGTTTATTGCTATCGCCGATGAGCGGGGGGAGTTGTTTTTTCTGGATTCGTCTGGAACCGTGACGAAACGGGTGCTTTTCCGGGACAAGGGCGATTTTGAGGGCGTTGAAATGGTCGGTAACACGATCTGGGCTGTGAAAAGCGACGGAAAAATCTTTGGCATATCCAACTGGCAGGGTGATACTCCTTCGGTGGAAGAGTACAAAACGGAATTGTCCAAATCCGACGACATAGAGGGGCTGGGTTACGATCCGAAGCGAAATGCCTTGCTGCTGGCCGCCAAGGGTGATCCCGACAGCACATACTCCAGAAATGTCTATGCATTCAGTCTGGCAACCAAACAATTGGACGTCAGGCCTGTTTATTCAATCGAGCCCTCGCAGGTGAATGAAATGGTTTCCTATGGGGAATCTGAAAAACATGACAGTTTCAGTCCGTCTGGTATAGCAGTACATCCACTTTCGGGAGATGTATATCTGATTTCCTCTGCCCTGAAGCGGTTGGTTGTCCTCGACGGCAAAACGGGAAAAATTGTTTTTGCCGGACGGATAGATAAAAAACGGATACCACAACCCGAAGGAATCGCCTTTGACACCAAAGGCAACCTTTATATCAGCAGCGAGGGGAAAGGGGCGGAAGGCCTTCTTTTTCGTTTTGACATCCTTTCGTCGGGAAACCAGGTAAATAATCATAGATAGATATGAAAATATTTTCCTGAAATGAGCCAAAGTAGCATCTGATTCATTCCTGAATCGTTGTTTCGGTTAACTTTGCGCTCCCTTTTCCATCTATACGATCAGACACATCCAACAAATTGACACACAATGCCAGTCATTGAACTTAAAATTCCCAATCTGGGAGAATCCATATCAAGCGTAACCTTTTCCAAGTGGCTTAAACCCGATGGTTCCACCGTTTCCATGGATGAGCCTCTTTGCGAGATAGAAACAGAGAAGGCCAATCAGGAGCTATCGGCTGATTCTGCCGGAAAACTGATCTGGGTGGCCAAGGAAGGAGAGGATCTTCCTGTAGGAGCACTTTTTGCAAAAATTGACACAGATGCATCCGGACAAGCCGCACCAGCTTCTGCTCCGGAGAAAAGCGCACCAGCGCCCGTATCCACCCCGGCTGCTCCTGAAAAAACTGGCCATTATGCTGCCGGAACCCCGTCTCCTGCTGCATCCAAAATACTCTCCGAGGCCGGAGTGAGCCCTGCCGGTATCGCAGGTACCGGTCGCGATGGCCGCATCACCAAAGAAGATGCCCAGAAGGCTGCCGCTGCACCGGCCCCTGAAAAGGCAGCTGCTCCCGCTGCAACGCCTGCTGTTACACCTTCTCCTGCCGGTGGTTTTTCCAGAAACGATCGTCGCGAGCGCATGAGCCGCATGCGTCGTACCATAGCCAAGCGACTGGTCAGCGCCAAGAACAACACAGCCATGCTCACTACCTTCAACGAGGTAGATATGAGTGCACTCATGGCGCTGCGCGAAAAATACCAGGAATCCTTTGTCAAAAAGTATGGTATCAAGCTCGGCTTCATGTCGGTGTTTGCCAAGGCCTGTTCGAAGGTACTCATGGAAATGCCCGATGTAAACGCCATGATTGACGGTGATGATGTGGTTTATCACGACTACGCCGATATCAGTATCGCCATTAGTACACCTACCGGACTGGTGGTTCCGCCCATTCGCAATGTGGAGAGCCTCGGTTTTGCCGAAATTGAGTCAAAACTGAAAGAGCTTGCAGTAAAGGCGCGTGACGGGAAGTTATCCCTCGACGAGATGAGCGGCGGTACATTCACCATCACAAACGGGGGTGTATTCGGCAGCCTGATGAGTACGCCAATTATTAATGAGCCACAGAGTGCCATTCTCGGCATGCACGCCATCAAGGAGCGTCCGGTTGCCGTTGACGGGAAAGTGGAGATTCGTCCGATGATGTATCTGGCGCTCAGTTACGACCACCGCATCATTGATGGAAGCACATCCGTTACCTTCCTTGTCAAACTGAAAAACCTGATTGAGGATCCTGTATCGCTACTTCTGGACCTTTGATTTTTCGGCCACAACAAGAGCTCTAGCATCGCGGGCAATTCCGGTTATCCGGAGTTGCCCGCGTTTAATTCAGGTGAACAGGTCGTCCGTACACCGCAGGAAACCCGGACTTCGGACCTTCTGCCAAATTGTGCAGTTGAGCGACCTCTTTTTTTCTCCCGACAACATTTTTCATCAGCCAGTTTTAGTACAAAAACAGGTTTTGGCTGATTACCATTGAAATCCAGCCAGCCACACTATACATTTGCGTACATTGTCTGACATGCGCAACGTGCGACCGGGATTTTATTCATACGTATTGCTCGCCCTGATACTGTTTCAGGGTGCGGGCTGGATGTTGTCGTGGCAGGCAATGCAATTTCACGCGAGAATCAGCGCAGATATAGCCGTTTCGCTGCCAGAAACTCCGTCGTTGCACCTGACACTCTCCACCACAATGTTCCAGCGGGTTCGTATTGACAGAAAGGAAATCAGGCTTGACGGCAATTTGTACGATATCAGAAGTGCGATATTCACCGGCGACTCGGTGCATTTGGAGCTATATCATGATAAACGGGAGCAGGCGCTTTTTGCCTTGCTCAAACCGCATGTATCTTTTCTTACTGATTATTCGCCGACTCAGACGCCACCGCTCGCCGCATGGGCTGCACAGTGGCTGGCGACGCCTTTTACTGTCCCCGAGTCACCTGTAATAGGTTTTTTTTCCAAAGAGGTATATATTTCACAATTCTACTGGCTCGGGTATCTCCCCGACGCCCCGCCTGCTGATTTTTTTCAGCCTCCCCGTGCCTGAGAGGCTCGGGTCTTGCCCGGGGTTATTTTTTATTGCCAGGTTGAGTCTTTTTTTCCGGGGCAATTGATTTCCAGTTTATATCACTTCCGGTATGATCACCGGAGGTACTTTCACTTTTGCAGGTGCGCGTTAGCGACACCGGCAGCAATCGTTTGTTGAAATCAATGAATAAATCAATTATATTTTCTGTGGCAGCAACATTCCTGTCGCTACTTGTCCATGCACAACAAGTTGAAAAAGACACCACAATGGAAGAGGTGTCGCTGAATGAAACCGTAGTGGCGGCCAGTCGCGGCTCGCAGGCCAGAACAGCTGTAGCCCAGCAGGTCAGGGTTATCCGTCGTACGGAGATTGAGCGTGTGAATGCGCCCTCTACGGCCGATCTGCTGAGTAATACCGGACAAGTATTTGTTCAGAAAAGCCAGCAGGGGGGCGGAAGTCCGGTTATCCGTGGCTTTGAGGCGAGCAGAGTGTTGCTGGTGGTTGACGGTGTACGTATGAACAACGCCATATACAGAGCTGGCCATCTGCAGAATGTCATCACGATGGATAACGCTGCGCTTGACCGGGCAGAGGTTCTTTTCGGACCAGCATCTACTGTTTATGGTACTGATGCACTTGGCGGGGCAGTATGTTTCTTCACAAAAAATCCGGACCTGGCCGGACCTGGCGAGAAAATGAAGAGCAGTATCCACGCCTTCACCCGCTATGGAACCGTCAATCAGGAAAAAACGGGACATATTGACGTTAGTTTGGGCGGGGAAAAATTCGGGTCTTTCACTTCGTTCACCTACAGTGATTTTGGTGACCTGCGTATGGGGAAAAAAGAGGGCACCGCTCCGTTTTTCGGACTCAGAACGTACTATGCCGACCGGATAAACGGCCGCGATACGCTCGTAGAAAACCCCGACCCCTATGTGCAGAAATTTTCCGGATATACTCAGTATGATTTGCTGCAAAAGTTTGTTTTTCAGTCATCTGACAGGGTGAGGCATACGCTGAATGTGCAATACAGCAATTCAGGAAATATACCGCGCTACGACCGGCTCACCGACCCGAAAGGCGCCGGGCTGAACTCGGCAGAGTGGTATTATGGTCCGCAGAAAAGGCTCATGACTGCCTACAATCTGAATATTCGCCCTATTGCCGGATTCGATGAACTGAATGTGACAGCAAGCTGGCAGGATATTGAGGAGAGCCGTTACAACAGAAATTTCGGAAACTCCCGCAGAACCGAGCGTATTGAAAATGTGAAGGTTTACGGATTTCTTGCGCAGGGGGTAAAATACCTCGACAATCAGACGCTTCGTGTGGGTATTGACGGACAGTACAACGACGTGCAGTCTGCTGCGAGACGTGTTGATATAAATACCGGCGACATAACGACACAGAGCACCCGTTATCCCGATGGTGGCAGCAGTCTGTACAATATGGCAGCCTTTGCTACCCACAGTTGGCAAAAAGGGGAATTCTGGACATTCAGCGAAGGATTCCGGGTCGGATTTTCGAATCTGAATTGTTCTTTTGTGAGTACAGAGTATTTTCCATTTCTGGCGGGCGAGGTATCGCAGCAATCGCCCCTGATTGCCGGAAATGTCGGGGCTGTTTACAGCGGAATCAGTAACTGGCGCGTTGCAGCCAGTGCCTCTAGCGGATTCCGGGTACCAAACGTGGATGATATGGGAAAGGTATTTGATTCACAACCCGGCAGTGTAGTAGTACCCAATTCCGATCTTAATCCGGAGAAATCGTACAACATTGACCTGAATATATCGCGTGATGTGGCAGACAAACTTCACTGGGAAAACGTGTTGTGGGCGACGGCGTTGAGGGATGCCGTCGTAGCCGATTTGTTTCAGGTAAACGGTCAGGACAGCATCTATTACGATGGCGAGAAAAGCAGGGTGCTGGCTCTTCAGAACAAGCGTTCGGCCTCGCTTTGGGGTTTCAGCAGCACACTGCAGGCTGACGTGACGGCTTCGTGGTCTGCTTACGCGTCGGTCGCTTATACGCGCGGGCGGATAAGCGATGGTAGTCCGCTTGATCATGTACCGCCGGTTTACGGTAAAGTGGGCGCCCGCTGGCATACAACAAAGGCTCACGCAGAGACATATCTTCTCTTCAACGGAAAGAAAAAGCTGGAGGACTACAATCTGGAGGGAGAGGATAATCTGCAGTACGCACCGGCTGACGGCATGCCGGCCTGGTACACGCTGAATATCCGGGGTGGGTACATTATTGGCCGGAACCTGACCCTTCAGGCCGGGATAGACAATGTACTCGACGTGCAGTACAGGACATTCGCGTCAGGAATTAACGGTCCGGGGCGCAATATATGGCTGACAATACGGGTTAAAATCTGATATTGTAAACAGAAATCCCCGCCGGAGTGACTACTGGCGGGGATTTCTTGTTTTTCGATCTGGAAACTTATCCAATAGTCTCGACAGAGAGCAGTTTTTCCACACCTGAATTTTCGCAGGTGTGCAGCCATCCGTGTGTATCTTCTGCCATACCCATACGAAGCAGGTTGATATGCTTCTTCAGGCGTGTGCTGATGGGGCGGTGCTGTTCATCAACCGGAGGCAGTTCGAATGTTTTATCGCGCCAGGTGATCTCGCTTACGTGGCTTACCACAGCAGCAGTACCGGCTCCGAAACAATCTTGCAGTGTACCGCGCCAGTAGGCATCAGTAATTTCAGCCATACCAAGTAGGCGATCCTCCACCGTGTAGCCCCACTCGCGCAGCAGCGTGATGATGGAGTCGCGTGTAACGCCGCGGAGGATGGTACCGGTTGTAGCCGGAGTGATTACCTTGCCATCGAGTACGAAGAACAGGTTCATGGTACCCACTTCCTGTACAAATTTCTTTTCGACAGCGTCCATCCACATTACCTGATCGTAACCGGCTTTTTTGGCGCGCATGGCCGGGAGCAGAGAAGAGCCGTAGTTGCCGGCGCACTTGGCTTCGCCCGGTCCGCCCTGGACGGCGCGGGTGAACACCTCTTCCACCCACAGTTTGACGGGCTTTGGATAATAAGGGCCTACAGGGCCAGTGAATATAAGAAATGTATATTTTTCAGAAGCATGCACACCGAAGTACTCGTCGGTAGCAAACATCAGCGGGCGGATGTACAGAGCGTGGTCTTCCCCTTCCGGAATCCAGGCGCTGTCGAAATCTACCAGCATTTTGAGGGCCTGCATGAAAAGATCTTCCGGAATCTGAGGCATACACATGCGCTCCGCGGAGAGATTAAAGCGACGCGCGTGCATTTCAGGACGGAAGAGCATCGGTTCTCCATGGCTTTTGGTGGCTTTCATTCCCTCAAAAATACTTTGTCCGTAATGGAGCGCAAGATTGGCGGGAGAAAGATCGAGCCTTCCGAACGGCTCGATGCGAGGATTGACCCATTGTGTTCCATCGTAATCAACGATGAACATGTGGTCGGAAATAACCTTCCCGAACGGGATGTTGGAGAAGTCAACCGATGGTAACCTGGAGGCCCCGGTCGGGGTAACTGAGATAGAGTACTTAGCAGCCATGGTGTCAGTTTAGTTGACTGGTTAACGACCTGTTAAAAAGCGATGCAAATTTACATCTGTTTTTTGGAACTGAAAAAAATTTTATTTCAAGCAGACAGGAACATTTTCAGCTATCACAAAATAATCGTGTTTTTGATTGTACAATTGATTAAAAATATTTGGCTTTGTCGGATTTTTGATGGCTCTTGTTCAATATCTTTGCCAATCCGGGCGTAAACAATCATCCGTAAAACAGTCTGTTGCCATGTTTCCAGATAACATACCGTTATTTCTTGCTGCTGAAAACAGTGTAACTGCGCTGGGTTCGGGTAGTTACAAAAAGCAGATTCTCGTACTTGTTTCGAAGGTATCGGAAGGAGACAGGGTATTTGTCAGCCGCGTACTGGCCGCTGCGGAGCTTGATACAGGGGAGGATACACTCTATGTTGAGGTTCCGGGAGATATGGCGGTGAATTGTTTTTCCGGACTGCCGTCGGCGCCGCAGTTCATACTTTCATTCGGTGTGACTCCTGCGCAGGCCGGTTGCAGTGCCCGGGTCAGCCTTTACACCCCCGTACAATTTAACCGGGCGACCTGGCTTTTTTCGGATGCACCATCAGTTTTGGAGCCTAATCGCGACAAAAAAAGCCAGCTTTGGTCGGCACTGAAAGAAATATTCCCGAAACCCTGACTGTTACATGGGGTTATGCCCCTACTTTTGCCCCGGTTATTAACAATCACGCAATATGAAAGCTTACGTTTTTCCCGGACAGGGGTCCCAGACAGAGGGAATGGGCAAGGAGTTGTACGAATCATCCGAACAGGCCAAAAACCTGTTTGAACAGGCCAACGACATACTCGGATGGCGCATCACGGATGTCATGTTCAGCGGAACCAAAGAGGATCTGACACAGACCAAAGTGACTCAGCCGGCGGTTTTTCTGGAGAGTTATATTCGTGCGGCTATCGCCGGCCACGATTTCCGGCCCGATGCAGTAGCTGGTCACTCTCTGGGTGAATTCACCGCCCTCGCTGCCGCCGGAGCGCTCTCGTTTGAAGAGGCACTTCAGCTCGTGAGTAAACGCGCGTTCGCCATGCAGAAGGCCTGTGAGTTGGCTGACAGCACCATGGCGGCCGTGCTGGGTATGGACGATGCACAGGTAGAAGAAATATGCGCCGGCATCACTGATGAAGTGGTGGTGGCAGCCAACTATAATTCTCCCGGCCAACTGGTCATATCCGGCTCCCGCAAGGGTATCGAACTGGCAACAGAGAAACTGAGTGCTGCCGGCGCCAAACGCGTGGTGGTACTTGCTGTAGGCGGTGCTTTCCACTCTCCGCTGATGCAGCCGGCACAGGACGAACTGGCCACCGCCATCAATGCCGCCGGATTCAGGCAGCCCGTTTGCCCGGTATACCAGAACGTACACGCCATGCCTGTAACAGATCCGGAGGAAATCCGGAAAAACCTGATCGCACAACTGACCGCCCCCGTTCGCTGGACACAGACCGTGGAGAATATGGTGTCAAACGGTATAACAGAGTTTGTGGAAGTGGGCGCCAGTGCCGTACTGCGCGGACTCATCCGCAAAATCAACAAGGACGTGGCTACAGGAGCACTCTGAGTGGCCGTCCGGTAATCTTTTTCATCATGGTATCCAGATATGCACTTGAGAGCGGGCAGCTGCTGCTCGCAGAACCATTCATGATAGACCCCAACTTCAGGCGAACCGCCATACTGCTTTGTGAGCACGACAAAGAGGGTAGTCTGGGTCTTATCCTGAACCGGCCCGTCGGAATTAAAATTACTGATGTGGTGGCTGAATTCCCCTATTTCAATGCTGAAGTGTTTTACGGAGGGCCTGTACACGGAGATTCCCTTCATTTCATTCACAATCTCGGAGATTTGTTGGAGGACAGTCTGAAAGTGGCCGACGGTGTATGGTGGGGAGGAGACTTCGACAGTCTGAAGTTTCTGATCAGCAACGAACTCATCACGCCTGACAGGATTCGCTTTTTCATCGGCTGTGCCGGCTGGTCGGGCGGGCAACTGGAGGAGGAAATGGAGGGTAGCTCCTGGATCAACGTACCCATGCACGCCAACTATGCCTTCCGAACGGATCCTGCAGAAGTGTGGAGTATGGCCATGTACAATCAGGGGAACCAGTACGAGATCATAGCAGAGATACCCGAATATTCGGCCTGGAACTGACGGGCAAAAAAAAACGCGGCGCACTTTTGCGCCGCGTCAGATTTCCCGTATAAAATCTCATGAAAAGTTTCGAATCAAGGTGTCAATAATCACCGCTTTCTCGCTGAACACCGCCGTTATCTCTTATTGACAGTACAAAAGTGCGGTGACTTCCGCCGGTGGACAAGGACAAAAAAATTGATTTGTTGAAATTTTTTTTTTGTAATTCGGTCTATAAAAGACTCAATTAATAGCCTTATAACGGATTTTTATTGTTTTTTAGTATCTTTGAACAGGTGATTTGTTGAAAAAAAAGTGGTAAAATCTTTTAAAAAAAATTTCTAACGATATGATTTGGTGAAACAGTTTGGCGGATGTACCCAATAAAACCTCACGTGTAGGGCCATCACTGTCATTTTTGTTGTTCCGGAGTTTTGGATGTCATCAATAGAAATTGACACTCAATCACCCCATCCCGGTTCGTCGTCTTCCTGTTTGGGTTGTTTCCGGAAAATACCGAACTCCATTTCTTTCTGACAGGAGCCGCAGATGCCGTAGAGATTGAGTGAGTGATGGGTAATCCGGAAATTGAGCATTTCTCCCACCATATTCTTGATTTGCTGAACACGCGGGTCGCAGAATTCGACCACCTTGCCGCAGTTGGCGCAGATAATATGATCGTGCTGTTTATAGCCGTAAGACTTTTCAAACTGAGCCAGATTTTTTCCGAACTGGTGTTTTTTCACCAGGTCACAGTTTACCAGCAGCTCAAGCGTGTTATAAACAGTGGCGCGACTTACCCGGTAATTCCGGTTTTTCATGTGGATATAGAGCGCCTCAGCGTCGAAGTGGTCGTGCCGCTTGTAAATTTCTTCCAGAATGGCGAAACGTTCGGGCGTTTTTCTCAGTCCGGCCTTTTCCAGCTGGGTGGTGAAAATTTTGAGTACCTGCTGGATAATTTCCTCTTCGTTGCGATGGGTTGACATAGTCTAACCGGGCATAAAGGCCCGTTCCGCTGCAAAAATAGCTGGAATTATTCTGCTTTAAAAATGAATCGTTTGTTTTACCTTTGGGCCGTGATTTTCAACATTGTATCCGACAGCATTATTATCCGGCAGTGCGTGCGCACCTGACGGCGGTAGGCTGTTCGCAAAGAGAACAACAACCCTGTCCGGTGCGCCGGGCGGGGTTGTTGCATAATACCACAACTTATGTATCGCGAATTCAAACAACTCAATCTTCCGGCTATTGACGCCGAAATCCTTGAATTCTGGCAACAGGAAGGGATTTTTGAACAATCTGTGGAGCAGCGTCCCGCAGGCAAGTCCTACGTCTTTTACGAAGGTCCGCCTTCCGCCAATGGCAAGCCGGGGATTCACCACGTGATGGCGCGAACGGTCAAGGACCTTTTCTGTCGCTATAATACGCTCAAGGGCTACCGGGTTGACCGCAAAGGCGGCTGGGATACGCATGGACTGCCCATCGAACTGCAGGTGGAAAAGGAGCTCGGTATCACCACGGAGGACATCGGTAAAAAGATCTCTGTGGACGATTATAACCGGGCGTGCCGCAGCACGGTCATGCGCTACAAGGATATGTGGGACGATATCACCCGGAAAATGGGGTACTGGGTGGATCTGAAAAATCCCTATATCACGTTTGAAAACGAATACATCGAGTCGGTATGGTCGCTACTGAGGCGGCTGTACGAGAAGAAAACCCCTCAGGGAGATTCCTATCTCTATAAAGGGTTTACTATACAGCCGTTTAGTCCGGCCGCCGGAACGGGTCTGAGTTCACACGAGCTCAATCTGCCGGGCTGCTACAAGGAGGTGACTGATTTCTCCGTAGTCGCCATGTTCAGGGTGCGTCATGAGGACCAGTCTGCTTTCCTGTTCGATGAAGAAGGCGAAGATGTACGTATTCTGGCCTGGACGACCACACCCTGGACACTGCCCAGCAACGTGGCCCTCACTGTCGGCCCCGATATTGAGTATGTAAAGGTGAAGACATTCAGTCCGTACAACGCCCTGCCGGTGTCGGTTGTACTGGCTAAAGACCGCCTGTCGGCCTATTTCAATCCGGAGCACGCGGAGTTGCCCATGCAGCCTTTCGATACAACGGAGAAAAAACCCGCTATTCCTTACCGGATAATCAAAACCGTTAAGGGTAGCGAGCTCAGCGGTGTCCGTTATGAACAGTTACTTCCGTACGTGACGAGCCCCGAACTGGAAGCGCGCGCTTTCCGCGTTATTCCCGGCGATTTTGTGACCACCGAAGACGGTACAGGTGTGGTGCACACGGCCCCTTACTTTGGCGCGGACGATATGCGCGTGGCGCGCGATGCCGGAATACCGATGATTGGAATTCCGAATGAGAAAAATCCGGATCTTCCTTTCCCGCTGGTGGATCGTCAGGGGCGCTTTGTTCCGGAACTGGGCGAAGAGTTCGGCGGCCGCTATGTAAAAGCAGAATACTATCCGAAAGAAGTTACCTCCGATAAAGAGTTCAAGCCTACCGATTTGCTGATTGCCCTGCGCCTGAAAGAAGACAACAAGGCATTCAAAATCGAAAAATACGCACACAACTATCCGCACTGCTGGCGTACTGACAAACCTGTACTGTATTACCCGCTCGATTCGTGGTTTATCCGGGCCTCTGCCTCCAAAGAGCGAATGGCCGAACTGAACAAGACCATCAACTGGCAGCCGGAGAGCACCGGAAGTGGTCGTTTCGGTCAGTGGCTGGAAAATCTGCAGGACTGGAACCTCTCCCGCTCCCGTTACTGGGGTGTTCCGCTGCCCGTCTGGCGTACGGAAGACGGGGAGGAGGAAATCTGTGTTGGCTCGGTAGAAGAGTTGCGCGCAGGTATAGAAAAAGCCAATACACAGCTCGGACTCAGTCAGCAGGCGCCGGCCGATCTGCACCGTCCCTATATTGATGAGGTGGTGCTGGTTTCTCCCTCCGGCAAGCCTATGCGACGCGAACTGGACCTGATTGACGTCTGGTTCGACTCAGGGGCCATGCCCTATGCGCAGTGGCACTATCCGTTTGAGAACAAGGATACTTTTGAGCGCAATTTCCCGGCCGATTTTATCGCGGAAGGTGTTGACCAGACCCGAGGCTGGTTCTATACTCTGCACGCCATTGCCGTGATGTGTTTTGATTCGGTGGCTTATAAAAATGTAGTGTCGAACGGGCTCGTCCTCGATAAAGAGGGCAACAAAATGTCCAAGTCGAAAGGCAACGTGGTGGATCCGTTTGAAACCCTCGCTGCTCACGGCGCCGATGCCACCCGCTGGTATATGATGTCGAACGCATCGCCGTGGGATAACCTGAAATTCAACCTTGAGGGTATCGTCGAAACGCGCAACAAGCTGTTCGGCACCCTGTATAATACCTACAACTTCTTCGCACTGTACGCCAATCTCGATGGCTGGACCATTGACGAGCAACAAATTTTCCCTTACGAGAAGAGGAGCGAGCTGGACCGCTGGATTATCTCCAAACTGTACTCGCTGGTGGCCGAATACCGCCGCGAGATGGATCAGTACGAGCCTACCCGCGCCGCCCGCGCCATCGAGAATTTTGTAGATGATCATTTGTCCAACTGGTATATCCGCCTTTCACGCCGCCGTTTCTGGAAAGGTGAAATGAATGACGACAAGGAGGCTGCGTACCAGACACTCTGGGAATGCCTGCAGGTGACGCTTCAGCTGATGAGTTCGCTGGCACCTTTCTTCTCCGACTGGATGTACCGAAATCTGACAGCTCCGGTACGCGAGAAAGCACGGGCCGGCAACACGCCGCTCAGACATGATTCCATACACCTGACCGATCTGGTAGCGCCCGATGCCTCCAAAATTGACGAGACGCTGGAAAAAAGGATGGATTACGCGCAGCGAATCTGTTCACTGGCACTCAGTATCCGCAAAAAGGAAAAGCTCAGGGTGCGTCAACCGCTCCAGAAATTGCTGCTGCCTGTACTCGATGAGTCTTTCATCGCCGAGGTGGACGGTGTGCGCGAGCTGATTCTGAGCGAGATTAACGTGAAAGAGCTGGAGTACGTAACCGATTCATCGGGTCTGCTGAAAAAATCGGGAAAGGCCAATTTTAAAACCCTCGGCGCCAAGTGCGGCAAGGACATGAAAGCCGTTGCCGCTATCATAGAGAGCTGGACAGATACAGATATCAGTCGCCTTGAAAAAGAGGGCAAGCTCGATGTTTCTGCCGGTGAAAATACCTATTCCATCACGCCCGAAGATGTGGTGCTCAAAACAGAAGACCTGCCGGGCTGGAAAACGGCCACAGACGGATCGGTAACAGTGGCACTGGATGTCACCCTCAACGATGAGCTCGTGGCAGAGGGGCTGGCGCGCGATCTGGTGAACCGCATACAGAACGCCCGCAAGGACAAGAACTTCAGCGTGACAGACCGTATTTACGTAAAACTGGAAAATCACCCGTCAATTGCTGCCGCAGTGGCCAGTTTCGCCGATTACATCAAATCGGAAGTACTCGCCGACGAACTGGTGCTTGAAGAGCAGGTTGCCGGCGACAAGGTAGAACTGAATGATGAAATATCTCTGGGGATCGAGGTGTTGCTGATGGGGTTGTGATTTCCGGTCAGATTTTTGATTCAACATTGAAAATCCTGAATCAAAAATCTGATCGGAAATCTGGAAAAGGTAATAAAATTACCTTTTCAGTCGCCAGCCCAACGTCCCAAATCCGCCCGCATCGAAGTGTTCGATGCGAATAGTATGTTTTCCACCCAGTCTGACCTTTATCTCGTCGGTTTCCGGCTCGTGAATATCCCAGTTCTCCACGAGCAGTTTGCCGTCGAGATAGAGGCGGACCCCGTCGTCTGAGCGGAGGAATTGTAAATTCGGTAGTACTGACCGTGGTGAAACGATCTTCATTTACGCCTTCTGCCGGCTTGTCCCACCAGGCGAAGTACAGGTCGTTTACTTGTTTTTCCGCGGCTGGCTTCAGTCCGGAATAGTTTTGAGGAGGCGTGTCGCCTTCGTAATTAAAGAACTGCACCTTCCAGTCAAATTTCTTTTCGATGCGCCTGAATCCGAACTGATAGGGCCTCCCGGCTGGAATATTTTCGCCGAATGTACTGGTAACAGCTTCCGGACAGATATAGTCAAACCGGAGTTCGATAAAATCTGAAGCCGGGTCTTTTTCTACAATCAGGGCATCAGGTACGGTTCCTTCGCGGGCGCTCACGTTTTTGACACCATTCATATCCGTTATCTTCCAGCTGCCCGAAGGGCCCATCAGCACGAAGGAGTATCTGTTGCCGGAAATGGTGTCGAGTACAGCTACCGGTCTGCGGAAATCGAAGGGACCCCATTCATCCATGATAATAAACTGCCGGCCGCGCGGGAATTCTGCGGGCAGTTCCGCGAGCATACCGTCGGGCAGACTGTCGGGTTCGCGGAGCTCCACGAGGGGTATATCGAGCGGGGCGTACGGATTTTCCGGCGAGCCTTCATGAGAGAAATTGACCGTTCTGAAAGAACTCAGCAGCGGATCCTTCCAGACTTTATTCAGATCGTCGAGCGAGCCGTAAACATCATTCCGGAAGAATTTCAGTGATTTGTTGGGTTTGGGTACGACCAGTAACTGCTCAAAATCGTGGAACAGATTTTCTCCGTTAACAGCTACCGTTTCGGAATTGGCAATTTTCAGAGGTTTTCTTACACCCAGGAATACGTTCCGGTCAATAATCCAGTCGCGGCTGCGCACATCTCTTTTTTGGGCGTAGCCCCAGTCGGCAGGTTGTGATTCCCGCGCCCAGATATGGATGCCCGTTGAGTCGTCCATGAACAGATTTCTGGCGATAGTGTCGTTTTGTCCGTGTTCTATGGCAATACCTGTTTTGCATTTGGCGATGAGGTTACCCATTATTTTGGACTGATAGCTGTACCCACCCCAGATACCGTTGGTACATTCCTGTATCATATTGCCCTGAATGGTATTTCTGGAGAAAGTAACCTCTACGCCGTTGGTGGGTGCATAACTGAAGTCGTTCCCGTAAATAAGGTTGTCGTTGCAGCCGCCTTCGCCGGTATCCATAGTGGTTTGTCCGGCCCACAGGAACAGTCCGTCGCCGGAATGTGTGACTGAATTGAAGGCGATGAGATTATTGCTACTTTGTTCATAGAGCAGGATACCGGCCGAGTCCTGTCCGCGCTCATAGAAACCGTGTGAGTAGCCGCGTACATTCCAGTCGAGGAAATTGTGCATGATTTTGTTTCTGCTGCTGCGGTACAGGCCTACTCCGAGTCCGGAATTGTAGTGAAAGAAGTTGTTGTAAACGACGGCATCATTACAACCCGTCATGAGCAGGGCATTCTGGCAGCCGGTGGCTTTACATCCCTTGACGGTCACATTTGAGCAGTTTTTTAGGTAAAAAGCGGCGCCGTAGCGCATCCATTCATCCTTTTCGTTCTGGTGATAGCTCAGCCAGTCGGAGAAATCCTCCCGTTCGCGGATGGAATGAAGTCTGGGCCGGTAGTTGTAGGAAAACTCGCAGTTTTCGAGCCGGAGAGACGCTGCATTTTCTGCCAGCAGGGCAATTTTGAAGCCCCTGACGCTGGCATTTTTCAGGGTAACGAATTTCCCCTTGATGCGTATGGCCAGTCCGGTGAACAGATCCGGCCGGTCGGCAGCTGCTGTACTGACCAGTTCGGCGTTGTTAAAATCAACGGTAATGCCATCGCCTTCGATGGTTATAACCGGGGTGACAGCACCTGTTTCTGTGGGTAACAGGTAGTTCTGTGCATCGGCTTTCAGCACATATCGTTCCTTTTTCACCGTACACGACTGGCTGATCACCAGATTCTGCGTGAGTGTGATTTCGGGCGACTGGGCGGCCAGGAGAGCGGGCAGGAAGAGAAGAATAGCGATGCGCATGGGAGCTGAAATATTGCGCAAATATATCCGGAATAAGTTGTTGCAGCGTTACATAACAACTGCCCGGGCTGTATGAATCAATTTCAGGGAAATTATTCGTCGTCAGACAATTTCATTTCCTTTTTCTATCTTTAAACCAAAAAAGAAGATGCTACTCTATATCTCGGGGTTTAACTCCACTCCCAAAGCGTTTATTTCCAACAATCAGTCTGTTGATGTATATTACGTCATTGAAAACGACTATGCCAAAGACATAAGCCAGCTGGGAGAAATCATCCGGCAACACCCGAATCACGTTGATATCACAGGTCATTCGACTGGTGGATTTTACGCTTTGACGCTGAAAACAATTTTTCCGGATCAGATACGGCGATTGCATTTGATTAACCCGGCGATGGACCTTGTCAAAATTCTGGGCAATAACCCTGAACCCAAGGCGCAGGAATTTCTTGAAAACGGCCGGACGGATATGATCGATCAATACAGCAGGAACCATGTTCTTTCGAAGAATCCGGACGTATTTCTATACCAGGGATTACTCGACGACCGGGTTGATGTACAATACAACACGCTGTTTGCTCTGGAAGAAAATACGTGCGTCTATCCTGATATGGGACACCGCTTCAGTGAGCAGGAGTTTTTACAAATAATGCGTGATATTTTGTCTCACCAGGGTTGAGAGCTGATTTTTTGTTACTGCATCTTGCCTCGTTTTTCGGTATGAAGACCTTTACCGAAAATTATAGGGCTATGAACCAGTTTTGTTTAACCGCAGAGTTTCGCTGAGTACGCCGCAGAGTTACGCAGAGAAATGTACTTTGCGCTACTCTGCGGTTACCTCTGCGCACCTCTGCGGTTAAATCAAACCAGGTTAATCGAAGCAATCTGGTGAAAACCGAAGATTAGGGTGTGTCTGAAAAATACATGCCGGCCCGAAAACGCATCTTTTGGAACCTGTCCGGCAGGTCTTTTTCGGGCAATATAACCCGATATTACCCTCAAAAGCACCTTTGTCCAGAACCCAAAATCTGCTGTTTTCGACCTCGCCGGTATTTTTCAGACACACCCTGATTTACGGCTCATCTTTCAAAGAAAAACGGCCGGTCGGGTTTTTCCTGTGGAGCGCCGGATGTCTGGCGTTCCCAGTCTTTGTGATCAATTGCGCTCACAGGCTTCAGCTTTTCTTTCCGGAGGCCGGCGTTCAGGTCCGACAGTTCTTTGGCGAACATATTGTCTGCTTTGGCGCGTGCCTGACGGAGTTCTTCTGTTCTTACATTGGCACCTTCCATCACCGACTGTGTCGGCAGATCATCGGACATCACCGAATAGACGTACAGTCGGCCGATGCGCGCACGCAGGCGCTGCTCGCCCGTGATACCTTTTGATTCGATATGTTCGGTGAGCGTTTTGCGGTGCTCCTCCAGCGATGCGCTGTACGCTTCCAGTTTTGCTTTCAGCTTTTTGTCCTTTACCAGCGATGCGCGTGCATTCACACTGTCGCGCAGATTATCCAGTTGGGCCACCAGGAATCCGAGATCTTCCACCATGCGGAACATACGGTCGGCGGCTTCACTCTTCTTAGCGTAGTCGAGATCTGGCTGCAGCGGATCGGGTGTCAGCGTCAGGGTTCCCTCTTCGACATTCTTTCCGGCGGTGATGCGCACCTTGTAGTTGCCGGGAGTTGCCATACGGCCCATGAAGCCTGCATAAACACCCATTTCACCCTGAACGAGTACACCTTTCGCCATTTTGGGCGGAGCAGTACGCATGTCCCAGCGTACGACATTGATACCCTTTCTTTTTGTTCCAGGGAAAGAAACCAGTTTATTCCCTGACGCGTCGAGGATATCAACAGTCACATCGCCGGTACTCATACGATCCTTGAGGTAGTACTGAATCACGGCCTGTTCGCTGGCATTGGGGCCCGCGTAAGAGTCGGTGTTGGGGAATCCCTGTCCGTAGTGGCCGCTTGTGACTGCCGTTGGCCGCGTGGGGAGCATGGCGATATCCTTTTGCAGCAAATCGGCGGAGAGCTGTCGCAGTGGAGAAATGTCATCAATGATAAAAATACCGCGGCCGTGTGTGGCGACGACGAGATCATTGGTTTTCGGCTGTATCACGAGGTCGCGGACGGCCACCTGTTCGGGCATTTTGGATTTATATAATACCCAGGATTTGCCGGCATCGTGGCTGAGGTACAGGCCCATTTCCGTTCCCAGAAAGAGCAGGTCCGGATTTACCAGGTCCTCTATGATTACGTGAGCAAACCCTTGCAGGTTCGCATCATTACTGATAACCGTCCAGGTTTTACCACCGTCTTCCGATCTGGCGGCGTACGTTTTCATATCACCGTAGGCGTGGTTGTCGAAGGTGGCGTATACCACATTCCGGTTGAAGCGGCCGGGTGTGACGCGGCTTACCCAGGTGCCGGCAGGAATACCGGAGATATTACCCGAGAGGAGCTCCCAGTTTTTGCCACCATCGCGGGTAACCTGCAGATTTCCGTCGTCGGTACCCACGTAAATGAGATTTTCATCCAGCGGAGAGGGGCCGATACTGAAAATCGTGCAGTGGTTTTCAGCGGAGGTATTGTCCACCGTTACCCCGCCGCTCTGAGCCTGTTTCTGCTTTTCAGCATTGTTGGTGGTCAGGTCGGGCGATATACGCTGCCAGCTGCGGCCGCGGTCGCTTGTTTTGAACAGATACTGGGCGCCCATGTAGATGGTACCCGGGTTTTTGATGCCCCTGACGATGGGGGTATTCCAGTTCCAGCGGTATTTCTCGCCTTCCTGCAGGGGCTGGGGCTGTATGAACTGCGACTGGTTGGTTTTGATATTGGTGCAGGTAATTTCACCGCCCTGGCTTTCGCTGAAGACGAAATTCGGGTCGAGCGCGTCGGGCTGTACCCAGAATCCGTCGCCGCCGCCCACACTTTCCCAGTCTTTGTTTTCTATGCCGCCCGTGCTTTGAGATGGCCCCTTCCAGGATCCGTTGTCCTGCAGACCGCCATAGACATAATATGGCGACTGTTCATCCGCCTGAACGTGATAGAACTGGGAAACCGGGAGCGTGTTGAGATGCGTCCATGTAACCCCCTGATCGAGGCTCATATAGACACCGCCATCGGTGCCGAGGTAAAGGTGATTGGTGGTATTGGGATTGATCCACAGTGCGTGGTGATCTGAGTGTACCCATCCGCCTGCATTGGAGGCTTCGCTGAACGAATAACCGCCATCTGTACTGATAGACAGCGAGAAAGCCGGGCGGTACACCCGTTTGGGATCTTTGGGGTCAACCACCAGTGTGCTGAAATAGAACGGACGCGCCGTTACATTGGGGTTGGCGCTCTGATATTTCCACGATTCACCGGCGTCGGAGGAGATCAGGAGACTTGTTTTTTCGCTTTCGACGATAGCGAGCATATTATCGGGTGCTCCCGGAGCGAGCGCGAGCGCAATACGGCCGAAAGTGCCTTCGGGCAGACCGTTGGTGATCTTTCGCCAGTTTTTGCCGCCATCCGTACTCTTGTAGAGCGCACTGCCGGGTCCACCGGACGTAAAAGAGTAGGGCGTGCGCCGGAACTGCCACATAGACGCGAGCAGCACATCCGGATTGCGCGGGTCCATGATAATATCGGCGCAACCGGTCTTTTCATCGGTGTAGAGAATTTTTTCCCATGTTTTGCCGCCGTCGGTGGTTTTGTACAAGCCGCGGTCGGGACTGTCGCTCCACAGTTTGCCGGGAACTGCTACATAGGCCACATTGCCATCGTTGGGGTTCAGAACGATTTTGGAGATATGTTCCGAGTTTTCCAGTCCGATGCGGTTCCAGTTTTTGCCGCCGTCGGTGGATTTGTACATACCCATACCAACCGATACACTGTTGCGCATATTGGACTCACCGGTACCTACCCACACCGTTTCCGGTTTGTTCTGGTCAATAGCTATAGCACCGACACTCTGCGGGTATTTTTCAAAGATCGGTTCGAAAGTGAAGCCGGCCGTGGTTGATTTCCACACACCGCCGCCGGCAGTGCCCACATAGAGAATTTTGGGTGTTTTGTTCACCCCTTCGATAGCCGTGATACGGCCGCCCATGACGGCCGGTCCGATGCTGCGCGCCTCGATGGCTCCGTAGGTAGAGGAGGATACTTTTGTCTGGGCGAAAGTGGCCAGAGACAGGTACGAAAGGAGTACAGAGAGAAGAAAGTGTTTCATAGTCTGGATTTATTTAGCCTGAAAAAATAACGGGCGCCGGCATGTACCGGCGCCCGTTTTAACAGAAAAAGGCTTACTTCTTCGGCATTTCGAAGATTTTGTTGTCAACTTGCGGGTTGATTTGCAGGCTGGTGATGGTTACAGTTGCGGGGCCCATGGGGCTTTGCTGCTGCATGGTGTAGGGGTAAACAAAACCGAGATCCGTTTTGGTGTGGTTGGAGAAAACAGAGGCCGACTCCACACTTTCACCGTCCACTTCTTCTACGGTAATTTGTTTGATTTCATAGAATGTTTCCGGGTCAATGAACGTGTATTCCGTCTTTTTGCCCTTTGCGATTTTGATTTTGTAGGCTTCGGTTCCGTCCACGTCTTCTTTGCCTACATACTCGAGCGTATAGCCCTTGTCTTTGTAGCCCGGCAGCGTGCCGTCAATATCAAGCATGTCTTTCATGGAAGCTACCTGATCGGGTGTGAGTGGCTGCGGATCGGTCTGGCCCATGAACGGGTTGGTTGTCCAGCCCATTTCGCCGTTGATAGCGGTGACCTGGTTCATACCCATCACAGATACCTCCATACGGGCGGCCTTGTCGCGCACGATCGTGGAGCTCATGGCGATAGACATGCCTGCCATGGCATCGGAAGTGATTTTCGCATCCATCTTCAGGGAATTCACCTTGGACCAGTTATCGGCGCCAATAGCTTTCAGGTGTTTGGCGACAATTTCCTCGGCGTTTTGAGCCTGTGCGAAGAGCGCTGCGAGGAGAAACGCGGAGGAAAAGAGTAATTTTTTCATCTTTTAAATTGAATTTGGTGAGAAACAGCTGTTTGCGGAGCAAAGTAACGGGGCTTCGGAGCGGATATGCCTGAATATTCGATGAAAATTTGTAAAAAACGGACAAGGGGGTGTTGTGGGGTGTGGTTAGGGGGCTGAACATTGAATATTCTGAAAATAATAAAACACCGTGTTTTTCGCTACATTTGTGTCAGCATGTTGGTTTTCACACACGAGAGATTTGTTTTGTGAATAATGATAACTGTTTAAAAAAGCACGTATGATACCAGATTACCAGACATTGATGCTTCCCCTTTTGAGACTTGTTGCGGATGGGCAGGAACATGCCGCCAGAAGTCTTGTTGAAAAACTGGCTGATGAATTCCATGTTACAGATGATGAACGAAGAGAGCTGCTTACCAGCGGGGTACAACCTGTCTTCGATAACAGGGTTGGTTGGGCCAGAACCTATCTTAAAAAAGCTGGATTATTGGAGTCTCCTAGGCGTGCAACTGTTGTAATTAGTGAACTTGGCCGTCAAACATTAGCCAAAAATCCTGACAGAATAGACACAAAGTTTCTCCGGCAGTTTCCGTCCTTTCTTGAATTTCAAAGCCCTTCTCGTAACGGTAATGAACTGGAGGAAGATTTAACAGAAAGAAACAGCAATCAGACCCCGGAAGAAAGTCTGGATTTAGCTTATCAAGGAATTAGAAAATCTTTGGCATCCGAATTACTAAATAAGGTTCTCGAACTTTCGCCTGCATTTTTCGAGCGCCTGGTTGTAGAATTACTGGTTAAGATGGGTTATGGCGGTTCGATTAAAGACGCCGGAAAAGCAATTGGGAAGAGCGGAGACGAGGGTATTGATGGTACGATATACGAAGACAAACTCGGCCTCGATATCATCTATATTCAGGCGAAAAAATGGAAAGGTACCAACGTGGGCAGACCCGACCTCCAAAAATTTGTCGGCGCACTTGCCGGACAGGGAGCTAAAAAGGGTATTTTCATTACGACATCTGACTTTACCAAAGATGCAATTGAGTACATACCTAAGAATGAAACCAAAATAGTTCGAATTAATGGGGAACAGTTGGCTCAATTGATGATAGATTATAATCTTGGCTGTACTACACAACAAGTCTATGAGGTCAAGAAAATAGATAATGACTACTTTGGTGATGAATAGTTTGTCTTTAGAACGCCTTCTGTCGCGAACGATAACTGGGATGATAAGAGCAGCACCGCGTGTTATGCCTCAGGAGCGAGATTTGTCGGCAGCGCCGTTATAAGAATCATGGTTTAGTCAATTATGTTTCTTAGTTATGCCCTAAAAAAGGGATTAGGCATTGATGTGCAAATCGAACAAAAACACGCATAAAACCCGTTCCTCCCCATTATTTTTACGCCCATGAAAACTGATTCGGCTTCTTTCTTCAGTGCGGCGGTGATTGTTTCTGCGCTCGGTTACTTTGTGGATGCTTTCGATCTGCTGCTGTTCGGTGTGGTCAGGGTGAAGAGCCTGACCGAGCTCGGGCTGAGTGGCCAGGCGCTCACGGATGCAAGTCTTTCCCTGCAGAACTGGCAGATGGCCGGACTGTTCGCGGGCGGAATCGGCGCCGGAATTCTGGGCGACAAGCTGGGCCGCGTGAAGGCACTTTATTACTCCATTGCGGTGTACTCGCTGGGCACAATTCTCAACGGATTTGTCTACAGCGTGGAAATGTATGCTATTTGCCGGTTTCTGGCCGGTATCGGACTGGCCGGCGAACTGGGTGCCGGCATCACGCTGGTGGCCGAAAGTATGCCGAAGGAGAAAAGGGGGCTGGGAACCACGCTGGTCGCTTCTG
>JAJTFM010000075.1 GCA_021298575.1 Saprospiraceae bacterium | reverse complement strand
CATTGGAGGCCTCGTGCATAAACCCGATGACAGTATTGGGCGCCTGAGGATTAATTTTCATCAGTTCGGTGAAAGCTTCCACCAGTGCATTGCGCGCGACGAGCACCGTTTCGACATAACCGTCAATAGGCGATATCAGAAACAGGCGATTTTTCTCCGATTCAAGTTGTTTCTGAGCGGCTCTGGTACTTTCATTCCTGACCGATGCTACAGCACCCAGCGCAGCCTGCTTCGATTCAAGAATTCTGATTTCTTCAGCAGCGTTCTTTTGCAGGTCGTCAATTTGTTTCCTGCGTGCCGCGATCTTGTCGGCCACCATTTTATTTCCTGCGGGTTTCAGATCGGAGTAAACACTGCCTCTGAACAGCGTGTTGAGAGAGTCTTCGGTAATGAGCAGACTGATTTCCGCCTGAAGTTCGCGTGCGTCTGCGGACAGGCGCGTGCGCACGAGTTCCTTTTCCTTTTCGAGGATGGAAAATTCGGTAGCGCGTTCAGTTTCCGTGAGCCTCAGTTCCGACCAGTTTTCGAGCGACTGTTCATCGAGTTCAGCGCGGTAGAAAGTGGCGAGCGTATCACCTTTTTTCACCAGATCGCCTGTTTTGACAAAAACCTCCCTGACGGCGATATCGTGGTCAAAATTGAGCGACCGTGGTTCGGTTTCAGCGATTCCGAAGAATGAATTGACACTTTGATACTGAAAGTCGGAGGCAATCCAGAAGCAGACAGCCAGTGCGGCGGGGAACAGCAGATACAGGATATTGAATTTCATAAGACCAGTGCGTTTTTTGAGAATCAGTCAATCACCGTATTTTCAGTAGCCGATTGTTTGCTGAGCCTTCTTACAATAACGCCGGCAGTTTCGAGGGCCTGTATGAGTTCAACATTCTGATCCTCATTCTGCAGCACCAGAAAATATTCGCGTTCTTCCAGAATGGGGCCAACACCCTTCACAGCTTCGTTTCTAATTTCATCGAGTGTATACCGGCGGCAATACTTGTCAAAAATCTGTTCAACAGCGGGAATGACCGATCTGTTTTCTATTCTGATACGCAGTTCCCAGATTACGTGATTACCCATATGAAAGGGCGTGTATCGCAGACTGATGGCGATGAAACAGAACATGAGTGTTCCCGTTATTGCGATTGGGAACACATACGAACCGCAGGCGATACCGGTACCGAGTGCTGCGAACATAAAAATGATATCGCGCGGGTCACGGAAAGATGTTCTGAAATTGATGATTGTGAGTGCCCCGAGAATCCCCAGTCCCGAGGCTACACTGTCGCCTATACTTTGCAGAATCATGGTGGCGATAACAGAGCTAAGGATGAGCGACTGGATATAATTTCCGGTTCTGAGCGTGGTTGGGCTGGTAATCCAGTAAACCAGCGCAATGAGAGTGGAGCAGAGAAAAGCCAGGAGAAAGGTGAAAATCACCATCTCGAAGGTGGGATTCTGAATTTTTGCGTATTGAGAGAAGAATTCCTGCATTGTTTTTGCCCGGGAATGTGTTAGGAACTTGCGAAACCTGTTGTGGCGGACAGTCCGTGCAAGGAAGGTAAGTTTGCCTTGCAAGAGTTGCACACGGGTGTAAAAAACAGCAATATTCTGAATAAAAAGGCACAAAAAGAAGCGAGCCACCCCGAAAAGAATCGGAATGGCTCGCTGTTGTCAAAATATTGCGTGAGAATTACTTCTCGAGCTGACTTTTCAGTGCTGCGAGGGCTGCCAGATCGCCGAGTGTTTCTTTCTCGACTTTCTTTTGTACCTCTACGATAGCTGCCTGGCTTTCGCCGTCTTCTTTAGCACGCTCGGCCTTCACCACTGCTTCAGCCTTGTTCTTCA
Source organism: Saprospiraceae bacterium (assembly GCA_021298575.1). Classification (GTDB taxonomy): domain Bacteria; phylum Bacteroidota; class Bacteroidia; order Chitinophagales; family Saprospiraceae; genus M3007. The sequence goes on along the minus strand of JAJTFM010000075.1, from coordinate 8,698 downwards.
GATCCTCGAGGTAGCGGGAGTGAGAAACGAGGATACGGCGGTCGTCTTTGTTGAATTCGATGACCTTTACAGTGAGTGTTTCACCAACTTCCACGAGGGAATTATCTTCCTTGCGGATATGCTTGGCTGGGCCGAAAGCCTCCAGGCCGTGCGGCAGCTGGAAGGTGGCACCTTTGTCGTCGCGCTTGAGCACAGCAGCTTCGTGGTATGAACCGACCGGGAAGATAGCCTCGAAGGTATCCCATGGGTTTTCCAGAATCTGCTTGTGGCCGAGGCTGATCTGACGCTTGTCTTTGTCGATATCGAGTACAACCACTTCGAGTTCGCTGCCTGGCTTGGCGAATTCGCTCGGGTGAGCGTAGCGCTTGGTCCATGACAGGTCGCTGATGTGTACCATACCGCCTACACCTTCAGCCAGTTCTACGAAGATACCGTAGTTGGTGATATTTTTCACCGTGCCGGTGAAGCGTGAGCCAATCGGGAAACGGTCTTCGATATTGCTCCATGGGTCAGCGGTGAGCTGTTTGATGGAGAGGGACATCTTGCGGTCGCCGCGGTCGATAGTGACTACGCGAGCTTCCACTTCCTGACCCATCTTGAAGAATTCCTTGGCGTGAACACTCTGGTTGCCCCAGGAGATTTCGCTGACGTGGATAAGCCCTTCGACACCGGGTTGGATTTCGACGAATGCGCCGTAGTCTTCGATGTTGACCACCTTTCCTTTCACAGAAGAGCCTTCAGTAATCTCGGCTGCGAGAACATCCCACGGGTGTGGGGTGAGTTGCTTGAGGCCGAGGCTAATACGCTTCTTGTTGTCGTCGAAGTCTAGCACCACCACGTTGATACGCTGGTTGAGCGCGAGGACTTCGCTCGGGTGGCCGATACGGCCCCAGCTGATACCTGTGATATAGAGCAGACCATCCACACCGCCGAGGTCGAGGAACGCACCGAAGTCGGTGATATTCTTGACGATACCCTCGAGAACCTGACCTTTTTCGAGGCTGCCGAGGATTTGCTCGCGCTGTTCGGCCAGATCGCTTTCGATGAGAGCCTTGTGACTGACAACGGCGTTTTTAATTTGCTCGTTGACCTTCACCACTTTGAATTCCATGACTTTGCCTACGTACTGATCGTAGTCAACCACCGGTTTGATGTCAATCTGGGAGCCAGGGAGGAAAGTTTCGAGACCGTTACAGTCAACGATAAGACCGCCCTTGGTTTTGCTGATGACAGTACCGCGGATGATAGTGCCGTTTTTGAAAGAGTCAACGATACTTTCCCAGGCGCGCAGGATCTTGGCCTTGCGGCGGGAGAGGCCGAGCTGGCCCTGACTGTCTTCCTGACTTTCAACATAAACCTCGATATGGTCGCCGGTAGCGATACCGGGCATATCACGGAATTCGTTGAGAGGAATCAGGCCATCACTTTTGTAATTGATGTCAAGTACCACATCGCCGCCGCTGATAGCACTTACGCGGCCGGTGATAATCTCGTTTTCTACTACATTACTGAGTGTAGCATCGTATTCTTTGAGCATACGAGTGCGCTCATCGGCAGAGTAGGCGATGGTTCCGCGCTTGTCGATGCTCCAGTTGAAGTCATCGTGTGCACCTCCGGCCATAACGGGGTCGAATACCGGGAGGACAACCTCCTCTTCTTCCTCTTCAGCAACTGCAGCTACTGTGGCTGCAATTTCCTGTACAGGTTCGTCAGCAATTTCTACAGAATCCTGAGCCACCGTTTCCTCCTCAGGAACGTTTACTTCTTCCTGCTCGTTGTTGAGTTCTTTTTCGTCGTCGAGTATCATAATATGAAACAGGTTGATTTTGAGGCTTTTACGTTGAGTTTTAAAAATGGTTCTCACTTGCGGGCGAAAACCTTACCCTGTACTTTTACCATGCTTTACGGTAAGAGGGCGCAAATGTACGTTATTTTTCAGAGTCGTATAACAAGTTTTTAATTATCTTTAAAGAAACTTGTATGTTTAAAAATTGCTGGCAATTATGGTCGCATAACAAGAAAATAGCGTGCTTTCCGGTTTTGGGAAGGTAATGAGAGGACTGTCAGTGCTTCGGAGTTCGGAGTTTATTGTTCGATATTCGCTATTTGAGCTTGTTCAGTCAGACAAAAATACACACAGCCACCACATCACCCGGTTTCAGATTTTCCTTCTTTCGGATACTGGCCTTTACGGGCAGCAGGTAGGTGGACAAACGGGTATCGAACCAGATAGCAGTGTCCCAGTCGGTGCTGCCGATTCGGGCGCGTGCCTTTAACCGGCCCCACCCTTCTTCCTGCCATTTCAGCGCTTCCCTGATTTCAGCGGCCATTTCCGGCGGTAGCGAGAGGAAGCACCAGCCACCCGGGTGCTGCCACATGGGAGCGGAGAAAGCGTATTGTATCGGGTGGTGCATGGGTCAGGTAATCATTCTGTTAATTTCGGCTTTTTCTTCGCCGTCGAAACGATACGCCACCAGTTTCCCGCCCGTGGCAACACTGTAATCGAGGCAACAGACATTATGCCTGAAAGGAGAAGGGGTGCCTTCAAGCCAGTAATGGCCAAAGAATACCGGTTTTTCGGTGTGCAGGTAATAATCCGGAGAATCAAGCGCCGACAAGTCGAGCGGGTGATCCGGCAGGTAATCCAGGGGTATAACGCTTATTGATCTGTACGTTTGTGTGGCCGGATTCTCCCACCATTTGATGCGTATTTCCGTTCTTTCGATACCGTCCTTGTCGCTGAATCCGTAACCAGCCGGGATTCCAATTTCCTTTCCCTTCAGCGTCTGCTCCACAGCGTTGTACAAATCTGTTTCTTTTTGTGCCGACTCATAAATCAGCTCTTCAGTCAGTCGGTTGTTGACCAGTTTTTGCCGCAAGAGTTGTATATTCTTTTCATCCCAGCAGGCATGAACGGCCCTGAATCCATCCGTTTCATGGTACAATGGCAGTGTTTTGAACCATTCCAGGTAGTCTTCGTAATCTTTCTGCTTATTTTTAAACTCATACAGTGTTTCATAATGCTGGGTGATATTCTTGATCAGGTGCCTTCTGAGGTGACCGCCCCCGGGGGCCTGATAATGAAAGCACATCGCGTTGTACTCGTGATTGCCCATCAGCGCAACGGCATTGCCGCTTTCTACCATGGAGCGGACGATCTCCAGCGTTCTTTTGATTTGGAGGCCGCGATCAATATAATCGCCGAGGAACAGCACTTTCCGCTCGGGATGCGAATAGACGCCGTTCTTTTTCTGATAGCCCAGTTTTTTCAGTAGCGCTTCGAGTGCGTCTGCGTGTCCGTGAATATCTCCGATGAAGTCTGTCATGATCAAGGTGGGTGGGTGAAGGGTACAGGGTGAAGGTGATTGGGTACAGGGTGAAGGTGATTGGGTACAGGGTGTTGTTATTTATAGCTTGTTCAGGGGAAAAGAACATTCACAACACCTCCACAAACAACCCCAAAACCCTGAAATCCGTTAGCGAATCGTCAGTCAATATGAGATCTTGATAGTCGCTGCTGTACGATTTGGGCTTGAGTACAATGATGTCATGCCTCCACCCATTTTCATCTGTTGACTTGATACTCTCATATTCCTTTACAGTAAATCCGGCACCAAAATCAGCATCCTGTATATTCATCTGGTGGACCAGTACAATTTTGCCATTTCTGGATCCTCCTGTATCCTTGCGGAATAGACACCAGGAATTATTCGGTATCACTTTGTTCATAGACTCTCCCACTACCTGACAAACAAAGTAATCGTCAGAATAATTGAATGGCCTCGCCAATTCAATCCAGCTGGTTTCTTCACTCACTTGTAACCGACTGAAATCTCCTGCTGCCACTTTAATGTCGTAAAGCGGGATACAGTTTTTATATGGAACTACTCTCTCTGCAGGTAAAACCCGGAAGGGATATTTTTCTTCCTGAATAGTCAAAACAGGCCATTTCTGGTTTGTAACAGCTTCCTCAGGTTTGCTCGTCAGGTAATCATACAGTGTCTCTTCAACGGGATGCTTTAGCCTGAAAACTACCCGGACAACCGGTACGGAGTTGCCATGATCATCGACCAGCGAGGTCTGTTCGAAACTGTTTTCCAACGGAGTGACATCGCCCATGTAGTAAAATTCGGTCCCTTCGTCATTGCTCTTCTTGACAAAAAACGGCAATCTGAGACCGGATTCATAGTTTTTGATCGCTTTTACATCAGGACTTTCCAACGTTCTGTTGGACTTTGACATCCACTCAAACTCTGAATGACTAAGAAACTGATCTTCGTATCTGGTGGTATGACTGATATTTTCCTCCTTGTGATAGTTTACGAATATCGCACAGTTCGAATTGTCTCTGCTTATTATATAGCCACCCACATTCTGAGCAAGAGGGTTCTTTTCCCAGTTCAGTATTCGGAAAACGTCTTTCCTGGAGTACTTTCTGTATAAAACGAACCCGTCAACGTATTTGTCTATATCAAAGAGACTTTCAAATGCATAAACCGAGTAATCGATACTATCTTCCAGGAATTGATAGAATACAGGGTTATGCAGCATTTCAGAGAATTCTTTGTCGGCTATTATGCTGGAACCCACTCTTTTGATAATGTTTACTCCGTAAATTTCGTTCAATGTCAGAAGTTTACTATCTTTCCTTTCGGTGGCAAATTTGAAATTCAGATTATCAATACAGGAGTTAAGTGTGTCTTCAGACAGAGCAAAACCAAATCGAGTTTCAATGTGTGATTTTATATCGGAAATTTCAACTTCCTCATTTTGAATCAGTATTTTCAAGATGATACACTCTTCTACCCTTTTTGTATTGTTGATTTCGATAGATAAAAGTTCGAGTATTTTTTTCTCCAGACCGTTAAGCTTATGCCTTATTTCCTCTTCCAAATCCGCCACAAAATTGAAATAGGATTTCGAACAACTGACAAACAACTGCGGGTCTCTTGCTCCGTATTGAATGAAATCAGTCATCATAGGAATCCTGCCCAACCTGAATTTCATCAGTTTATAATCGTTAACCAGATCTTTCTTTAACTGCATCTGGGCAGTATCTATCGCCTCGTAGATTTTTTCACGGGCAATTTTATCAAAATTCACGGTGGAAGTACCCGGAATCATGTTACTTCCACCAGCCATCAGTTTTCGCAGTTTATCTTTGTTGTAAGAGGTGTCTCCATACAGTGCAACGGGCAACAGGAAGTTATTCTTGTAATTGCCTATGAAGTCAATAACGGTGAGATATTCTTTATCGTCTGTTTTTCTCAATCCCCTTCCAAGTTGCTGGACGAAAACAATGGCAGACTGGGTAGGTCTCAGCATGATAATCTGATTCACACTCGGGATGTCTATTCCCTCATTCAGTACGTCATAACTGAAGATGTAGTCCAGTTCGCCAAGCTCCAGCTGCGCGATTGAGCTGGTTCTGACTTCATCGTTTACCCCACCCAAAATGACGACAGTTCTGAATCCCCTTTTGTTGAAACCATCCGATAAAAGCACGCATTCTTCGGCTTTGGAGCAAAAAATCAATCCCTTTACCTTGCCATTGTCGCAACCATAAACTTTTGACTTTTCAATGATTCTGTCTATTCGTTCATTTGACGACAGCTGGTTGAAATTCGCTTTGTCTTCAAGCAATACGCCATCAACCGAAATATCGGCAACACCATAGTAGTGGAAGGGACTCAGCATTTCTTCGTCCAGCGCCTTGTGTAACCTGATCTCGTAAGCAATATTGTAATCGAATACCTTGAAAACGTCCAGCCCGTCTGTTCTCTCAGGAGTTGCTGTCATTCCCAGTAGAAAGGCAGGTCTGAAATGATCAAGTATCCTCTGATACGAATTTGCACTTGCCCTGTGCGTCTCGTCAATGACGATATAATCAAAATGGTTCCGACTGAATCTGGTCAGGTGTTCCTCTCTGGAGATTGTTTGCACGGTACTGAAAATAAAGTCGGCCTCAGCCTCTAACCGGGTACCTGAATAGATTCCCATACTTTTTGATTCACCAAAAATATTCCTGTAAGCCTGCATGGAAGTCTGCGCAATGTTCAATCTATGGACAACGAACAAAAACCTGCGCGGATCAACCTTTTTGACATCGAAAGCTGACAAATAAGTCTTCCCTGTACCAGTAGCCGAAATAAGAAGGGCCTTGGTTTTCCCCTGATTTCTAAGGTTTTCGATATTCAACAACGATTCAACCTGCATGGCATTGGGAATAACTCTTGTCTGCCCGGATATGGATAATTCCTTTTTCAGCAATCTGGAATAATCAACCTGCTTTCTGTAGAGTACCTCATAATTTGTGATAAACTCATCATTTACAGATACGGCTCTTTCATATTCTCTGGAAAACTCCCTGACGGCGTTGAAAACAACGTAACTCAACGGGGTAGCCGTCACTTTTAGATTCCACTCCACATTGGAGCAGAGTGCCTTAGCAGTCAGGTTGCTGCTACCAATTATTAAATCATAGACGTCTTTCTTCCTGAACAGATATCCCTTGGAGTGAAATGAGTGATTAACAGCGATTTTGACTTCCAGATTTCGGAATTGCAGCAGTCGCCGAAGTGCCTCCGGTTGTGTAAAGTTCAAGTATTGAGAAACCAGTACCCTCCCCTTTATCCCTTTTTGTTCCAGTGCAATCAGTGTTTCAATCAGCGTTGCAACACCATCGGTAGTGATAAAAGCTACCGAAAACCAGAATTCGTCGCAATCGTTGAGGGATCGGATAATGGATGAAAGAACCTTTTTGCCTTCTCTTCTGTCATTGACTAGTAACTGGGGGAGAAACTCGCCGTAAGAGGGCAGTCGCCTGTCAACAAACCCGGATATTATACTTTTTTCTAATTTTTCATTCATTAAGTTACACTATAAGTACATGAGTTTTTCCATTATGGGTATGTCGGCGGCAGCCCAATCCAGTCCTGCCAAATCTTCTGTTTTGAGCCACTTATAGTCAATATGCTCCGTCAGGGTTAATTCGGCGCTGTCCGACTTACAGATAAAACTGTGCATTGTCAGAATAAAATCCGGATACGGATGTGTCACCGTAAGGAACTCCTCTTCGACGGTAATATCTATATTCAATTCTTCCAGTATTTCCCTTCTGATTGTTTCCTGCCTTGTCTCCCCCTCTTCAATTTTACCTCCCGGGAACTCAAATTTCCTGGAGATATAGTCATACTTGTTTTCCCCGCGCTGTACACACAGAATTTTATCGTTATGAAAAATGATTGCTGCTACGACTTCAATCTGTATCATGCCTGCAAAGGTAAATAAAAATACCCTTATTTTACTTTCCATCCGCTTCCTGAAAGCCGAAACCGGACCGCACCGCGCCTGGCGATACGATCCGGTTTCGTCCTTCAGAACCGCTCCCCAATCAATACGCGCTGATATCAAACGGCAGGCGGGCCAGGATACCCTTGCTGCGGCGGAACTCCTGCATGGCCTTGTACGCAGGGTAGTACTCGCCCAGCTCCTGACGAATGAGGGAGTTCTTCACCTGGTCGTCGGTATCTTTTTTCTTGCTGATCCGGTCTATCAGTTGCTCGATCGGGGTCTGGGTGCGCGGAAACTCGCTGGTGCGGTATTTCTCGATGCCGGCCAGCTTTGCAGCCGATGCCAAAGCCCGGTCGAGCCCTCCGAGGTCGTCAACCAGTCCGATCGCTTTGGCTTTCGGGCCTGCCCACACACGCCCCTGCGCGATCTCGTCTATCTGTTCTTTGGTGCGCTTGCGCCCGACAGCCACTTTCCCGAGGAAGTCTGAGTAGATGTAGTCCACGCGCGACTGTATCATGGCGGCCTCCGCCGGAGAAAAGTCTATGAACGGCGATCCGAAAGCCGAGTAGGTGCCGGTGCGAACGGTGTCGAAGGTGACGCCAAGTTTGTTCTTCATGGTTTTGTCGAGAATAGGTATCATGCCAAACACGCCGATAGAGCCGGTCAGGGTGGATGGTTCGGCGAAGATACTGTCGGCGTGACAAGCTATATAGTATCCGCCGGAGGCCGCCACGTCGCCCATGCTCACCACCACAGGTTTGCCGGCCTTGCGGCAGAGGTCGAGCTCGCGCAGGATATTGTCGCTGGCCATGGAACTGCCACCCGGCGAGTTCACGCGCAAAACAATGGCTTTCACATTTTTGTCTTTGCGTATCTGACGCAGTATTTTCACGTACTTCCCGTCTATAATCTGTCCGGCAGCACCCTCTTCTCCATCGGAAATGGTGCCCTCGGCAAATACCACGGCAATCTTGTCCTGCGAACTGAAGTCGAACTTCTTCACGCGGGAGTTGTAGTAATCGCTCAGATTCACGCGGTTGAGCTTGTCGTCTTCGCTCAGTCCGATTCGGCTGCGCATCATGGAGAACACCTCGTCCTCGTAAACAAGGCGATCAACAAGCCGGGTACTGACGGCCTTCTGGGCGTCGAATCCATCGTAGCGATTCATGATATTGCGTACTTCGGCAAGATCGAGCCGGCGACCGGAAGCCACGTCGGATACAAGCACATCGTTCAGATATCTGAGGTACTCGCGGGTTTGCAGTTTGTTCTCGGCACTCATCTTGTCGAGGCGGAAAGGCTCGGTGGCACTTTTGAACTTGCCGCAATAGAAGATACGCATCTGCACATCGAGCTTGTCGAGCATACCCTTGAAGAACGGCACATTGCTGGCATATCCTCTCAG
>JAJTFM010000015.1 GCA_021298575.1 Saprospiraceae bacterium | reverse complement strand
AGATCCATCCATCAGTCACTGGCTCGTGGTCGAATATGAAAATTGTTATCTGGGCTGTGGTGGTATTGACAGTATCCCTGTAAAAATTCTGCCTCCGTTTTTGATTGAGGGGTCGGTGGAGTTGTGCGAAGGCACCGCATCCACATTCCGGGCAAGGTGGCTTTCACCTGACATAAATGTTTCTGCCAACTGGATTATTTTCAAGTCCGACGGAAGTGTTTTCTGGACGTCCTCTTCACCTTCCGCAGTTCTGAATTTCCCGGCAAACGCTCCTGCGGGCTCTTATCGTATTTACGCCGAAGCATCCCAGCAAGGTCAGACCTGTTCGGAGAGTGCCGAACTTACAGTAAATGTTATTGCACGTCCGGCAACACCCATTGCAGTTGCCGGTGCACAGTTGATTTGTCCCGGGAATACGTACACCTATGAAGTTTCCGGCAGCGCGCCCTACACGGTGGAATGGCAGGCAACCGGTGGTTTCCCTGTATCGCAAACAGGTGATCCGGTGGCCGTAACGTGGAATGCAACTGGTCCATATTCGCTTAGTGTCAAACATGTTTCTGTTGATGGACTTGGCTGCGCCTCTGCCCCGGTAACGTACAATATAGGTGTACCCTCCACACTGGTTGTAACCGGTCCCCCCTCTTTATGCGATAACGAGGTCGGAACTTATTCTACGGCACTCATCGAGGGCCTGACATATCAGTGGGAGGTCATCCCTTCGTCTGCTGGTACTATCAGTGCCGGACAGGGAACAAATACTGTTGAAATATTCTGGAGTGAGCCTGGAAACCATCAGGTTCGGGTAGCGGCCTGTGGGTATAATGCCCAGAGGCAGGTTTTGGTTAACGCCAATCCTGAGCCGGTCATTAACGGGCCTGAAGGCCTCTGTGCCGGTATATCGGCTACCTATATGTCTGTTCAATCCTATACTTCCTACGCCTGGACGACTGCCGACGGAAGTTTACTCTCCTCCACGGCTGCTGTGGAACTCACCTCCGGTTCTTATGTACTCGAGGTTGTTGACAACAACGGGTGTACAGGTGCAACAGATTTTTCTGTGGATGATCTGCCGCCGCCCAATGTGAGTGTAACTACGGCAAATCCGACCGGCTTTTGTAACAATGGTGCATTTGTTACCATGACTGCACTGGTACCGCAGGGAGGAACCTTCACCTACGAGTGGCTGCAGGATGGAATACCCCTTGGAGCCACCGGACCAACCTATACTACCAATCAGTATGGTTTGTTTACTGTAGTGGCAACGAACGAGACCGGATGCAGTTCGACGGCATCGGGACTGCTACTCTATAACTACTGCAATGGAGGAGGTGGTGGATATGGCAGCGGATCGCTCGGTGGAGCTACTGCCTGCAATACAGGCGATCTGGAAATAGTGATTGATCCTTCGGAACGCTGTGACTCTGTCTCTTTCAGTATTGGGGTCAATGCGGGCCAGTACAACCTGCCTCAAACAGGCTGGTGGACGGGTATTTCCGGAGGTGCCACGATTGGAACTTCTACTGGTGAAACAGCAAATTTTACGTATCCAGACCCAGGTAAATATGTAGTACAGGCTATTGTTTACCTGCAGGGTTTTGGCTTCTGTGAATTGATTGACTCCGTTGATATTCTTGCGGTTGCTGACTTTTCGGCAATCCCGGGTTGTCCGGGAGATTCCACTTTTTTCTCGGATGAGAGTACGAAGTTACCTCAGGCAGAAATCACGGGATGGGAGTGGAACTTTGGGGCTGCAGGTACTGCTGATACATCCACCCTGAGTAATCCGGTATATGTTTACCCTGTTTCAGGGGCTTTTACGGCATCGCTTACTATTACCGAGGCGTCCGGTTGCTATTCAACTATTTCCCGCGACATCATAATTCCCATTGTACAGCAACCTTCATTTGCCGCCCCTCAGGCCAACTGTGCCGGTTCGGCTACGGAGTTCATGCTGAATAATACCACCGGTATCCTGGAATCTGTGTGGAATTTTGGTGATCCGGGATCCGGAGCCCAGAATTCAAGTGACGGTAATCCTGTTTTTCACAACTATGCTTCACTGGGTACCTACACTGTATCGGTCACTACGGTAAACAGTTATGGTTGCCAGGCATCTTTCTCGTTGCCTGTACCTGTCACTGCCAATCCGTTCTCGGGTGAAATAACGCCTTTGAGCCCGACTATCTGCGAAGGCCAGTCTGTAACACTTACTGCACCCGGGGGCCCCGGAGCTATCTATCTGTGGTCGAATGGCTTCAATTCACAAACGCTTATTGCAGATCAGGAGGGCGTTTATGATGTAACGGTAAGCAACAATAACGGGTGCAATTACTCTCCCTCAGGTGCTACCGTTGAGGTTAGCCCGGCTCCTGTAGGTGTTATCAAGGCACTTGAACTGAACGAGATTGGGCAGATAATCGGCGTGTCCTTTCCGACTCTTTCCGTGTGTTACGGTGAAGATGTGAACCTGCAGATACAGGATAATGGTGATTATGCCTATTTGTGGAGTGATGGTTCTACCACATCTGTGCTACAATTTACCGAAACCAGAGGGAATCTGCTGGAGGTTGGCACACATATTTACACTGTTACGGTGACCAATTCGCAAACAGGCTGCACAACGGTATTTGATCCGTTTGAGGTGACGGTTAATCCTGTACCAGACGGGTTTACCGTTGCCGGTGACAATCTGTGTGCCGGGGAACCAACCGTGTTGACTTACACCGGCCCTCAACCCGCCAACTGGCAGATCGTGTGGAACACAGGCGATACAGGTCCTGTGCTGATTACTGAAGAAGCTGGTCTATACTTCGTCAGGGTCTTTAATGAGTTCGGTTGTTTTGCGCAGAGTAATTCAGCTGTTATTTACCCCGGACCCAATGTGGCGGCAATACCTGCCGGCTGTCATGAGCGCTGTAATCCAGATACGCTTTGCTTGCCAGATTTGCCGGGTATTGTCGGCTGGCAGTGGTATTTTGAGGGAAATCCAATTCCAGGCGCCAATACAAATGATTTTATTGCCACACAGAGTGGAACATACTTTGCGGAAATGACTGACACACTTGGCTGTACAGCCCGGAGTGGCGATCTCACACTGGCACTTTTCAATGGCTTTGGCAATGTTTACGGACAGGTATGGTCAGATGTAAATCACAATGGCCTGATTGACGCCGCTGATACCCTTGTAGGGCAGATACCAGTCAACCTTGTCAGAAATAACACGGTATTGAATACTGGTATTTCAGGCTCAGACGGCAGTTTTGAGTGGAATCAGGTGCCACCAACCACTTATACTGTACAACTGGATACTATAATACTAGATTCGGTATGGATTCCGGTAATTGTATCAGATACAGCGTTATTGGCAGGATGCGGGGGTTCCGTTTTTACGGATCTGCTGATAGATGTAGCTCCTTGTCCGGCGCTCTCCTCTTCGCTTGAGCTTCTCGTATGTCCCGGTGCTTCAGCATTATATGACGGCGAGTTGATACCTGCCGGTATTACCAGGGTCTTTACCCTGGCAAGTATCGCCGGTTGTGATTCGCTGGTAACAGTCACGGTTAACGAACGGCTGCCGACTGATTCAACCCTGCTTGTTACAATTTGTGAATCGGACGTCTATAACTATCAGGGAACAAATCTGGCAACCGGAGAATCCAGGACCTTTACGCTTGTCAATTATCTTGGGTGCGATTCACTGCTGACAATTGTAGTCAGCGGATTGCCCGTTTCCGAAGGCGCGCTCAATCCGTCTGTTTGTCAGGAGGAGTTTTTCACATATCAGGGTGTTGACCTTTCGCCGGGAGAGACAAGAATATTTACACTGTCCAACTACCTTGGTTGTGACTCACTGGTAACGGTGAGTGTCGGGATACTGCCGGCCCCTTCATTTACACAATTTGTTCAGGTTTGCCCGGGAAGTGTATATACATTTCAGGGAGTAAATATTTCCCCCGGACAGACAAGAACCTTTACTATTCCTTCAACGGGCGGAGGTTGCGATTCATTGCTCTATATTCAGGTGTCAGAATTCCAGATACCCAAAGATACCCTTAACGCAAAGGTATGTCTAGGGAGTACGTACTCCTATGAGGGTGTAGAGTTATCGGTCGGTGACGTCAGAAGTTTTACACTCACAGGCTCGCTTGGATGCGATTCTGTAGTCACTGTTTTTGTGGATGCAATTCCAAGTGCTTCAGGAACGCTGGATGTCACGGCGTGTGCAGGGGATGTATATACTTATATGGGTGTTAACATACCAGCTGGCCAGTCTCAGAACTTCAACCTGACAAGCGTGGCAGGATGCGATTCAACACTGAGGGTCAATGTTGTGTCGCTTGACACCCTGTACAGCTTTGTTCAGGTGGTAGTATGTTCCGGCGGCACCTACAACTATAATGGCACAGAAATTGGACCTGGTCAGTCGGTCAGTTTTATTTACACTGCTTCGACAGGGTGTGATTCGGTGGTCCAGGTACTTGTCCAACAAGCTCCCCCGCTCAGTTCTACCCTGAATGTGAGAATCTGCCCGGGATCAGTTTATAACTACCAGGGCACAAATCTGGTTATCGGTCAATCTCAGGTTTTCCAGCTTGAAACGCCGGATGGATGTGACTCGCTGGTTACTGTAAATGTTGGTGCTATACAGGTTTTCAATACAACCCTCAATGCGGGTGTATGTCTTGGACAGACATTCTCATATCAGGGAGCGGAGCTGGGTGTAGGTCAATCACAGACATTTACTTTGACATCGCAAAGTGGCTGCGATTCAATTGTAACAGTCTATGTTTATGGTCTTTCTCCTACTTACGGAAGTGTAAATGCGGAGATATGTGCCGGAACAGTGTTCACTTATCAGGGAGTTGATATGGCAGCCGGGGAAACAAGAAACTTTATACTTACCAATCAGGCTGGCTGTGATTCAATAGTAACGGTAACAGTTTCAGGGTCGAATGTATTCTCTGAAACAGTAAATGTCAGTGTATGTCCGGGTTCGTTCTACAATTATCAGGGAGTGAATCTTACAGTGGGCCAGTCACAAACTTTTAGTGAGCCAACACAGAGCGGGTGTGATTCTCTGGTAACAATTCTGGTTACAGCATTGCCAATCTCCACTGAAAATCTGGACGTTACCATTTGTCAGGGTGGATATTACGCCTATCAGGGGGTAAATATTCCAGCGGGTCAATCGAAGACCTTTATACTAACAAACTACCTTGGTTGCGATTCAATTCTCACCATTTCTGTCACAAGTCTTCCGCCACTTGCTTCTTCATTTACTGTTCCGGTTTGCCAGGGGAAATTTTACAGTTATCAGGGCGTACAGATTGGTGCAGGGCAGACCAGAAAATTTACGCTAACATCACAAAACGGTTGTGACTCTGTTGTTACTGTCACTACGACTCAATTGCCAGTTTCATACTCTGAACTGAATGCGCAGGTTTGTCCGGGCAAACTGTTTAATTATCAGGGGGTTAATATGACCATTGGCCAGATGTACACGTTCACACTGACAAATTACCGAGGTTGTGATTCGCTCGTCACTGTGTCCGTGTCGGCCCTTCCACCGGTTACTTCATCGTTTGAAGCACAGGTGTGTCAGGGTCAGGTATTTGTTTACGAAGGAGTTAGCCTTGGTATCGGACAGTCACAGACATTTCCCTTGAAAACAGCTCAAGGCTGCGATTCTCTTGTAACGGTCTCAGTAACCGCACTGCCCGTCAGCTTTGGAAATTTGAATGTGGCAGTCTGCGAAGGCGGAAGTTACCAGTATCAGGGGGTAAATATGGCACCTGGTGAGACCAGAAATTTCACTCTGACAAATTATCTTGGATGCGATTCAGTTGTTACGGTGACAGTTAATGCAATCCCGCCGCCAACTACTTCATTCAATGCCAGGGTGTGTGCCGGAGGATTTTATGTGTATGAAGGAGTAAGCCTCGCAGTTGGTCAAACTCAGTCATTTGTGTTGAAGACAGCTGCGGGTTGTGACTCAATCGTTACCGTAACAGTTTCTTCGCTTCCAATTACTTATGGCAGTATCAATCCACAAATATGCCAGGGTGGTTTTTATTCTTATCAAGGTACAACAATTGCGGCTGGACAGACACGAACTTTTACACTGACCAACTATCTGGGTTGTGATTCCATACTGACTGTTTCAGTAACAGCTCTGCAGCCGGTCTCGTCATCGCAAACCGTAAAAGTATGTACGGGTGAGACCTATCTTTATGAGGGAATTGATCTTTCGATTGGCCAGTCACAATCCTTCACACTAAGTACCCCAACAGGTTGTGACTCGGTAGTAACCATAACAGTCGGTGAATTGCAGGCTTCACAGAGTACGCTGAACATCTCGATTTGCGAGAATGAAACGTACAATTTTAACGGAAACAACCTGTTGCCAAACACGGTGAATGTTTTCACCATACAAAACTGGCAGGGCTGCGATTCGGTTATAACAGTCAATGTTGGTTCCAGAAAAACGTCACAAAGCACCCTGAATGTACAGATTTGTAAAGGTGAGTCATTTGACTATTTCGGAACGGAAATACAAATCGGCGAGACGAAAACGGTTATTCTTCAAAATAACGAAGGATGTGACTCCACAGTAACGGTAACAGTTTCTGGATATCCGGAGCTGGAATTTGATCTCTTTACAAGGAAATCCTGCAGCAATACGGGATCAGGAAGCATCAGAGTGGACATTGAAGGTACTGTGATGGCATCAGGTTACTCGATAAATGGAGGTGTTTTTCAGACCGACAGTCTGTTTGGCAATCTTGCACCGGGTCTGTATTCTATTGTCATCGTAGATGAGTATGGTTGTATTTACAATGCGGAGGCTGGTATTCAGGAAACGCAGCCACTCAGAGTAGATCTTCCGGATGCCGTTCTGGTGCCTTGTGACAGTCAGAGTATTACCCTGTTTCCATTCCTCGCAGGCGACACCTCCGGTCTGGAGCTGGTTTGGTGGAATGGCACAAATGGCAAAACGGCAACTGCTGACGAACCCGGCAGGGTGTGGCTGTCAGCAACAAACGATTGTGGCCAGAATGTACTGGCTACTTCAGAAATTGAGCTGGCAGACGATGCAGGGAATCCGTTGAGGGTATATGTACCAAACGTATTCGCACCGGAATCGTCTGATCCAGACAATTCACTGTTCAGGGCTTTCTTTGGGAGTAATTTCACCATTCTGTCATACAGAATGGAAATATATGACCGCTGGGGGAATCTGATGTTTGTGACGACAGATCTTGGAGAGGGGTGGGAAGGTTTCTTCAACGACGAACCAATGAACCCGGGGGTATATGTTTGGCAGCTTTGGGCTGATTTGCAGATTTGCAGCAGGACAATACCGGTTTACAGAAAGGGAGATGTTACTATCGTAAGATAAAAAACAGGCGGATCCACCTGATTCGCCTGTTTTTTTAGAGCTTGGTATAAACACCGGCCCGGACAGAAAATCTGTCGGTTCTTTCCCTGTCCGGGCTCCATGTGCCCGCGAGGTTCAGGCTGGCTGTTGGTTCCAGGAAAACAGAATAGTTTGAACCCAAACTGGCTTTGAGTCTTAATCCCAGAGTAGCATTTAATGACAGGTTATCGCTAATAGTACCACCTTCAAAAACGCCGGATTGTACTTTATCCGGAATGGTGCCTGATGGAAGGTTAGGCCCTCCGGAGGATTGGCCGGCAGGAGGCAAATAAATTGTCCTTCTGGTGAAACTCTTTTCTGCAACAAGTTCAGCTGTTAATCCCGCCAACGCACGAAGTTCAAGTGCGCTGTTTCCGGCAATTTTTCTACTGGCACGCATGGGGATTGTTATTGTAGTTGCGTCGGCGACGGTAGTATTGAACGCCAGGAATCCAGTTTGAGGATTTCCTGCATACACGGTTGTCATGGGATCGGGAGTAAACGAATTTCTGTTGACGAATAGCCCTGTTTCGATACCCCATTTTCCAGAGTCATTGCCAACTAATATTCCCATGCCCGGATTTACACCAGTGAAAGAGGAGGCTACATTGCCCCTGACAACACTTGTTCCCGCTTCTGCAAACGCGGCTATGAACCACTTTTGGGCTTTTTGCTGGTACTCAATACCTGTTTGCACGGCGGCGAAAATTGGCTCATTGGTTTTATTGTCAGGCAGAGCAGGGTTGAGGGTTGGGACGAAAGGAAGATTTACAGAGGGATACAACTCTTCGCTATTATTAACCGATAAGACAGGAATGAATGGAGCGTCAACCAGATCAATAATTTCAAGGTTTTGAGGGTGGTGAGTAACGGCGGATGTTGCTGAAGCTGTTAAAGGCAATTTGCGGTATTTTAGTGCTGCCATTGGAGAGCTATGTGGCACCGAGACAGGTGGCGGCACTGAGCCCGGCTGCACGGGAGATGATGCGTCAGGCAGATAGGACTTCAGTTGAATTGCAAGCAATAAAATTACAGCGGCTTCAGCCAGTTTGAAATACCTGACTTTACGGATGGCAGCAGACTGATCAAGTTGCCGTGCCATCGTGTTCCATAGTTCGGATTCATAGGGAGTCTCCACTTTTGTCAGTACTGATCTGAAAGAGTCATCAAAACTGTTTAGAGACCTGTCGATAGATGAGTCCAGTTTCTTCTCAAAAACTGCCCAACTGTCCGGATCGTACGGAACTTCCATGGCTTCAAGTTCAGCCTTGATTTTTGCGTCAAAATCTTGTTGATTCATGGTTGGTCTGTTAAACTGGAATGCATGTTGCTGTTTGAAACTCCAGATGATTGATTGTGACCGATCTGCGAAAGAGAGTCTATCAGTTTCTGGCGGGCTTTTACCAGGTTGGACCTGGAGGTGCTTTCCGTGATATTCAACATCTCTCCGATTTCCTTGTGGGAGTAGCCCTCGATGACGTACAAGTTGAAAACAGTCCTGTAAACAGGTGGTAATTCCTGGACTTTTAAGAGAATTTCCTCCGCCGTGAGGCTACTCAAAATATCCGGATCGTCAACAAACCTGGAACTTGCCTCGTCGAGGTCGGAAGTTCTTCTGCGCTGATTTTTACGGTAGTAGTCAATGCAAACGTTTACCATAAGGGTACGCAACCACGCAAAAATGGATGTGCCCGGCTTGTACTTGCCAATGTTCTGAAATGCTTTCATGAACCCCTCATGCAGCAAATCAAGTGCTTCATCCTTTGAGCCGGTATAACGCATACAGATGCCCATCAGTTTGCCGAAGTATTGTTCGTACAACTGTTTCTGTGCCCAACGCTCCTGACGAAGGAGGGCATTCACAAAGTCTTTTTCTGCGTTCTCCAGATTAAGGGCGAAATCCATTGAAATTTCGGAGGGAAAGTTACGAAATATCTCCCATCCTCCCTTATAACGAATTTTATATCCAATACGCTGCCTCAATGTACAAGCCAATTGGCAGCTTGGCCATGAGAAACGACACAGGAGAGACGCTTTTTTTAAAAATAATTGATTTTGAATTGATTACACTATAAAAAAAACAAATTATTTATATTTGACAGAAATTGTTTTAAGATAAAAACTAATTGTTTTATCTTTGCTTCACTAAATTCAACGTCATGGGAAAGAACAAATTGTACGCAGAAGAGGAGCTTCTTCACAGATTCAGATTCAGTGAAGCTTCCTCCAGAACAAAACAAGCCGACAGTCTGCCATCTGCCCATTTGGGCTATGCCGGCAGGGAACGCACACAGCACGCTGCTAGCAGCAAGTCAAACAGTATTAACCGAAAATGGACAACCCTGAGGTATTTATGGCACACCTGCACTGTAAATGTATTTAGCAGAGGAACATTACTGAAAGTTGGGTTTCTGGCCGGGGCAGGATATTTTGCCCTTTTTAACGATAGCCCGGCAGCTGCTTTAGTACAAGGGCCCGTTTCTTCCATTGACTGGAATACAGAAATCCCCGAAAGCAATACGGTAAAGTCAGCAGTTGTTCCCAAAGCAAAATCAAGCGTTCGACATTCACGGGGAAACAGTGAAACTCAACTCGGTATGATGGCTGATATTCCTGATGAAAGGCCCGAGAAATCTGTGTCGAAACTGAAGAAGGCTCAAGAAAATAAACAAAAAATTTTCAAAAAGCCGGTTAACGATGCCGCACCAGTCAGAATTGAGTCGCTTAAGGGTGACCAGACTGCTAACTACATAAAAAAATACAACGCAATTGCACGCCAGGAAATGGCCCGCTATGGAATCCCGGCAAGTATAAGCCTCGCACAGGGACTGATTGAAAGTCGTGCAGGCACGAGTACGCTTGCGGTTCGCAACAATAACCACTTTGGCATGAAGTGTTTCTCCAGAAACTGCAAAAAAGGCCATTGTACCAATCATTCCGATGACTCGCACAAGGATTTTTTCCTCAATTTCAAGGATCCCAAACTCAGCTGGAGGGCCCACAGCATTCTATTGTCTGGAGGCCGTTATGCAAAGCTAAAAAAGCATGGCAAGGATTACAGAAAGTGGGCTTACGGACTGAAAACGATGGGATATGCAACAGACAGAACGTATGCCGAGAAACTCATCAGTACGATTGAGCGGTACGGCCTGCAGCAATACGACTACTGATTCAACTCGATTTCATCCATAAAAATCCAGCATTTGCCCTCAGGGTAAACCGGATGTTGTCCTTTGCTACGGGCCTTGACACGCAGATACCTCGTTTTGACTCCCTCAAAAACCAGATTGATTGTTTTGATGCCTTCCTTTCCATCAGCAACAGGTCCCGGATTTGAGGCAATGGTTGTCCAGTTATTTCCATCATCGGAGCGCTCGACTTCTATTGCCTCAGGAAGGTATATCCAGCTTCTTTCCTGTTCAAAGAAATTTGCCCGCAACGATTTGATCTCCTGCTTTTCTCCCAAATCCAGCGTCAGTTCTACATCATCTCCGTAGAAACCGCACCAGTTGCCATCGTTGAATGAAAAAGACCCTTTTACTCCATCATTCAGTATCCATGGCCTTTCGCCATTGTACTGTTTCGCGGGTTGAAATTTAAGTGAAAACTGCTTGCCGGTTGCCAGTGACGGCAGATAGGAAGCCGCGGCAGTTTTACTGGACTTGCCTGCAGAATAGAACGCTTTCGCTCGTATTTCTGATTTTCCTCTCAGCCTGACTGGTGTTGTGTACAACGCGGAACCTGCTCCGGGCTCTGTGCCGTCCAGTGTATATCTGATTTCTCCCTGCGGTATTTGCTGACTAAACTGACATGTCATTACTCCACCTTCCGGTGCCAGTTTGATCTGAGGATCAAATACGCTCGTTGCGTAACTGACCTGCTGCTCATCGAGCCATTTCAAATACTTTGGTAATGAGGAAACGAAGCGTTTCCAGTCCTTTTTTTCCGGTTGCGTCCAGCCAACCTCAGACAGGGCCAGCAGCCTCGGGAAGAGCATATACTCAGCTTTTTTGCTGTCCGGTATCATTTCTGTCCACAAGCATCCTTCCACTCCACGGATATTGGCACGCTCCATATCTGTTGATCCGGAGGGTACCGGCTCGTAAGTATATACCCTTTCAAGCGGCAGGTATCCGTAAGTAACGGGCTCAAGCGCGGGGCTTCCCTGGTACAAATCAAAATAATAGTTATGCGTAACAACCACCTGATGCCCCGCAGCAGTTGCCTTCCTTACAAGGTCTTCACCCCGCCAAACCATCACCCCGGCTGAAGGTGTAAGCGTGCCGCCCTCCATTATTTCATCCCAACCCATCAGTTTTCTGCCCATGCCGGCGAGGATTTCCTCTATTCTTTCAGTAAAATAGACTTGTAGTTTCGAATCGTCCTCTATCTTCAGGTCACCTTTCAGTTTCTGGCACCGGGCACATTTACTCCACTGGGCGCGATCCACCTCGTCGCCTCCGATGTGTATGTATTCCGAAGGGAACAATTCTGCAACCTCTGAAAGAATGTCTGTGAGGAATTCATAGGTATCCTCGTTTCCGACACAGAAGTTTGGGTAAGGACTGTTTTTGGCACCTCCCGGCATAGGAAACGGTCCTCCCGTGCAAGAGTACTCCGGATATGCAACCAGCGCAGCAGTAGTATGTCCAGGCATTTCAATTTCAGGTATAATGGTGATATTCCGCTCGGCAGCGTACCGTACTATCTCCTTGATATCTTTTTGAGTGTAAAAACCACCATAGGTCATCGCTTCTCCAGCCTTTGCTGTATCTGCTTCCATGAATGAAAGTCCGCTTCGGTCGGGTCTCCACGCTCCGATTTCTGTCAGTTTCGGGTATTTTTTTATCTCGATCCGCCAGCCGGGTGCATCCGTCAGATGCCAGTGAAGTACATTCATTTTCAGAGAAAACAGCCAGTCTATGTACTTCATCACGAATTCTTTACCCATAAAATGGCGACTCTCGTCGAGGTGCATACCTCTCCACCCGAAACGTGGTGAGTCTATGATTTCCAGGCCGGGCAGCTTCATGAATGCCCCTTCCTGCCTGAGCTGCATAATTGTTTGCTCAGCGTAAAGAAATCCGGAGGTCGTTGCTGCACCAATGGTCACCAGAGTGTCTTCCACACTGAGCCAATATCCCTCATCGAGTACAAATTTGTCGAAAATGTACATGATTCTGCGGGTGCGTTTATCTGTCTTTTTTTTCGGAGTGGCCTTTTGAAGCTCATTGATTACTGAAAATTCGGGGACATCGCCGAACAACTCCACCCTGTCTGCAACAAAGTAAACACCCTCACGTGAGGTCATGTAGTTCGGCTCTGGCAACAAATGGAAGTTTTGCCCAAAAGATGTAAATGCCTGTAGCAGGCCTGCGATAACTACCTGAAAAATAACTGATCTGTTCATTGTTAGTTGAGCTGTTGTGGTTTGTAACGTGCTGTTTCCAGAAATTTTTGTGAGTCTGTTTGTGAAATCAGTTCTTTCATGCTGGCACCCTGATTTCTCTTTACCCACGACTTGACAATCTGCCATCCGATCCAGTTGCCTACTTCACCAGGTGCCTCCTGAAATACGACCGGGGCATTCGGACTTGGTGTTACAAGCTTTCTGAACTCACCGAAATCGGTAGAATAGAGGAGTTTTTGATCAAGAATCCTGGCCCATACTGCCTGCTCGTTGGCTACACAGCCTTCCATCTGCTCGTTGGTGTAACCCATAATCATGCTGTCGGGGGTTCCTGGAAGAAGTTTTTTCACCATATAAAGCATTTTGCCATTATAAAGCATCATGTCCAGCAGACTTTTCCCGGGAGGGGTTTCTCCGAAGGTGTTCTGAACGAGTGCTTTTGCAAGCCTTACAGAAATGTATTTGTCATTGAACTGCCTGCGAAGGTACGCTGGAAAAATATCCGGACTGTATCCCGGGTAGTTCTCTCCAAGAAACATATCCAGGCCTATGCCGCATAATTGATCGCCACAGGTAAATGCATCCACACCGAATTCGGATATGATTGTGGCTACCCGTGGGGTCGGTTTTTCAGGGAAATAGTATTTATAATACCTGAAAAGCTGATTCAACTCCTTCTCCAACGGTGCAATATTTCCATACACTTGTTGAACCGTATCTTTCAGCTGTCTGATTCTCGGTGAACGCAGAAATCCCGATAAGGCCATTTCCGGAGTTTCTTTGGGATTTGTCTGGTCGTGTATGATGGTTTCGGTGAACAAAGGGAAAAGTTCAGGGTATTTCACGTTCATTCTATCCATCTCCTCCGTCAGTCGCAAGGTATCCATTCCAAACAAATCTTGCTCGAAACGGTCAACATGTACGGTCACATCAATATTACTCACATCCGGAGTGTTTCCACGATCGTTGTTTTCACACGAGTTTAGTGCAAAAAGTGTTAAAACAAGTGTGAAATATTTCAAAAAGCCCATTTGAAAAGTCACTTTTTTCTCTTTTTTTGAGTTTTTTTCTTGAATTGCGGGTCGGATTCAGAAAGGTTTACAAGATTTGCAGCCCTGTTTGAATTGTCTGTTCCGGTTTGCCGGGTGCAAAATTCATTATTTTAAACGAAATCAGACCACTGGCTCGTATTTACCTGCTCAAAAACAAAATAACATGAAAAAAATTGCTCTCTTCGCGCTTTTCAGCCTTGCATTTTTATCGTCTCTCTGCGCTCAGTATGCTGGCACTGTCCGTTTTGGTGTTCAGGGATCCCCCACCTGGTCGTGGATTAACACCGGCGATAAAAGACTGGAAAGTTTAGGGGTAAACTGGGGTGCCCGCGTGGGTGCCATGGGTGAGTATTATTTCGCCGATAACTATGCCATTGTTTCCGGAATTGGTTTCGGATTCAATCAGGGCGGAACCTACCAGAACGGGTACTCGAGGGGTGTTTTCTGGCCTTCTTCCACGTTAAGTCAGCCCGGGCTCGATACGCTTCCGCTCAATGCCAAACTTCAGTACCACATTACCAGTGTTGAGGTTCCCCTCGGCCTTAAAATGAAAGCAGGGAAGGGCGATCCGATCTCCTACTACGCTGAAATTCCTGTTCTGACATTCGGATTTGTCAACAAAGCCACAGGCGATGTCCGCGGCACCAATAATCAGAATACTGCAGATGAGGATATTCGCGAAGATGTAAACGGGCTTGTTATGTCGTGGGGGCTGGGCGGCGGTATAGAGTACGCACTTGGCGAAAGAACGTCACTGACTTTCGGACTGAGCTATCAGCAACAATTTTCTGATTTGACCAATGATGCCTCCATGGTGGAAAAATCAGCAGGCAACTGGGCTAAAAATGAATCAAAAAGCGCGCTGGGTATTCTATCCCTGCGGGCAGGTCTCTTCTTCTGAACGTTTGTATGATACGTCTTTTTTTTGTTCTCTTCGTTATTTGCCTTTCCGGTTCTATCCTGGCACAGTCAAATCGTACACTCCCTTTCTTTTCACCCGGGAGTGAATGTGAAAGCGACTGGCTGGTCAACAGGCCAAATTCAAAGGCGGGGGCCTTCCTCAGCCTGGATGAACGCGACATTATTCTCTGGAATGGTCTCGCCAGGCGTACATTCAGAATAGGAGCTAATCTGGCCTGTTACGACTACAGGAATCTATGCTCCAGCGAACAGTTGCTCAGAGCGGTAAAACCTGAGGCAAGAATTGTTCTGAATGGTAAAAGTTATAACATAGGTGGTCTTTACGGACAAAAACAACAGGGTTATCTATTGCCAGAGTGGGTTGACGCACTCGCAGGAAAACCTGAAGACTTTCAACTGGCCTCCTGGGAGGTGAAAAAGATTTCACCCAGAATTAACTGGAAAAGGAACCGCTGGGCTTCCAATCAGATGGATGCAACAGGTGTCGAACTGGTCTTTCAGTTTGAACATGCCTCCGCCTCTCTGGAGGGTCTTAAAGTTTTTGTTCATTATGAACTGTATGACTATCTGCCTCTGATTTGCAAATGGGTGACCATCACGAATGAAAATCCCTCCGGAAAGTCATTTGTGGTGGATAAAATCGTTAACGAGATTCTCGCTGCCCACGAGGAAGAGTCCGCAGTTGTGGGGCATCCCGATCGTATGAAAAAACCGCATGGTATCTATATTGAAAGCAACTACTGCTTCAACAATGCCATGCGTGCTGAACTTAGCGATCAAAGTACCCACTGGATTATTGACTCTTCCTACACATCCCAGGTCAATTACGACTATAACACTCCCTGTGTACTTGAGGTATTCCCTGGTGTCGGTCCGGGAATTGTTCTTGGCGGGGGAGAAACGATGGAAAGTTTAAGAACCTGGGAACTGCTGCTGGACAGTTATGACCGTGAACGTTCGGGTTTGGCCAGAAGAAGGATGTACCGGACAATTACCCCCTGGGCCACGCAGAATCCGATATTTATGCACCTGACTACCACCGAACCTGCCGTGGTAAGGAAGGCAGTTGACCAATGCGCGGAAACCGGCTATGAAATGGTGATTCTTTCATTCGGCTCCGGACTTAACATGGAGGATACCAGCACGGCCAATATCGCTAAATTCAAAGAGCTGGCCGATTACGCTCACTCCAAAGGAATAGGCCTGGGGGGATACTCCCTTTTCAGCAGCCGCAGAATCAGCGATGAGGATGATGTGATTGACCCGGTGACGGGTCTGCCCGATAAAGGAGCGTTTTTCGGGAATGCGCCCTGTATGGGAAGTAAATGGGGTTTGGCCTATCTGGCAAAACTCAGAAAATTTATTGAAGAAACGGGTTTCGACATATTTGAAAATGATGGCCCTTACCCCGGCGACGTGTGCGCTTCAACTTCTCACCCCGGTCACAAAGGCCTTGCCGATTCACAATGGAGGCAAATGGAGTTGCAGAAAGGATTATATCGCTGGCTCAACGAAAAGGGCGTATATATCAATGCACCCGACTGGTACTTCCTCGACGGAACGCATAAAATAGCCATGGGCTACCGCGAAACCAACTTCAGTCTCCCCCGTGAGGAACAGGTTGTCATGAACCGTCAGCATGTATATGACGGCACCTGGGAAAAAGCACCTTCAATGGGATGGATGTTCGTCCCGCTAACGCAGTATCAAGGAGGTGGAGCCGCAGCCACTATTGAGCCACTCGAAGAACACCTTGATGTTTACAAAACACTTATGATGCAAAACTATGGTGCCGGGGCACAGGCGTGTTACCGTGGGCCACGGCTTTACGATACCGACAAAACCAGGGAAATGGTTAAATCGGTCATAAACTGGTATAAAAAGTACCGTGATATACTCAATTCGGATGTCATTCACCTTCGCAGACCCGACGGGCGCGACTGGGATGGTATCATGCACGTGAACCCCGGGTTGAAAGAAAAAGGCTTTGTATTGCTCTTCAATCCGCTGAAGGAAAACATTACAAAACAACTGAAACTGCCGGTTTATTACACAGGACTTCATGAAAAGGCAACACTTACGGATGAAAAAGGACGCAAAACAGTTTGTGATGTTTCCAGGGATTATGAAATCAGCGTCGAAGTCACCATACCTGCACAGGGCATGCGCTGGATAATTATTGATTAATCCTGCCAACTGTATATCTTGCCGGCCCATTCCCCCGAAACAGAATTTGTTCAGAATTTTTTTAAAAGTACACTTGTATGGAGAAATCACTAGTTACCTCTCAGAAACTGAGCCTGCGAACAGCTACCTTTATTGTATCGGGAAGTATGATTGGCTCAGGTATCTTCATCGTAAGTGCTGATATGGGGCGCGTTCTTGGCAGTCCTTTTCTGCTCCTGCTTGCATGGATCATTACCGGTGTTATGACACTGATTGCCGCACTTTCATATGGCGAACTCGCCGGTATGTTCCCTAAATCAGGCGGACAATACCAGTATCTGAAAGAGTCTTACGGTGAAATGATCGCTTTTCTGTTTGGCTGGGCCATGTTTGCTGTTATACAGTGCGGTACGATTGCGGCTGTTGCCGTGGCCTTTGCCAAGTTTACAGGGGTTCTTGTTCCAATGCTCGGACCAGACAATATACTCCTGAGTATGGGTGGACAGAATATTTCAGCAGCACAGCTTCTTGCAATAGCCTCCCTGTTCGTGCTTACCTGGCTGAACACCCATGGACTGAAAACCGGAGCTTTTATACAGGATATCCTCACTGCTGCCAAAGGATTGTCACTCGGATTGCTCATTCTGCTCGGACTTTTCGTTTTCAGAAACAGCGATGTTATTTCACTGAACTTTGGAAACTTTCAGGGTATGGAAGGAGTGGCGTCGCCGGCAGGGATGTCAGCTATTTTATCCGCAATTGGCATTGCTATGGTTGGCTCGCTTTTTTCGAGCGATGCCTGGAATAATGTAACATTCATCGCTGGAGAAATTGACAATCCGAAGCGAAATGTACCGCTCGCACTGGCGCTCGGTGTACTCGCTGTTACAATACTTTACCTGCTTGCCAACCTTAGTTATCTGTCGGTACTCCCCTTCTATACCGGCACACAGGGCTCGGAACTCATGCAGAACGGTATTCAGCATGCCACGCAGGACAGGGTGGGTACTGCGGCTCTTACAGCCATGCTCGGTGCGGCCGGTGCCGCAGTGATGGCGGTAATGATCATGATTTCCACATTTGGATGCAACAACGGACTCATACTGGCAGGAGCTAGGGTTTATCATTCTATGGCAACCGACGGACTTTTCTTCAGGAAAATGAAGGAGCTTAACAAAAACGGAGTTCCGGAATTTGCACTCTGGATACAGTTCGTATGGTGCTCGGTACTCTGCCTTTCCGGAAAATACGGAGACCTTCTGGATTATGTGATGTTCGCTGTCATGCTTTTCTATATCCTGACTGTTGCAGGGATTTTCATACTTCGGAAGAAAAGACCAGACCTCGAACGGCCATACAAGGCCTTCGGGTACCCCTACCTTCCTGCATTGTATATCATCATGGCAGCAGCATTTACCATCAACCTGCTCATCAATAAACCCCAGTTTACGGTGCCCGGGCTTGCCATCGTGGGTGTCGGGTTACCTCTTTATTTCCTGGCCAAACGCGACTCCGGATCGAATCAATAGTGCCCGAACAGAAAAATTACTTCAAAACACTGAAATTATTTGTAAACTTTCCGAAAAAGGCTACCTTTGCGGGCATTTTTTGAAAAAGATTACAATTCATCGCTCAATACAATGGAAATCGTTACAATTCAAGGCCATCCCAAAGCTGGTTCTGGTAAAGTAGAGACTGCTAAGATTCGTCGCGCAGGTCAAATTCCGGCCATCATGTACAAAAGTGGTGGTGGTGATGCTATACAGTTCACCATCAATGCCCCCGATGTTCGTCATTTGGTTTACACCTCCAAGTTCAAAATGGCGGAAATCACGCTTGATGGTCAGACCTACAAGGCTATTCTGAAGGATATTCAGTTTCACCCGGTTACAGAACAGGTGCTTCATCTTGACTTCCTGACCCTTATCCCGGGTGTCAAGTTCAAGGCTTCTGTTCCTGTCAGGTTCGTTGGTCAGTCCAAGGGCGTTAAAGAAGGAGGCAAGTTCATGCCCCGCATGCGTTCGGTGGGTATTATTACTACCCCCGAGATGGCTGTTGACGAAGTTGTTGCAGATATTTCTGCCATGGAGCTCGGTTCTACCCTTCGTGTTCGCGATATTCAAGCACAGGACGGTGTCAATATCGTCAACCAGCCTGCTGTTCCGATTGCGTCTATCGAAATCCCGCGCGCGCTCCGCGGCCAGTAATTGCTGCCCTGTAAAAAACATTTTGGCTACCCTGCTTCGGCAGGGCGGCCTTTTGTTGTTATATTTAACCGAGTACGAGCGTACTGTCGTCAATGCCCTTGGTTGCAGGAGCCTCTGCACTCAGCGGAATTCCTTTGATTACCTGCTCATACAGCCTGATATAATCGTCGGCCATGCGCCTGGCGGAAAAACCGGAAACAGCATATTCATGACAACGAAGCTGGTCGAACTCGGCGGCTGTCCTGACGGCATCAATCAGTTCGGCTTTTTTCACTGACAGGCTCCCAAACTCGGAATAAAATGCCTCGACGGATCCGCTTGCCGGAAAGCTTCCCTGACGCTGGGCAGGTTTCTTGCCCAGCTGCTCGGGTAAGGCACCATACGGCGTCCCAAAAACCGGACAGCCGTAGTATAAACTCTCCACAACCGACAAACTGAACGGTTCCTGCCACAAAAGTGGAATAATCAGCCCTTTGGATGAGTTTAGTATGGTGTCGCGTCCGTCGGGACTTAACATGCCGTGGAAGCGGGCTGAAGAACTGAGCGGAATGCGAAAGCCCTGCCGGAAATTAACCCTCGACCCACCCACAACGTGCAGACGACCTCCCGATTTTTGGGCTATATCAATAGCTCCGCGAATATTCCTGCCCTTTCTGGCCGCATTACCCAGAAAGTGAAACCAGATACGTTTGGCAGAAAAATCGGGAGGTGTATATGAACTGAAATCAATACCCGGATGCACATATACAGATCCGCCGTGTAACTGGGCGTGACTGTGCGACAAAAAAACGGTGTTTCTGTCTAATGTTCTCGGTAGCAAAACGTTCTCGTGCAGTGTAATCAGATAAGGTACGCCCGGGTCGGTTTTGGGCTGCTGATGAAAATGAATTATATCCGTATTGTCGGGTATCTGTTCGGAAAGTGGCTTCTTCTCCTGATAAATCAGCGTTCTGGCGAAAGGACACTCCACCTTCTCCTTCAGCATCAGAGTGATATTATGGCCCGACTCCGACAACCCTGAGCCAAGCCACCAAACTTGTCTGCCTTTGTCGTCGTAAGGAGAAACAGGCATTTTGGAATCACAGACGATCAGAATATTCATTGGAGGGATTTGTAAAATTGCGAATGCAAAGTAGGCTGTTTAAACGTGCATATTCAAAGACAAAGGTCAAATTTTAGTCAATTTTACTGTTAAATTTGAACAGATTATTTTGACCCGGGTTAATATTGTCGTACGCACTGCCCAATCCTTTAAAACAGGCGCTCTCATGACCTACGCAGAAACGCTGAATTACCTGTACGCCCAATTACCCATGTTTCACAGGGTCGGGCCGGCGGCCTTTAAAAAAGACCTCACCAATACGCTGGCACTCTCCAGTCATCTCGGCGATCCGCATATGAAGTTCCCCACTGTTCATGTCGGCGGTACCAATGGGAAAGGATCCGTAAGTCATATGCTGGCAGCAATTTGTCAGGCCGCCGGACTCAAAACGGGGCTGTACATCAGTCCGCACTACCGCGATTTCAGAGAGCGTATTAAAATTAACGGGAACTATATACCCCGCAAGGCTGTAGTCGAATTTGTAGAATCCAACCTCCAGAAAATCGAAGAGGTGCAGCCCTCTTTCTTCGAACTTTGCGTGGCAATGGCCTTCGATCACTTTGCCCGCGAGCGCGTAGACGTGGCAATTGTTGAAGTAGGCCTTGGCGGCCGCCTCGACAGTACGAATATCATCACGCCTGAACTAAGCGTTATCACCAATATAAGCTATGATCATATGAACATGCTGGGGGATACACTCACGCTGATTGCCGGAGAAAAGGCAGGAATCATCAAACCTGGTGTTCCGGTCGTTATAGGCGAAACGCACCCCGAGTCAGCACCGGTTTTTTTGGAAAAAGCCCGGTCAACGGGTTCAGAAATTGTATTTGCCGACCAGCATATAGTGGCGTCACCTCTCCGGGAGGATATTCAGCATCGCGGCATCCGGACGTTTTATCATGCTGCCAGAGACGGAAAAACATGGATGAGTAACCTCGAACTGGAGGCCGGAGGACCGTTTCAAGAGAAAAATATGGCTACCGCGCTGCAAGCCTGGGAAAAGATGAAGACGATTTTCCCGAATATTGACGAAAATGCACTAAAATCAGGTCTAAAAAACCTTAAGCAGCTAACCCGGTTCATGGGTCGCTGGGAGGTAATAGGTAACTCGCCAACTGTGCTCTGCGACAGTGCCCATAACGAAGCCGGTATTGCCATGGCTTTTAACCGTATTAACAACTGGCCACACCGGGAGTTGCATATCGTTACAGGTTTTGTAAACGATAAACCAGCCGAAAAGGTGCTGTCTTTTTTCCCGAAAAATGCCAGTTACTACTTCGCAAAGGCAAATATTCCCCGCGGTCTCGACGCCCGGGAGCTGGCGCAGCAGGCAGCCTCTGTCGGACTCACCGGCAGGGCTTACTCTTCAGTTAAAAATGCACTGAAAGCAGCCGTTAAAAGAGCCTCTCCTGACGATCTAGTCGTGGTTATTGGCAGTATTTTCGTGGTTGCCGAGGTTGTTCCTGATCCGCGCAGGGCCTAAGAGCTTGTTCAGGATTCTCTTGCCGAGTCAAAAACGGCTCATTTTTCGTCATTTTTCACCTTTTTTCAGTTGCGTAGCTCCGGCTATGCGCCTTCAAAAATGAAAAAACAGGCTCTAACCTTGCACATATACCACGTACTTCTCTTCAAAAAACTGCTCGCTGAAGAATTCGCGGATAGGAAAAACGTCCGTGTAATTGCCCCCTTTCCCTGGCAATGCATTTATTTCGGGCCTTAAATCACCCCCCTTCAGAGCAATAATGCCGTTTGGAAGTGCGTGTATATGCTTCTTTTTCAGGAACTTCCGCCCCCAGAACAACAGTTTGTCGAGTGGCGCTACACCGCGTGACAACACAAAATCATATTGCCCGATCATTTTCAGTTCCTCCACCCTCGCGTGTATGGCCGTCACGTTTGTCAGGCCCAGGGCCAGTGCAACCTCTTCTACTACCCGGATTTTTTTTCCCGTGGCATCAACGAGTGTGAATTGTGTCTCAGGATAAAAAATAGCCAGCGGAATACCCGGGAATCCGCCGCCAGTACCCAAATCCATGATTTTGGCATTGGGACTGAATCCGACCACGCAGGCGATGGCCAGCGAGTGCAGCACGTGCCGCTCTGTCAGATTCTCTATGTCCTGTCTCGAAATTACATTGATTTTTTCGTTCCACTCTGTGTAAAGCGGCACCAGCTGCTCGAACTTCGACAGTTGTTCTGCCGTCAGTTTCGGAAAATAATGGGCAATGATTGATGGCATGTTAGATTGTGTTTAAACACCTCCGAAAATATCCCAGGCAAAACGCATGATTATTCCGGCAATAACTGCCAGAAAGACTTTCCGGATAAAGACATTTCCGCGCAGAACAGCCAGACGACTGCCAAGATACGACCCGGCAACATTGCAGGCCATCATAGGTAATGCCAGTTTGAAAATAATGGTTTTGTGGATGAAGAAAAAAACCAGTGAAGACACGTCGGAAATAACGTTGACTATTTTGGATATGGCTGATGCCTTCAAAAAGTTATACCCGATGATGCTCACAAATGCGAAAACAAGCAGGCTGCCCGTTCCCGGACCAATAAATCCGTTGTAAAAGCCCAGCAGTGCGCCTGTGCCAGCAGCCCAGTAAGGGAGTTTTTCTTCAGTCACGTTCAGGTTCTCGTGGTGCCCGAAGTCTTTCTTTCTGAATGTGTAAACAGCTATCAGCACAATCAAAACCAGTATGACAGGCTTCAGGACGCCGGAAGGAAGTAAACTC
Source organism: Saprospiraceae bacterium (assembly GCA_021298575.1). Taxonomy (GTDB): domain Bacteria; phylum Bacteroidota; class Bacteroidia; order Chitinophagales; family Saprospiraceae; genus M3007. The sequence continues at coordinate 21,283 of JAJTFM010000015.1, read as the reverse complement.
TGTACTGTGGCTCCAAGGTATGAACACACCGATGCTGTAATACCGGCATACAGTACTGTTTTCCATGGAATAGATACGCTCTTTGAATAGTTCAGCGCAGCCACGGATGTGCCCACCGCAGATGCAATTCTGTTCGTACTGATGACATTCGGTACGCTCAACTGCGGATACAGTATGAAAAATGCGGGTATTTGAACCAGTCCGCCACCACCCACAATGCTGTCAACCAGGCCGGCAAGAAAAGCAAAAGCGCACAAAAGATACAATTCCATGCCGCAAAAGTAACCATCTGCCCGCATAAATCGGGAATTGTCAGTTACAGCAGGCCTCCAGATTGAAAAGTTCTGAAATTTCCTGTCCGGAAAGGGCTCTTCTGTAAATCAGTACGTCATCCAGGGCGCCGTTGTAATCAAGCCCCAGAAAAAGATCGCCTGTGTCTTGCGCCAGCTGTGTAGCTGTGCTGCAGTTAGCCACCCCGCTCACCGTATCGTCTAAATCACCATTGAAATAAATTCGCAATTCATCGCCGTCTTTAACAGCCACCACATGGTGCCATTTGCCGGTGATATTGTTCATTTCATCCTGACATAAATCGTCGGAAGGCAGGGAAATCAGGTTGACCCAAACGGAGTTGTTATGTCCAAATACCGCTCTGCGGCAGTCGTACAGCGACACCGACCACTCACCCCTGCGGTCGGGGCACCTTCTCTGATTGCCCCTGCTCAGTAATCCCTCAAAATCACCCCCACTCCGTGCACCTTCTGGTTTATACCATATACTGATGGTAAAATCGGACATGCCGTTCAAAAAGCTTGTCTGTGTGTTGGTCAGCACCGATGTTGTGCCCGATCCGTTCACGATGTTATAGGCACAGGATACATTGCCTGCCCTGTCAGTTGTGGGTGTCGCCGGCCCTGATTGGGAGAGATCGTGTCCGCCGGGCGTGGCGTCAGCCAGCGAGCCGCCGCCGAATGTGTAGGCAGCAACCAGTCCGTTCTGAAGATTGGCAGGTAAACAGGTGACAGAAGCACCAGAATTGATGCCGGAATCCTTGCAGGATTGTACGGAAAGGAAGAGAAGAAGGAACAGGAGTGGAATTGTATATCTCATTTGGGAATGACGGATTGGATGGGCCTTCAGTTGCCCTGAAGTGGATTTTTAGCAGAATTATTACGTAATCTGTTGCTCAAGCGAACTTGAACAAATGCATTGTATAGTTGTTTGATTTTTTTAACGCTCGTCCATGCAATCCGATATTGTCGCGCAGCTCATCGGCGCCTCCAAAGAGTACAAAACAGGAGATCAGGTCATCACTGCATTGTACCCCACCGATTTCACACTGAAAAAAGGTGAATTGACCCTGATTATCGGCCCTTCCGGGAGTGGAAAAACTACGCTCCTTTCTCTCCTCGGATGTGTTATCTATCCTACACAGGGACGGGTTGTAGTGGGTGGCCAGACTGCCAGCGAGCTCTCCGAAAAGCAGCTCGCATCTCTCCGACTCAACAATATCGGGTTCGTTTTCCAGAATTTTAATCTTATCCAGCCGCTTACTGCCGAGGAAAATGTGATGATACCCCTCCAACTTCAGGGCATTCCGGTTGCTGCTGCGCGCAAGCGCGCACATGAAGCCATTGAAAAGGTGGGAATGAGCGACAGGCTCCGGCAGTTGCCGAAAAATCTGTCGGGCGGCCAGCAGCAGCGAATAGCAATCGCACGCGCGCTGGTAAGCAATCCGCCCATGGTACTGTGCGACGAACCCACTGCATCCCTCGACCCCCGGTCGGTAGCTGTTGTGATGGACGAACTGAAGATGCTCACCCGACAGGGCATCGGACTGGCGGTTGTCACGCACGATATGCGCCTGAGGCCTTTCGCCGACCGCATCGTATATGTTAATGATGGCAGGGTTTCTGATACGCCCCCCGCCGATGATTTTCATTGACAGTCAAAGCTCCGGACTTTCCGGATACTCAACAGAATTGCAGTTTTTCAACCTACCCAACTATGAAGTTTAATAATTTATCCGGTATGTTCATCCGGCTGGCTCTGTTCACTTTTGCATCCGGCATGATTGCCTGCGGAGGCAAGGAGGAAAAAAAGGAGGAACAAACATCCTATCAGGGTGCGCCCGCCCAGGCAACTGAAGTGGTGGGTATAGGCCGCGTGGAACCAGAACAGGATATCGTTTCGCTGGCCGCCAATGATGGCGGGGTGGTATCAAAGCTGTACATCCGGGAAGGAGATGCGGTTCGTGCCGGTACTGTGGTGCTTGAACTGGAAAACACCGTTGCATCTGCCCGTGTGACGCAGGCCCGCGCACGACTGTCCACCCAGGAAGCACAGGTACTCGCCGATGAAAAAGCCGAGGCCGAGGCTCAAATCCGCCTCGAAAACCTCAAACTGAGTGCTCAGAGACTGCAGAAATTATTCGACTCACGTGTGGAGACAGAGCAAAATCGCGATAATGCCAATTATGAGGTGCGTAATCAGCAGGCTGCCTGCGATCGCCTTCGCGCCTCCGCGCAGGTGAGTCGCGCCCGCCTGCAGGAAATACGCACCGAACTCGCCGTGGCCGAACGCGAACTGGCACTCAGATCGGTCAAGGCGCCGGTGAACGGACAAATACTCAGCATCAGTACGCAGGCAGGTAATGCGCTGCCGCCTCAGGGTCAGTTCGCCGAGCTGGCTCCCGAAGGCCGTATTATTGTAAGATGTGAAATTGATGAACTGCTGGCCGACAGGGTACAGACAGACCAGAAAGCGGTGATAAGAGCCATCGGAACTGGAAAGGAACTCGCTTCCGGTACCGTAGTTTATGCAGCCCCGCTCCTGAAAAAGAAATCGCTGTTCGCTGAAACCCCCGGCGAGATGGAAGACCGGCGTGTAAGAGAGGTTAAAATACTCCTCAATAACCCCGGAGCTCTGCTGCTGAACGCCCGTGTGGAATGTGCCATTCAATTGTAATCCTATGTTCAGAACTGCTCTCAGATTTATCCGGTTCGACCGCGCCAAGAGTATTGGCGTTGTAGTGGGTATCGTCATAAGTACTTTTCTCATAGGTCAACAGGTGGGTATTTTTACTTTCCTCACCGGCCTCATGTCGGCACTGGTGGATAATTCCAATGGCGATATCTGGGTCGTTGATGCCAAAACGCAGGATGCCAATTCGCTTGGTCTGCTCGATGTGCGCATCGTCAGGGAAGCACGCAGTATCGAAGGTGTTGCCACGGCTTACGGTGTGGCACTGGCCAACGGAACTGCGGTGTTACCCAATGGCAAATCCAGTCCTGTGCTGATGATTGGTTCGGAGGCACCCGCCTTTGCTGCGGGGCCAAGGCCCGATAAAATCAAAAGTGGCACGCTGGCAAATCTGGAAGCCGAAAATGCCATTACTGCCGATTTTTATGATGCAGCAGTCTATGACATGCAGCCCGAAGTGGGTGTCCAACTGGAAATCAACGGCAAGCGGGCTGTTATCAATGCCATCACCGACAACCTGAGGGGATTCGCCGGAAATACCGTTTATACTACGCTGGAAAGAGCCAATTATTACGGAAACCGCAACGGAACGGCTATCTCTGCTGTAATTGTCAATGTGAAGCCCGGTTACGATCCCGCCCGCGTGCGCAACGAAATCAATCAGCATATATACGGTGTGCGGGCATGGATCCGCAAGGATTTCTCCCGCTCAACGATTGCCTATACACTCGGATCTACCGGCATTGGTGCCAGTACCGGAACACTGATTGTTTTCGCTATTATTTCCGGTTTTTTCATCATCGGACTTACCATGTATTCTTCGGCGCTCGACCGTATCCGCGATTATGGTACGCTGAAAGCTATAGGAGCGAGCAATATGTATGTCAGGCGACTGATACTCACTCAGGCAGCCGTATTCGCCGTTGTCGGGTTTGTCATCGCCTATACCTTGCTGGAAGGGTTTCGCATGGGAGTCAGGTCCTCCGGACTCACCTTTGAATTCAGCTGGCAGGTGAAACTCGGCATGTTTGCCATCACCCTGTTTATCGCGTTGTTTGGCGCCATCTTCGCCCTTCGCCGTATTAATGGCGTTGAGCCTGCTGCGGTGTTCAGAGGGTAATTTTACATCTAAAAATATCATGCTCGTATGAGTTCATTCCGATACTTCTTCACTTGCAGGGCCTTTTACAGCGTCCTGATGCTGATTATTACGGCAGGAAATACGCATGCTCAGGATCTGAGTGCGCTCACGCTGGAGCAGGCACTGAAATCGGCGCTGGAAAATCAGCCATCGGAGCGGGCATTCCGGATTGAGAATCAGATTAGTACAGCGCAGGTTGATAAAGCCCGCCTTCAGAAAAATCTGAAGTTAAATGGAAATGTGGATATGCAGGCCAATCCGTTTCTGCCTGCCAGTGTGGTGCCCGTGGGGCAATTCAATGTGCAGAATCCGACCGACGAAACACGCGCTATCCGGTTCGGAACCTGGTGGCAGGCCACTGCAGGAGTCACAGCCACTAAAAGTTTATACGATGCCGGCCTGAATGCCCAGATTCGCGAGCAGGACTTTCAGTCTGATATCACAGAGAATAACCACGCTTTAAACCGGCAAAATATAGCACTGGAGCTTACTAAAGCATGGTACGCATTGCTGCTTTCCACTGAAGAGGTCGGTTTTTTAAAGGAAAATTACCGAAAAACAGACGAATTGCTGAAGGACGCGCTGAACAGACGCAATGGAGGTGCCGCCACCGAGTCTGCCGTTATCAACGCCCGCATGCAACTGAACAGCGCCCGTATCCAGCTGGAACAGGCTGAGAGTAACCGCAAACGAAATGCAGAAACGCTGCTCTACCGGATGGGTATTTCGCCCGAAAGAGCCGGGGAAACGGTGGTGAAAGGGACGCTCGCCGAGGCATTGTCGCAACTGGAAAAGTTTACTCCGCCATCCTTCGACGCAACATCAACAGCTACCAACCGCCCCGAAATACAGCAGTTTTTGCTGGATAACCGGCTGCAACAACTCCGCCTGGAAACCGAAAAGGCGCGCCTCAAGCCCACGCTCTCCGCTTTCGCTTTCTTCGGCATGAACAACCTGACCAATGACGCACCGCTCTTCGCAGAGAACTCCTGGTTCTCCAATGGGAATATCGGACTGCAGATGAAAATACCGGTATCGGGTTACTGGGAACAGCAGAAACAAAACCTGCCCATTTCTCTGAAGCAGCAATACAACTCGGCCAGACAGGAGGAATACCTGAATCAGACGCGCTGGGAATATGAACAGGCACGTACAGCCTTTATTACCGCACGCCAGCAACTCACGCTCCGGAAAGATGACATAGACCTGGCTCGCCAGCAACTGGAACTCGCCTCAAACACCCTCAAGGGTGGCGCCGGGATCCCTTCCGACGTGCTGAACGCTCAAACTACTCTCAGAGAAAAAGAATTCAACTGGCTCCAAACGGCAGGAGATCTGCTGCTCGCCGAACTCGCTCTCCGCAAAGCCTCGGGAAAATTATTCTGATACCATGTAACTTCTGACGCCGGCAATGACACTTACTGTCTGTAACCGACAGAAATACGCTGCTCAAAGGCATGACGGATGACAGGAGAAAAACATTCATGAGTCTTTATGAACCCGTTCATGCGCGGTTCGAACGATTCTGCCAGGCGCGCGCCTACGGTCAGACTGACTGGAAGGATCTGATGCAGGATGTCGTCATCGTAGCCTTTAACCGGATGGAGGAGTTGAAAAATCCCTCTGCTTTCCTGTCATTTCTCTGTGGTATCGCGATACGGCTGCTTTCAAACCAGAATCGAAAGAAGAAGGAAGATTATTTGGCGCACCATGAGCGCCTGGTAAACAGTTTGTCCTGCGGCAATGACGACGGGCACGCGCTCATGAACAGAGACCTTCTGTACACTGCGCTGTCCAGGCTGTCTGAGCAACAGAGAGAAACTATTATTCTGTTCGAACTATCGGGTTTTTCCATCAGGGAAATTGCAGAAATGCAGTCTTCCGGCGAGTCTGCCGTGAAGCAACGCCTGCTGCGCGGCCGCCAGCAGCTGATGTTACACCTGCAATCGCTCACAACCGTAAATGAATCACGCTGACATGGATGAAGAACAACTGAACAAACTCTTTCAGGAGGTCAGAGAAATGCCTTCGGAAACTTCCCCGTCTGATATTTATTCCTGGGTAAGCAGCGCTGCACAATCTGTCGGTTCCGGATTGTCCACCAAATCATTTTTCACTTTCAAAGGAATTGCCATGATCACAACGATCGCTTCAGTAATAGGAATTGCTGTATTTTCACATTTTGCACCGCCTCCCCCGACCGAACAAAGCCAACCACAGATTCAGGAAACGGTTGAGTCTGAAACAGGAACTCCGCCACTCGCAGCAGTACGTACTCCGCTGCCGGTTAAAGAAGTTGTAGCCCGGGAACGAGCCCCCGAGCCGGCCCCCGAGCGCTTCGTTTCTGAACTGCCGGCCGAAATATTGCCACTCCCGGTCCAGAAGCCCGGGTTGCCCGCACTGGAACGTGTACCTGCCCTGCCAGGTATTTCCCGACTTTCAGTGGCCCCCGAATCGGTGCCGGCTGTCCGGGAAGATTTCACCAGACTGAAAATTTCCTCTGCCCTGAAAGTATGGATTACCCAGGGTGACAATTGTGATATCCGGATAGAGACAGAGAAAGGAGCGGATTGCAGCAGTCTGGTTGACATAGATCAATCCGGAGAAACGCTGGAATTGGAGCTGAAATCCGACCGCTTTAAGCTGATAGATATAGATCTTCATACCATTAATGTATATATCACGATTCGCGAGTTGAAGGAGCTCGAAGTATCGGGTGCAGTGGATGTTCGCTCGAAAAACAAACTGTTGTGCCAGCAACTGAACATGGATTTATCGGGTGCAGTAAAGACGCAGCTCGACCTGAGCGCCGGTGATGTAACAGTTGAATGCAGTGGTGCTGTCAAACTGGAATTGCAGGGCGAGTGTAAATCGCTGGATATTGACATGTCGGGTGCCACCAAAGTTTTGGCAACCGACATGTCGGTGGATGTATGCCATGTTGAAACATCAGGAGCCGGCTCCATTGATGTGAATGTGATCAGGGAACTTCGGGTTGATTCGAGTGGAGCAAGCAGTGTAACATATCGTGGTGATCCGGAGGTGCTGAAAATCAGAACCAGTGGCGCATCCGAGGTAAGGAAGTTTGAAGTGAAGAAACTGAAAGAGACATACAAGTTCTGATTGGCGCTTCCTCTCACATTTTTCAGCAAACACACGTCTGCTCGTCGTACCTTCGCATCCGGAATTTTCAACCCGGACAGTATTGAGACACTTTCTTCCGCACATTATCCAGGAAAACTACCGGAACAACATCCCGGCAGGCAGCTTGAATGCCTGTGCGATGTTCGCCGATTTGAGCGGTTTTACCCGACTCACTGACCGGCTTATGCGCCATGGTACCGAAGGTGCCGAGGAGCTGTCTGAAGTGTTGAATCACATTTTTCAGCCAACGGTCGCGCTTGTTTACGAACAGGGAGGTTTCATACCATACTTCGCCGGCGACAGTTTCACGGCAATTTTCCCTTTCAACAACAACCAGGAAGCTCAGGTTGCTGCCCTGAGGGTGATTCATACTGCCCGGTCCATGATTTCCCGCTTTGAACGGGAACAGGCCGATCCGGGCTCTGTGTTGTCGGAACACCAGATCGGCCTGAAAGTGGGCCTCTCGGCAGGGGAAGTACACTGGGGTATCGTCGGTGACAGACGAAAAGCGTATTATTTCCGGGGAGCGCCCATAGATGCCTGTGCAGAGGCTCAAACCAAAGCCGGATCTCTGCAAATTGTCTGCGACGCCGAAATGCTTCGCCTGACAAACCCCTCAGTGGCCGGCTGCACACCGGTTGACGGACAGTTCTCTTTGCTGAATGTTTCACCCGATTTCAGTATCGCGGCCCTGCCCGACCTGAAAAAGGTGCGTCTGCCCGATCCTGACCCGGAAATTATGTCGGCCTTCTTCCCCAAAGAGGTGTACGAATCGAATGCCATAGGCGAGTTCCGGAATGTCGTGAGTGTATTTCTCTCGTTCGAAGGCGTCGAGTCGCATGAGGCACTCAATCATTTTGCCTCCGTGGTGCTCGACCAGAGTGAAATATTTGGAGGTTATTTCAAGGAAATTGACTTTGGCGACAAGGGAGGCGTTATGTTCTGCCTGTTCGGAGCGCCGGTTTCTTTTGAAAACAATACGGAAAGGGCACTGGAATATATAGGTGCCATTCAGGAGGAGCTTCGCAGTCTTGAATCGCTCACAGGAGCCCGCTACCGGATTGGTATCACTGCCGGACAGGCCTTTACGGGGGTTATAGGCAGTAAAGAGCGTTGTCAGTACGCAGCCGTGGGTGCGCGCGTAAACCTGGGCGCCCGCCTGATGAGCCGCGCGGAGTGGGGACAGGTCATGGCCGATGAGAACGTGTCGCGAAACAGAAACTTCAAGTTCAGTCAAGTGGGCGACGGGCAGTTCAAGGGCTTCGAAAACGCCATACCCTTCTATACGCTCACGGGAAGAAATCTGGCGGGTAAGGCCAGTTTTTCAGGTGAATACTTCGGCAGGGCCACCGAACTCAGGCAACTGACAGACTTTTCCAGGCCACTCCGGGAGAATAAATTCTGCGGTGTCGTATATGTTTTCGGGGAGGCAGGTATCGGAAAGAGCCGCTTCAGCTACGAATTCAGGCGCCTGCTCAGGGAAACGGGCAACGTAACCTGGCTCAGTTGTCAAAGCGACCAGATTCTTCGCAAGCAGTTCAATCCCTTTATTTACCTGCTCAAAAACTATTTCGATCAGAGTCCGGAAAACACCCCGGAACGAAACAGGGAGCTTTTTGAACAGAATTTTCTGGAATTACAGTATGAACTCACCGAGTGTACGCATCCGGAAGCCGATGCTGTGCGCAGGGAAATAGCCCGTACTCAGAGTGTACTCGCCGCCATGGTCGGAATACAGTACCCCGGCTCACTTTGGGAGCAACTCGATGCCCGCGGCCGCTATCAGAACGGTCTGGCCGCCATGTCGAACCTTTTTGTCGCGGAGTCGCTGCTTCAACCTGTTGTGATTGAACTGGAGGATGCTCACTGGTACGACGATATGAGCCGCGAATTTCTATCCCAGTTCATCCGCCGGGCAACCTCGTATCCACTGCTCTTCCTGTCAACCAGTCGCTATGAGGACGACGGAAATCGTACCTATATCTTCAAGCAGCAGATTCTCGATGAAATCGGGTGCCCCTTTACCGAGGTGGACCTGAATTTCCTGCAGGCCTCTGATCTGAGGGCATTCGCAGAGTCGCGCCTCGGAGGGCCTATGCACCCCGATCTGTTCGAGCTGATTCAGCGCATGACGCAGGGTAATCCTTTTTACATCGAACAGATGTCGGAGTACTTCCTGGAGTCCAATTTGCTGAAAAGCGTGGATGGTGTACTGCAGCTGAAAAATCAGGATGTGCAGATTAATGACTCCGTCAAGGAAATCATGATGGCGCGCATTGACCGCCTCAGTGGACTGGTAAAGGAAACAGTCAAAGCCGCGGCTGTTATCGGTCGCGAGTTTGAACTTCCGGTGCTGTCAGCCGTTATGGCCAAACAGGAGGATTTTGTACGCCGGAACGGAGATCTCGACAGCGTTTTGCGGGAGCAGGTGCAAAGTGCCGAAAAATGGCAGGTATGGTATGCCATGAACGAACTGAGGTACATCTTCCGCCACTCGCTCCTGCGCGAGGCCGCCTATGATATGCAGTTACGCACACGCCTGCGCGAGCTGCATCACGATATCGCAGAGGCCATCGAACAGTTGTACCCCGAATCAGAGGAACGATATGTTGACCTCGCATTCCACTACGAACAGGCCGAAGACGAGAAAAAGACCAACAAGTATCTCGAAAAAGCAGCCCGTTACTCCCAAAGAAATTTTCTGAACAGACAGGCTTTATCTTTTTATAACAAGCTGATCGACAACCTGCTGGAAATCAACAAGAGGAGTAAAAAGGTCGTAAAACTGCTCCTGAGAAAAGGGGCCGTACTTGAACTTGTAGGTCAGTGGGAAGAGGGAGAGAAAAACTACCGGGACGCATTATCGCGCGCTGCTGCGCTTAATGACTGGCAACTGATGGGTCGCAGCTACCGCCGTCTGGGCCAGTTGCTTATGCTGCGGGGTAATTATCCCGAAGCAAAAACAAATCTGGATGAGGCTGTTCGCTGTTTTGAACAGGCAAATGACCAGATTGGTATCGCCAAGACTTTCGGGAACCTGGGTACATTCCACTTCCGGCAGGGTGGCTACGAACCAGCCAAAACCTGGTATGCACGCGCTATTGAAATTAACCGCAGTCTGCAGCGCGCTGCAGAGAACACTGCAATTGTAGCCAACCTTGGACTCATATTCATGAATCAAGGTCACTACGATGAAGGAATACGCTGGCTGGAAGAACAACTTGAAACTGCCGAAAAAGCTGCCGACAAACAGGGGCTAACCAGTTTATATACCAATCTCGGAATAGTTTATCTGGAAAAAGGAGCCCTCGATTCGGCACTGCTCTGTCTGGAAAGAGGTTTGGCCCTCTCTGAAGAACTGGGCAACAAGCTGTTTATGACTATCTGCATAGGCTCCATAGGCTCTGTGTGGGAACGCAAGGGCGATTACACCCGCGCCATGCAGAACTTTGAGCGCGATTTGCAACTGGCTGAAGAGCTGGGCGACAAGCAGGGAATGGCCATTGCCTGCGGACTCATTGGTGATTTGCTCTCGGTTATCGGTGAGTTCGACAAATCAGTCGGCTACCTCGAAAAAACACTCGGCCTGAGTCGCGAACTCAACTACAAGAAGGGTATTGCCAAAGCACTGAATACGCTTGGTGACACGTGGTTCTACAAAGGCGATCTCGTCCGAAGTATAAATTACTACAACGAGGCCATAGAATACGCCCGCGATATGGGCAACAGGCTTGTACTGGGCTATTCGCTCATCGAAAAAGGCCTGGTTCAGATCTATGCAGATGAAATACCTTCCGCCCGACAGGCAATGGAAGAGGGCCGCGATATCGCACTCGCACTCGGAAATGCCGACCTCACATTCGGGGCCAATATCCTGCGGGCACAGATAGCTATCGCAGAAGGACACCGGCAGGAAGCACTTCGGCAATTGCAGCAACTCCTTGCGCTGGCCAGAACGGAAAGGGAAGAGGCCGCCGTCCACTTCGAACTCAGAAGGGTAGCCGAAAACCCCTCCACCTACCATCAGCGGGCACTTACGCTGTATAAATCAATGTATGCCCGTACGCCCCAGCATATCTACCGGACACGCATCAACGAACTGGAAAAATCATAAATCACCGAGGAGAATGGCTTATACAGAATCCAATATGTTGCCGTTAGGCTCTACCGCGCCTGATTTCGAACTGCCCGACATGCTCCACGGAGGTGTGTGCAGACTGACTGACGCAGCCGGAACCAGGGCAACTGTCATCATGTTCATCTGTAACCATTGCCCTTATGTACTTTATGTCAATCCGACTATTGCGGAGATTGTCCGCGAGTACGAAAAGGAGGGTGTCGCTTTCATCGGTATTAACAGCAATGACGCCGTTAATTATCCGGAAGATGCACCTGAAAAAATGGCTCCTCACGCACGCGAGGCAGGCTATACCTTTCCCTACCTGTACGATGAAACACAGGAAGTTGCAAAGGCTTATGATGCGGCATGTACCCCCGATTTCTACGTTTTTGATGAAAATCTGAAGTTGGTTTATCGCGGTCAGCTCGATCCCAGTCGCCCGAAACGCAATCCCGTGCCCAGTACGGGAGAAGACCTCAGGGCCGCTCTTGATGCCGTGCTTTCCGGACAACCCCCTATACAGATACAGCGGCCATCCGGTGGCTGTAATATCAAATGGAAAACAAACGAATAACATTTATAAACCAGGAACAACAGGATAGTTATGCGCCCTGAAGCAATTACTGACCAGCAAATCATTGATTTCGTCGTTGCAGGACTTTATGAAGATATCCGCGACGGAGATCACACATCACTGGCCACCATTCCGGCAGACAGCCGGAGCAAGGCAATGCTGCGCGTAAAAGACTACGGTGTAATCGCCGGAGTGGAACTCGCAGGACAAATACTGAAACATCTCGACCCGACGGCAACTTTCACCATATATAAAACAGATGGAACCGATGTAGTTTTCGGCCAGACAGCCTTTGAGGTAGAAGCCAATACCAGATCGCTGTTGCAGGGTGAGCGGCTCTTGCTGAACTGCATGCAGCGTATGAGCGGAATAGCAACCCTCAGTGGCCGCTTTGCCTTTGAAGTCGGCGACCTGCCCGTCAAGGTGCTTGATACCCGTAAAACTACTCCGCTTATCCGTTTCCTCGAAAAATGGGCAGTGAAAATTGGTGGATGCGAAAATTATCGCTGGGGGCTATATGACTGGATGATGATTAAAGACAACCACGTTGATGCCGCCGGTGGAGTAAAACAGGCTATTGAACGTGCGCACACTTATCAGAAAGAAAAAGGTCTCGATCTGGGAATCACACTCGAAGTGAGAAATCTGGTGGAGGTGGAGGAGGCACTCGAAATCGGAGGTATTACCCGTATCATGTTCGACAACTTCGAGCTTCCCATACTCCATGAGGCCGTGGCTATCGTGAATGGCCGGTTCGAAACAGAGGCATCCGGTGGAATTACGCTGTTCAATGTCAGAAAATACGCACTTTCGGGTGTAAACTATGTTTCCGCCGGTGCCCTCACTCATTCGGCCAATCCACTCGACCTCAGCTTTAAAATAGTGAAGTGAGCCAACAGGACACACTCATTGTTTTTGTTAAAAATCCGGAAAGGGGCAAGGTCAAAACCCGGCTCGCCAGCGTCTCGGGCGATGATGCAGCACTCCGTATTTACCACTTTCTGCTTGAAAAAACACGCTCCGCCGCGCTTGGTGTGGAGTGCAGCCGCCTGCTCTGCTACAGCGAACACGTCCCTGCTGCCGATGAGTGGCCCAGTGCCGCTTTCCTGAAAGCAGTGCAATCGCCCGGCGATCTCGGACAGCGTATGGCTTCGGCTTTTCACCAGGCTTTTCACTCCGGCGCACAAAAGGCCATAATCATCGGCAGCGATTGCCCGGAACTGGACTCCGGACTGATCCGCTATGCTTTTGATGCACTCGACAATACTGATTTTGTCATGGGCCCCGCTCGCGATGGAGGTTATTATCTGCTCGGGATGAAACAGTGCACGCCGGAAATATTCGAAGGAATAATATGGAGTACTGCATCGGTAGCCGAAGATACTCTCCGGCTGGTACGCTCATTCGGCAAGGATTACACGCTGCTACCCGTGCTGTCGGATATAGACGAATATGAAGACTGGATCAGTTATATAAACTCAAATCCGGATGCCACAAAAGAATTTGTTCAGACCTGAATCTGGAATTTAAAAAAATAATGATGTAAAAAAACAGATTCAGCCGAAACAAGATTACACGGCCGGTGTTTATTTGTTTTAAATATTCTGACCTGTGATTATGTTAACGACAGGTAATATGTCATTTTTCCGGCGTTATTTTAAATTTTTTGTTAACTTTGCGCTAGAAAAGGGCTAAATTCCCAATAGAACGATGTCGTTCCACCGCCTTTCCTCCATTCCGGGCTTCAACAGCATGCCGACCCCGCTCGGCAAATGGAAAGGCCGCCCTTTCACTCAGGTTTTTTTCAATTCTGTTTTCTTTTTTTCCGATATCCGACAGCGACAACAGCGCTGACCCCCTGCGCCGTTCAGGATATTTTTAATCTGCTCCGTGAGGAGTAAAGAAGTCGTTTTTTCATTGAACAAAAATCGGCAATCGCCGGGCTGATACCATTTTTCACTCAACTTATTCACAGATACCAATGTCCCTCACTCGTTTTAACGCACTCCAGACCCTGGAAAGTCGCATTGAGCCGATTTCGACAGATTTCACTGAAGGAAAGGCCGAAACAATCGCTTCCTACTTCGGGGAGAATGTCTTCCACGACGAAGCGATGAAGAAGTACCTCCCGGAAAAAGCTTACCTCACGGTTAAAGCCGCTGTCCAGAGCGGTCAAAAACTTACCCGTGAAATCGCCGATGTAGTGGCAAACGGCATGAAGGAATGGGCACAGCACCACGGCTGCACGCACTTTGCACACTGGTTCCAGCCACTAACCGGAAAAACAGCCGAAAAACACGACTCTTTCTTCACGCTGACGCATGATGGCAGGGTAATGGAAGAGTTCGCCGGCTCCGCACTCGTACAGCAGGAGCCCGACGGCTCATCATTCCCTTCCGGTGGCATGCGCAGTACTTTCGAGGCGCGCGGCTATACTGTATGGGATCCCAGCAGTCCGGCCTTTATTATGGCTGTCGGTGAAGGTAAAACGCTGTGTATCCCGACTATCTTTGTTACCTATGGCGGTGAAGCGCAGGATTACAAGCTCCCTCTGCTCCGCTCGCAGGCGTTTCTCGACAAGGCCGCTGTGCCTGTAGCGCAGTTGTTCGATGAGAATGTGACCAAAATAACGGCAACACTCGGCTGGGAACAGGAATACTTTGTCGTGGATGATGCCCTGTATAATGCTCGTCCCGATCTGGTGATCATAAACTGGGTATCCCGGTGCGTACCCGCCACAATGAGGTAGCGCCTGCTCAGTACGAAATCGCACCTATATATGAGGAAATTAACGTAGCAGTGGATCACAACCAGCTGCTCATGGACCTCATGGATCGCGTGGCACGCCGTCACAAACTGCGCGTGCTTCTCCACGAGAAACCTTTCGCAGGCGTAAACGGCTCCGGCAAGCACAATAACTGGAGTATGGGTACCAATACAGGTGTCAACCTGCTCTCTCCAGGCAAAAATCCCGGTACTAACCTCCGCTTCCTGACTTTCTTCGTCAATACTATTGCGGCTGTTCACAAGTATGCCGACGTACTGCGCGCCAGTATCGCTCACGCCGGTAATGATCACCGACTGGGCGCCAATGAAGCTCCCCCTGCAATTATCTCTGTCTTCATCGGCGAAGCCCTGACCAATCTTCTCGACCAGATTGCCAAAGGCAAAAATCAGGATGGCAAGGAAGTGAAACGCGCGCTCGACCTGATCGCCAAACTGCCTAATCTTGAACTCGACAACACGGACAGAAACCGTACCTCTCCGTTCGCATTCACCGGTAACAAGTTTGAAATCCGCGCCGTGGGCAGCAGTCAGAACTGTGCAGGCCCAATGGCAGTGATGAATTCCATGATGGGTCTTCAATTGACCGAATTCAAGGCCGATGTGGACAAGCTCATCGCCAAAGGTGAAGAAAAAGACGAGGCTATCCTGCTCGTACTGAAATCATATATCCGCCGATCCAAAGCTATCCTGTTCGAGGGCAACAACTACTCCGATGAATGGAAGGAAGAAGCTGCCCGTCGCGGACTGAATAATTTCCCTACCACGCCTGAGGCTCTCGACGTACTGGGTAATAAACAGGCTCAGGAACTCTACGGAAAATCGGGTGTCATGACGAAGGTGGAGCTGGAAGCTTACCATTCCGTACAATTGCATTCTTATATCACGAAGCTTGATATTGAGGCAAAATCGCTCGAAGAAATGGTACAGTCCCTGGTGATGCCCGCCGTTCTGCGCTATCAGAAGGAGCTGGCAGAGAATATCGCCGCCATGCGTGCCATTGATATGCTCTCTTCAGCCAAACTGCAGATTGAACTGATTAAAAGGGTCAATACCAATGTTGAGGCTATTCATGCGGGTATGAACAGTCTGCATGAGGCTTACGAAAAGGCACATCACGCTGATTCACTCCGCGCAGAAGCTGATATTTTCTGCCACGCGGTAAGACCGCAAATGGAGGCTATCCGCGCCGCGGTGGATGATCTGGCGGCTATCGTTGACGACGAATACTGGCCGCTGGTCAAATACCGCGAACTGCTGTTCGTCAGATAAAATGGAAGAGGCCCGAATCCCGTCACGGATTCGGGCCTCTCTTTTATGTAATACCTTGTTGTTACGCAAAAACTACCTCGACGGTATCATCTGCCTTGAGGCCCAGCAGTGTGGCAGCTTTGCCCATATTAATCGCTATTTCCAGAAATCCAGCCGTGTTGAACAAACACAACTGCTCTCCTATCGCCACATCGCAGTAATTGCCCGACAACTCCGTGATTGGGTCATTTCTTTTGAAGTAAAGCGAAAACTGCCGCCCCTTCGCTATTTCATCAAATAATTTACGACGGATATTCACCACCACATTGTCGAAATGATCAACGTGAATAACTGTTCCCCTGATCCGGTCTGGCAGGACGACTGGCTGCAGACTGATGCGTTCAACAATCGGTGGAGGGAACGATCCGAGTTCGTTGAACGGCAGACCCTGCGTCAGGTGTTGAACTGCAGCAGCATATACATGTTTCACTGCGAAGTGTAAATTGGTATCTGCCGACAGAGCTCTCAGGTTCTCCTGCCCGATACCTGGAAACAGTATGGTGAGCAGCCCGTTATCGGGTGCCAGAAAATAGCGGCTTTCGTGTTGCAGTGCCACGAACCGGAAATCGGGCTGATAAACACAGTTAACACCGACAAGATGAATCGTGCCCTCCGGAAACTCGTTCCATACATTGGCCAGAACAAAGGCTCCCTGTACAATATCGTATGGCTTGATTTCATGAGTGATATCAACCAGTTTTGCGTCCGGCGATTTGCTCAGGATAGCACCCTTCAATGCTCCTGTGTAATAGTCCTGGGTGCCAAAATCAGTGGTGAGGGTTACAAACTTCATGGAGAAACTGTTTATCGGTGCCCTTCCTGTTTAAGGATTTCAACATCAAAACCCAGCGCGCGGAGTTTGTCTTCACTCAACTCATCCAGATTCTTGATCTCAAGAACTTTTCCCTCCTTGTTTTTGAAGGTCAGGATAACGCTCTCTCTGCTTTCGGCAGCCTGCTGTGCCATCTGCGCTCTGGAAGCCATTTCATTAGCCAGACGTATAGCATCGTTCAGTTGCTGCAGAGCTGCCTTTTCCCGCTCCTGGGCATCCTGTAACTGTTTCTGCATCTCGCTGCTGCGGGAGATACTTTCCCCCAGTGTCTTTTTCATTTCCTCGACCTGCTGTTTCGCCGCGTTCAGCTCCTGTTCCCGTGCACGCTTTTCCTCTTCTGCCTTTGCTGCAGCATGCCGCGCCTGTTCGGCCTTTTCCCTGCGCGCTATTTCTTCGCTGTTGATCAGGTCGTTGCAACTTTGCAGAGACAGAAGCTTTTCGAGGCTGACAAGATCCACCGATACTACATAGTCAACCTTGAACTGGTCGCTGCTGTGGAAAACCTCCCCGCCGACACTGAATACTACCCCGTTTACATCGGTATCTCCCAGTGTTTTCTGGTAGGCACGGGTATAAACAGTGGTCAGTTTCGCTGAACGCACGTAGTATGTTTTTTTCCGCGTTTCGGGAGCTACGTTGGTAGCTGCGCGACAAATTTCAAGATAGGGAATGTAGTCTTCAGGCAGAAAGGCAAACCCTATGTCCGTCACAATCAGTTCATATATCTGATCCTTCTCTACTTTGGTGGAGGCAATACTGTATGATCCGTTGAACTTGAATTTGTTGTCAATCCGCGCGCTGTATATCACATCGGAAGTAGAAGTCGTGATAATCGGCGGCTTGTCCTGCCGCACGAACCTGGTCAGGACAGTCGTCTTGCTTTCGTCCACAAGAATCATGGCACCTACCAACTGGTCAATTTTATTTACAAAACCGGCCAGCCCTTTTATAAAAGTACGCTGTTTATAGGACTCCGGCAAGTCCATACCCAGGCTTACCGGCGTCAGCTTGATTTTACGGGATACCTGTCCGGCCACAGGGAGTACCTGCAGGAAGACGAAAGTGATAATAATGGAATAACGCAGCAACATCGTTCGTAAATTTCAGCTAACTCGTAACCCCGGAACAGACCGTTATGTTCACTTCAGGTTACAAAGTTCACAAATAACGCAAAAAATACTGACTCTATTAGTCAGGAACTCAAATTTTCCTCATTGGAAGATAAAATGCCCGTTGTAAATACCTGTTAACCTACCTTTGCCCGATGGATACTTTCTGGCTGCAGGTCGTTTTCTGGGCAGGCGTTGCAGTAGTATTTTATGCCTATCTGGGCTATGCTGTTGTGCTGAAGACCCTGCTTTTGTTGAAAAAACAACAGTCCCGACCGGATTATTCCCCCGATGCGGATATCCCGGAGGTGGCCTTTATTGTGTGTGCCTACAATGAGGCTGATTTTATCGAAAAAAAAATTGAAAATTCAATAAACGGCATCTATCCCCCTGACCGGATCACCTACTATTTTGTAACCGATGGTTCCGATGACGATACTCCGCGACTGGTGGAAAATTATCCGTATCCCGAGGGCGTCAGGTGGTTTTTATTGCACGAGCCCGAACGAAGAGGGAAGATTGCAGCTTTTCAGCGGGCCATGAAAATGGTTACAGCCCCTGTTGTGGTCAGTACCGATGCCAATACTGAAATCAACAGAGATGCTGTGTCCAATCTGGTACGGCACTTCGCTGATCCCCGTATCGGTGCAGTAGCCGGAGAGAAAAGAATTCATATCCCGCGAAACAGCGATGCCGGCGCAGCCGGTGAAGGTATTTACTGGAGGTATGAGAGCGCATTGAAACTGATGGATGCCAGATTTGGCTCGGCAATCGGAGCGGCAGGAGAGCTTTTTGCCTTTCGTACTGCCGCTTATGAAGATGTACCTGCCGATACGCTCGTGGAAGATTTCTATATGACAATGCGAATGGCCATGAAAGGCTGGCGCATCGGATACGAACCTCTCGCGTTCGCCACCGAGGAGGCCTCGGCCGATATCAGCGAAGAGTGGAAACGAAAAGTTCGTATCGCCGCCGGTGGCCTTCAGGCCGTTATCAGGCTCGCTCCGCTCCTTGACTTTTTCAAATACGGAAAACTCTCCTTCCAGTATATCTCGCACAGGGTACTCCGCTGGACGATAGCACCTGTTTTGCTTCCTGTCCTGCTTGTACTGAACGCCATGCTGTATCAGAAAATGCCTTTTTTCCGTCCCGTTCTCATTGTGCAACTCGTATTTTATTCGGCAGCCTTCGCCGGGTGGATTTTTGAAAATCGCCGGTTGAGACTGAAAATATTCTTTGTGCCATATTATTTCTGCCTGATGAATTTAGCCATGTATGCCGGATTTTTAAGGCTAGCGGGTAAAAAACAGAGTGTTTTGTGGGAAAAAGCACGCAGAAGAACCTGAAAATCCACTCTTTAACTGATATCGGCCCCCTGACAAATATTGGTAAAAAAAATATTTTTTGATTTTTTTTTGTAAATTGATTTTTTGGCAAGCTTTTTGAACATACTTGATCAGTGTTAATCCTAATCTCATGAAAGATAATCCGGTTAACGTACTAAAACACTGAGCAACAATGAAGTACGCAAAGATTTTCCCGTTTCTGATTTTCGCGCTTGCAGTTAGTGTCCACGCAAACGGACAAAGCGCAACACCGACATTCAAACAGTTCATCGAGCAGTTCCCGAAGGCCACTCTCCCCTACAGTATAGGTGCAGAAACTCTTCAGGCTCAACTCGAGAACAGTGTGGCAAAAAAATCTGTTCGTCTCTCCTGGGAGTACTATCAGTTTCTGCCCGAACTCGACCGCAGCGCGGCATACAGTAATATGCCCGTACATCCGGAGCCGGTAGCTGCTTTCGAAACTGAACGCTACACCGCAGTCCTGTACAATCTGGCACGCGGACGTTCACGTAATGCCAAATCATACAGCATTTCTGTTTACACAAAAGAAGGCCGTTATGTTGGTACGCACTTTGTAGCTGGCGTCAACGCCCACGCTCTCACTTCTGTAACCATAGACGAGATGCTCGCTGCCGACGTCAATGAGTACAAAGTGCTCTGGAACAACAACAATGCTGCCGAGAGCAAAATCGCAGGTCTGAATATGGTTGAGACAGGTCGTTTCCCGCTCACCTTTGCCGGAAATCCGGATCAGATTCTCTGGAATGCGCTGAATGCAGGTACGACAGCAGTTTTTACTCCTGCCCGATAAGGGTAATCGCTTCCCGCGCTCTGACTTAAATAAAAAAACCGAATTCTTCCTGTGCGGAGAATCCGGTTTTTTTTATTTGATTACTTCCTTTCAGTTTTGATCCTCGCCGGAAGTTGTCTCTTCGTCTGACTCACGCTTCTTTCCGGTTGACGGATGACCCGTAAAGTGCTTCAGCATGATAATCTCGCGCTGGGTCAGTTCACGGAATTTACCGCGTTCCAGATCCTTCTTGGTGAGCCCTGCAAAGTAGAAACGATCGAGTTTATACACCTCGTAGCCCAGATGTTCGAACATCCTGCGGACAATACGGTTTCTTCCTGAAGTTATTTCCAGTTCGATAATGGTACGATCCGGATGATCCTGTGAGAAACGTATCCAGTTTACCTCCATCAGGCCGTCTTCCAACTCCAGACCGCGTTCGATCTTTTCGAAGTCAGCCTGTGTAAGCGGACTTCTCAATCCTACCCTGTACTGCTTGTGAACGGCATAGCTGGGGTGTGTCAGTCGCTGGCTGAGGTCGCCGTCGTTTGTCAGCAAAATGAGACCAGTGGTATCGCGGTCAAGTCTGCCCACAGGATACATTCTCTCCGGGAAGGATGGATCAACAATATCCATAACGGTAGCGCGTCCGTGCTCATCTTCTGTTGTGGTTATAACGTTTTTGGGTTTGTTCAGGAGTATGTACACCATACGTTCCTGAATGGTCATTACGTTTCCGTCACAGATAACTGTATCACCCGGTTGTATTCTGTAGTATGGTTCGAGTTTTATCTCTCCGTTTACGGTTACATCGCTGTTCTTGATGTAGTCCACGGCTTTGCGTCTTGATGCGATACCACAGTGTGCCAGATACTTGTTAAGTGGCATGCCCTCACCACTCGGAAGTCCTGGCTTGGGTTTGCGCTCAATAACGAAGTCGTCTTTCTTTTTGAATCCACCACGCTGACCAGGTTTATTATTGAAACCACCTTTTTGCCATGGTCTGCGTTCTCCGCCACCCTGGTTGTTGCGGTCTTGCCACGGTCTGCGTTCTCCGCCGCCCTGGTTATCGCGATCCTGCCACGGTCTGCGTTCTCCGCCACCCTGGTTGTTGCGGTCTTGCCACGGTCTGCGTTCTCCGCCGCCCTGG